>JAQUDG010000041.1 GCA_028685815.1 Desulfuromonas sp.
TTTGTCTAATTCATCGCCCCTAGCGCTGGAGCGGGTGGAGGAAATTACGGGGCGCAAGATGGTGTTTTATCCCTATGATGTGCGGGATAAAGACAGGTTAAGCCAAGTGTTCAGCACCCACACGGTGGATGCGGTGATCCACTTTGCTGGCCACAAGGCGGTGGGGGAGTCGGTGGCGCAACCGCTGGAATACTACAACAACAATCTCTATTCCACCTTGGTGCTGTGTGAGGTGATGGGAGCGTACGGGTGTAAAAACCTAGTGTTCAGTTCGTCCGCTACCGTGTATGGCGACCCTGCCAGCGTCCCTATCGGCGAAGACGCTCCACTTGGTCCCACCAACCCGTATGGACGCACCAAACTGATGATTGAGCAGATCCTTACCGATTTGCACGCCTCAGACCCAGAGTGGAATCTGGTTCTGCTACGCTACTTCAACCCAGTGGGGGCACATCCGTCTGGCCTGATCGGGGAAGATCCGCGGGGGATACCGAACAACCTAGTGCCGTTTGTGGCCCAAGTTGCGGTGGGGAAGCGGGAGCACTTAAGCGTATTTGGCGATGATTATCCCACCCCTGATGGCACCGGGGTGCGTGATTATGTCCACGTAGTGGATTTAGCGCGTGGGCACCTGAGTGCTTTGGAGCGTGGCTTGCCAGAAGCTGAACGGAAAGGGCAGGCACTCACGCTCAATTTAGGAACCGGGCGAGGCTATTCCGTGCTGGAGGTAGTGCGCACCTTTGAAACCGCCAGCGGTAGGACCGTCCCCTATCAGGTTGTGGCCCGGCGCCCGGGGGACATCGCGGAGTGCTACGCCGACCCAACTCTGGCGCGGACGCTGCTGGGCTGGGAAGCTAAATTCGATTTAGAGCGGATGTGTGGTGATTCATGGCGTTGGCAGAAGAGCAATCCTGATGGATATATTGACTGAGCTGTAGGGTCAATTCGTGCATTGACCCTACAGTTGCGGCGCGAAGAGGATTGGGTGCTTGTGGGATATTGTAAGAGCGGAATCCATTTCCGCCCGGCCTGCAGAATCGCGGGCCGATATGGAATCGGCTCCTACGGTGGTTGCGATACCGCCGTGGGTGCAGTTGTCCTGTCAGAATGAAGCGTTTGTTAAATCCGCAACTCCTCTACCTGCATCCTCGCTCCGCTTTGAGTCAGGTAGAAAAACAGGTAAACAACTTTTTCAGCATTGTCATCCTCGCTAATATGCTGCTGAGCTAGCGCGGGGAGCCTGGCCGCAAAATACTGCATTTTTATCCCCTTCCCCTTGACCTGCTCCAACTTTTCCTTCACCTGCTCTTTTACCCGTTGTTCTTCGTCGTCATGTAGTTGAAAGGCTAAAAAATCGGGAATTTTGGTGGGCGTTATCGGTTCGCGCAGCGCCAGATCGCGCGCTAGCGTCTGCTGCAGCAATTCTAACACCTGAGGTTGGGTGCTGAACATACTGTACGCAGCCGCTGCCAGATGTTCGAAGATTTCCCGTTGCCCAAGAGGAAAGCGCAGCAGATCGTGTTTTTTCCAGTATCTTTCCAGCTCCGCGAGGGCGCTGGCGACACTCTGGCGCTGTCTGCCGAGTTCGAGAATGAAGTTGGCAGCGCGCCCGCAGTTCCAAGTAAGGTCGAGCAGGCGACTTATGCCGCGCAGGTGCTCTAGGGCGAAGAAATCGAGCTTGTCTGACCTCAGTATTGTGTAGGGCGGGTTGGGGTCGTAGTGTAGTCCCAGCGCGGCGGCGTCGCGGCGTAACGGCGCGCCGGGGAGAAGTTTCAGAGGCTCAATCTGCAAATGATGCGGGCGCAGGTGCATTAATGTATCGATGCCGTGCAGAATCTGGGTGGTATCGTCCCCTGGCAACCCCGCGATTAGATCTAGGTGGATGTGAATATGGGTACGGCGCAGCAGATGTTCCACATTGGCCAGTAGGATCTCCAACGGAGCGTGGCGCTGCACCGCCTTAAGGGTGTCCTCCATGGTTGATTGAACCCCGATCTCAAACTGAAACATCCCCTCTGGCACCTGCTCCAACATCTGCAGGGTGGGGGCGTCGAGGAGATGGGCGCCAATTTCAAAGTGGAAATGGCTGCTGCGGTTATGTTCGAGAATAAAGGCAAAGATGGTACGCGCCCGCTGGGGATCGTAGTTGAAGGTTCGATCCACCAGCTTGATTTTTGGCACCTGTTGTTGCATGAGCAGAAGCAGATCCTGCTTGATCCGCTGCATGGAAAAACTGCGCACCTTGGTGTCGAGGGCGCTCATGCAGAAGGCGCAACTATAGGGACAGCCTCTACTGCTCTCGTAATAAACAAAGCCCTTATCGCAATCCATAAGTCCGAGGGTATAGGGCGATGGCAGTTCGTCCAGGTGTTCGAGTAGTAGGGCTTGCGGTTCCGTTATTATTCCGCTCGCAGTGCGCAGACTTAAACCCCCGCATTCGGTTGGGATGGCGTCTACCTGCCAAGCTCGGAGCAGCGCTCGCAGTGGACGTTCACCTTCGGCGTGGATAATGGCGCTGATGCCAGGATGGCGCTCCCATATGTTGGGTTCTGGGTAGCTAGTCTCCGGTCCGCCGAGGATTATGCGGATATGGGGCGCAGCTACATGGATGGCATCCACCAAGGCTAGGGTTTCTTCGCGGTTCCAGATATACACGGAAAAAGCGATCACGTTGGCGTGTTCATCCAACAGTGCCGCGAGGATGTTGTCACGCGGTTCGTGTACCGTAAATTCGCGGATCAGGAGCTCTCCGCAGGTGTCGCGGCAGTAGGCGGCAAGGCAAGGCAAAGCCAGACTTGGGTGGATAAATTTGCTGTGCAGGGTGGTCAGGACTGTTTTCATGCTGCGCAGGATAAAATAAAAGCGCAAATTTTGCATCTTCTTTACGTCGTCGCCGGATAAAGCCAGAGGTTGATGCGGTATAGCTGCTCCCGCAGTTCCTCCCATTGCTGGGCAGAAGGCTAATCATATTGAGCTTGTTTATCCCAGGGCAGTTGCTGTAGCATTGTGCGCTGAGTTTGCTTTCGAGCCTGAGGCGATGTAGAACTTTTTCTGATAATTTAAGGATAAGGAAGTGAAGCGGGCATGACCTTTTTGAGTGTTGTGGCAACGCAGGATGGTGAAGTTTTTGAACACCCGGAATATCGTATGGCCGCAATGAGTGGCAGCGAAATCTGCGTGCCCGATGCAGCAGAGATGATTCCGCTGCCTGAGGGAAGCCGCCTGTTTACTATGCCCGGGCTGAGCCCAGTGGGGATTGATCCGCGTACGGGTAAGGCGCAAGTGATCCGCAATCTGCCCCGCTCCATGGGGGGTGAACCGGTACAGGCCGTGTGCGCCTTTATGTCCCCGGCGTATATGCGTACGTATCTCCCTGCGGTTGAATATCCGCCCAAACGCCAGACCCTTCCTCTGTGGTCCTATACGGCGCTGGCGTGGTGTGCCGAAGAGGAGCGTTTTTACGTCCCAGCTCTCAAGGTGGACCGCAGCACGCAGTGGGAATCAGAATACTTTGATGACCGTGAGGTGGCTCCGGGGGTGGATGTACTGTTGGGGCGCTATCCGGATAATCGCCTGCTACTACAATTATCCCGCTGTGCCCTCGATTACCACTGCTTTGCGGCTAAAAACCTATTTCTGCAGCGCTGGGAAGCGCCACTGCCTACCTCACCAACCTGCAACTCCAGATGTCTGGGGTGCCTGTCATATCAAGCGGCGGAGAATGAGTGTTGCCCCTCCAGTCAGGAGCGCATTGAGTTTGTCCCCACGGTGGAGGAGTTGGTGCAGACGGCGGTTCCACATCTGGAAACAGCACAAAATGCCATCGTCTCCTTTGGGCAGGGGTGTGAAGGTGATCCCATCATGCAGGCAGATGTAATCTGCGAGGCTGTACGCGAGATGCGCCGTCGCACCACGCGTGGGACAATCAACTTCAACTCCAACGCTTCCCTGCCGGATAAGGTAGAGGCCCTGGCCAAATCTGGGCTGGATTCCATCCGAGTCTCCCTCAATTCAGTACGTGAACCAGTGTACAATGCCTATTATCGCCCCCGAGCTTATTGTCTGGACGATGTGTTTGAGTCGGTCCGCCGCGCAAAAGACCTTGGTTTGTTTGTCATGTTCAATTATTTAGTCTTCCCGGGCATTACCGATCAACAGGCGGAGATGGAGGAGCTTATGCGTGTTATTGAGCGCTATGGGGTGGACATGCTCCAGCTACGCAATCTAGCTATCGACCCGCAACTGTACCTGCAGGCACTGCCTCCAGCGCAGGATTGCGTCGGGATGGCATATATGTTCAATGAAATTAAAGCGCAAATTCCCCGCCTTCAGTATGGTTATTTTAACCGCACTAAAGACAATTTCTACCCTGCCGGATTTGAAACCGACTGGCCGCTTTAAGCGAGGGTGATTATTGGTTAAAGGGTAAAACATGTACATGAAAACAGGAGAATAATATGATTAGAAACCTCGTAGCCAGCGCGTTTCTGTGTGCTATCTGCCTTGGTGCTGCTGGAAGCTGGGCTGCTGACACCCGCTATGTCTCCGATCAACTGGTCATCAACCTACGGGCGGGCCAGGGCAACCAATACAAGATAACCAAAAACCTGATCACCGATACTGCGGTGGAAGTACTGGAAGAGCACGGGGACTACCTGTATGTTCAGCTTAAAGATGGCACCACGGGCTATGTGCTTACCCAGTACATCTCACCCCACATCCCAAAGAGACAACAAATCAAGAAGTTGCAGCTTGAAGTAGAAAAGCTCCGTAGACAGGTTGAGGGACAGCAGGGGGCGGTGGCTGCGCAGGAAATGTTACAAAGTGAACTAGAGACCCTACGTCAAGAGCTCGCCTCTCGCGAACAGGAGCTAGTCCGGATTCGTGAGTTGTCCGACAACGCTATAGTGCTGGATGAAGAGAGCAAGCGTTTGCAGCGCGAGCTCGATGAGGCTCAGATCCACTTAAGTGCCTTACAGGAAGAAAACCGAACCATGCTCAGTGAGGTGAGTATCCGATGGTTCCTCGCTGGGGGTGGAACGCTGCTACTTGGCTGGATTCTGGGCAAGTTTTCGCGCCGGAAAGCGCGCAGCAGCTTCGGTAAGTTTTAAGTTACGGTTACGCACATCAATTTGTTCAGTAAAGGATAGATGTTCATGAATTTCCCTCGGATTGCCCTGCAGGTGCCTCGCATCCTGCTCCCCGCCGCCAACATCGATATGCACAAGTGGGCAGTAATCGCCTGCGATCAATATACTTCCGATCTGCAGTACTGGAACGATCTGGCCAAATTTGTTGGGTCTGCCCCTTCTACGTTAAAGATGACGCTGCCAGAGGTCTATCTAGAGGACCCAGATGTAGAGAGCAGAATTGAACATATCAATGCCAATATGCATGCGTGCATGCAGGATGGAACCTTGGTTGAGCATGAGCCGGCCTTTGTTTTGGTGGAGCGCAGTACGGCAATAGTGCCGCAGCGTAAGGGGCTGATGGTGGCGCTGGATCTGGAGTGCTACGACTACAACCAAGGGGCTCATTCTCTGATCCGCGCAACAGAGGGAACCATCATGGACCGCCTGCCGCCACGCATCAAGGTGCGGCGTAATGCACCGCTGGAACTGCCCCATATCATGGTTCTGATCGATGATCCGCATAAAACCGTAATTGAGCCGCTATTCGATGCAAAACTCAAGCAGATTTACAATTTCTACTTATACGGCGCGGGGGGGCACCTGAACGGTTATCTGGTGGATGACCCGAAACTGCACCAGCAAGTAGTGCAAGCCCTTGATGTTCTGGCCGATCCACAGGTGTATCAGCGCAAGTATCCGGGACATGAAGATGTCATGCTCTATGCCATGGGGGATGGTAATCACTCCTTTGCCACGGCTAAAGCGCTGTGGGAGGAGATCAAGCGCGGAGCGTCCGATCCCGACGCAGTGATGGAGCATCCGGCGCGCTACGCCCTAGTAGAGTTGGTGAATATTCACGACTCTGGTCTGGAGTTTGAAGCTATCCACCGGGTGCTATTTAATGTGGATGTTGACGATCTGCGTCAGGAACTGCAGCGCTTTTTCAGTGCTGACAACATGGAGTTTGAGCTGGAACCCCAGGCCGATGCGGACGCGTGTCTGACGGCCATGAGTGCCGCAGAAGGGGAGAGCGACCACTGTTGTGGCTGTGTTCTAAGTGGAAGCTATTACCTGCTTCGAATCAGAAATCCACATAAAACCCTGGCGGTAGGTTCTCTGCAGGAATTTCTCGATGGTTATCTAGCGCGGCATGAGGATGTGCGGATTGATTATATCCACGGAGTCCAAAGCGTGACCCAGATAGGTTCACGTCCGGTTTGCGCTGGATTCTACCTGCCTTCGATTTCTAAGCATGATTTTTTTCGTACCATTGTGCAGGATGGCGCTCTGCCGCGTAAAACTTTCTCGATGGGGGAGGCGGACGAAAAACGCTTTTACCTCGAAGGGCGTACCATTATTGAGAACCCGTAAGCTAGGGTTGGTGGGGCACCGTAGGGATTCGTCTCAGTAGGGACGTCGCGAGCTGCTGCAGCATTTTATCTGCTTAGTCTGCCACAATGGGTTTAGTTCTGGGCTCTTCTTCATCGGGGGCGTTGTTCCATAGGGGCTGGCGTTCGGTCCACGCCATAGACGCCTTGATAAAGTTGATGCAGTCTTGTTCTAACTGTGTGTAGTTGCGCAGTAGTTCGGTAATTGCACCGTGAAGTGGGTTCGGTGCTCTGGCGCGGGTGCTGATGTGATTCAGGGCGCGCTCTATGGTTTGGGTGTGGGTGTAAGCAACCAGCAAATTGTGTTCGCGCATGCGCGCGGCAACGTGGGCAAAGGCTGGGGGCAGGTCAATGCGAGCGCCCAGGATGGTGTATATCGTGTGCGCGAAATCTGGGAGGGGGAGCGGATGAAAACACTGCCAGTGACGCGCCGCAAAGTGGTCATAAAAAAGATCCACCATAATGCCGCGATAAAGACCATAGCTACGGTCCAGTCGCTGGTAGCTGCGCCGAAAAATCGCACTTTGGTGGGCATAACTGTCTATGCGCCGATGTTGTTTCAGGCCGCGGATCACTGCGGGGGCAAAGTCTTGCGCGTGGGATTCTAACCTCCCCTTGACAAAGTCACCCATCAGATTGCCTACATAACAGTCATCCTCTGGTTCCGACAGTAGCAGGTGGAGCAGGTAGTTCACCGTTTACTCCCCTCTGTAGCCGATAATATCCCTCTTCTTTACCCCAGAGCCATTCATTATCTCTCGCCCCTCCCGTAGGTGTATGCAGGTTGCTTCGACAGAGGCGCGCAGACACCGTGTGCCACGGTTGATGAAGTCATTGTTTTTATGCACTACAACCTCGCCAGGATTCCTTGCTTTGGGGTTTCAGTGACGGCGACGTTTTCAATCAAGGGGTGACTCAAACTGGGTGCCAGTGTTTTTCGCCTCGATATTGTAAGGAATGGTTTTTCGCTCGATGTTAATTTCGTCATTCTTTTTTTCTATGATCAGCTGTTCTTCGGGGTTGATATCGTATTTAAACAAGATGAACTCTTCATTTTCTAGCTCGATTCTGTATTGATGTCCGGCGCGGAGCTTGCGGAGGGGGAAAATCGGTTCGGAATTTCGGTCGATAATCAGGATCTCTGCAGGGGTGAAATACTGCCCCAGTAAAGAGGTGATGGTTTCACCCGTGGCCACCACATGGTCGGTAGTTTTATGCCGAACTTCCACAGCTAATTGCGGCAGCGGAACTTCACTGATCTCTGGTTGCAGTATGTGCGGGTCTTCAACTGCGTGGATCTCAGGCTCCTGCAGGGTTTTATCCTGGGTGCTAACGTAGAAGCCAGTCGCAATTGCAGCCATAAGGATAAGCAGAATAAGGCCCTGACGCTGCCGCGCGACTCTTCTCTTTCTGGTCGAGGGGAGTTCATATTGGTTCCGGCCTCGGGATTGTTTGCCTGTGCTTTTTTCGGTATTTCGCAGATTCATGGTGTCTGTTGGATGCCTTTTGTTGAAGATGCGCAGAGCCGAAGTAAGTTTTTATCCGACGCTGTCATTATTCGATTAGCTGGCCGTCGTGGGGTGCTTTCGAGGCACGGGCTGACGGAACCTCTCAGCGGGGGATTTCAGCAAGATGTTGTCAGCAACATATGTTCTCAACATTTAACTTAAACTGTGATAGTAGCAGAGGGCGAATCAGGATGTCTACTGCTTCTGTGGGTGCTGGCAGCGCCTCAGGCGGAGCTTTAGTAGGGGAAGCAAGAGAGGGCAGGAGTAAATATGATCAATATAGACAGATTATGCGAAGAATTTAGGGCGTTGGCTACGATTGACAGCCCGTCGTTTTACGAAGGAAACATCGCCACATATCTGTGCAAACGCTTAGAGGAACTGGGCGCAGAGGTTGAGGTTGATTCCAGTGCGGGAGCCACCGGGAGTGAAAGCGGCAACATCATCGCGCGAATTCCCGCCTATAGGCACAGTGGGGCAACCTTGCTGCTCTCGGCGCATATGGATACGGTTTCACCAGCCATAGGGGTCATCCCAGTGTTGAAGGATGGGGTTTTTACCAGTGCCGGAGACACCGTCTTGGGAGCGGATGACAAGTCAGGGATTGCCCAGATTTTGGAGGTGGTTCAGGTTTTGCGTGAGAACGAAATTCCACATCCAGCGCTGGAACTTATCTTCACTGTGTGCGAAGAGGTGGGGTTGCTCGGAGCCAAACATCTTGACTACTCTAAACTTCAAGCGCGGCATGGTCTGGCCCTGGATACATCCGGCGTTGGTACCGTGGCGCGCTATGCTCCATGCTCGAACAAGCTGAAATTTAGTATCCACGGACGCGCCGCCCATGCCGGACTCGCCCCGGAATATGGTATAAGTGCGGTGCGCATCGCCGCTCGCGCCATTGAGCAGATGCAACTTGGGCGTATTGACGCTGACACCACGGCTAACATTGGCATTATTCACGGGGGTCAGGCTACCAATATTGTCCCAGATAAGGTGGAGATGCTCGGAGAGGTGCGCAGTTTTAGTCAGTCTGGGCTAGAACAGCAGACTGCGCATATGTGCGCCGTACTGCAAGCGGCAGCGCAGCACTATGCGCGTTTCGCCACAGATGATTCAGATGATGCTGCGTTTACCCCGACGGTGGAGTGCGAGGTTTTGGCGGATTATCCGTTGATGCAGGTGGCGGCAGATGCTCCGCTCTTGCACTATCTGACCCAGGCGGCGCAGCGTTTAGGGCAGAAACTTGAAGTTGGGCGCTCCGGTGGTGGCAGTGATGCCAATATTTTTAATGCCAACGGCATTGTCACCCTCAACCTCGCTACCGGGATGAACAAGGTGCATTCCACCGCTGAATATATCAAGGTGGCCGACTTAGAATCTGTCGCCCGTCTAGTGCTTGAATGCATCCGCTCTATTCCGTAACTACAAGCAGGAGTCTTCCCGATGCAGCTTTCCGCACGGATTGAACAGGTAGGTACGCCACCGATAACCGCAGTCAAAGGCTGGATAAAAGGACGTACCTACAGCCCCGCCCGCCCACTGGTTGATTTGTGTCAGGCGATTCCCGACTATCCTCCGGCTCGAGGCTTGCGGCAGTATATGCAGAAGTTGGTTACGCAACCACAGGTCGCGGTCTATACCCCGGATGAGGGTCTTGAGGAGGTGCGAGTTGAAGTTGCGGCATGGTATCGACGCCACTATGCTGGCGCGGAGGCTCTAAGTGCAGAAAATATCTGCTTGAGTATCGGCGCAAGCCAGGCGTTCTGGCTCGCTCTGCTACTTGTCGCCGAATCAGGCGATGAAGTTATTATCCAGACCCCGGCGTATTTTGACCACCTAATGGCGCTAGAAACTCTGGGAATCACGCCGATTTGTGTTGCAGATACGCTGTGCGAAGAGCCAGGGAAAAGACGAGATGGCGGGGCAGAGTCCCTGTGCGCGTCAATCGAAGCGCGAATAACTCCGCGCACCCGCGCCATAGTTATCGTGACGCCGAGCAACCCCACCGGCAAGGTGCAGAGTACAGCTGAGATTGAGGAGCTATACGCCTGCGCTCACCGCCACAACATCGCCTTGGTGCTGGATGAAACGTACAACGCTTTTTTGCCGCCGGGGCAGGCACCACACCATCTGTTCAATAAGCCAGACTGGGGACGCAACTTTATTCATCTGGCATCATTTGGTAAAACCTTTGCTTTGACCGGATATCGCGCGGGCGCCCTTATCGCCGATGCGGAGTTGATTCAGCGCGCTTTGAAGATTCAGGACAGTATGGTGGTCTGCCAACCGCGCCTGACTCAGCTGGCAATCGCCTGGGGATGTAGGCATCTCGATGCCTGGGTGGAGCATAACGCAGAATCGATGCGCCAGCGGCATGATGCATTCTGCTCTCTGTTTAAGGCCGCCGAACACGGGTTTGAGTTGTGCTCTAGCGGCGCTTTTTTCGCTTGGGTTAAACATCCGTGGCCCCAGGCTAGCGGATGGCAGGTTGCACGCCATCTGGCTGAACATGCCGATTTAATAAGCCTACCCGGCGAAGCCTTTGGTCCGGGGTTACACCAATATCTGCGCCTGGCATTTGGCAACTTGAAGCACGAAGATGTTGCAGCTGCGGTGGAGCGCTTTACCCGAGTTTTACCGCCGCGCGGTTGACAAGGGGGTTAAGCGTGATTATCTTCGCGCCAGAGAAGAGGTGTCCCCGCCAGAATTAGTTGCGATTCTGGAGCTGCGGATAAACGCGAGGTTTTATCTGCAGATGTCACCAAGTACCCATGGGCGTCGCCGGAGCCAAACGAGGCTTGACGCTATTTGTATGTTTTTTAACAGGAGGTTGTACTATCCATGAGCGCTGTAAAACACACATTCAAGGCCGAAGTTAACAAGATTCTCGACCTGATGGTGCATTCATTGTATTCGAATAAAGAGATCTTTTTGCGCGAGCTTATTTCCAACGCTTCGGACGCCATCGATAAAGCGCGTTACGAAGCGCTCACCAATGCAGCGCTGGCTGAAGGGGGCGAGGGGTGGCAGATTGAACTTATTGCCGACAAAGAGGCCGGAACCCTGACCGTGCGCGACAATGGTATCGGCATGAGCGAAGCTGAAGCCGTTGAGGTTTTAGGTACTATCGCGCACTCTGGCACCAAAGAATTTATCAAGCTACTTGAAAGCCGCGAGGTGGAAAATAATCCTGAACTTATCGGTCAGTTTGGGGTTGGGTTCTATTCCGCTTTCATGGTGGCCGACAAGGTCCGCGTAATTACGCGTAAAGCTGGTGCCGCTGCCGACGCAGCGGTGATATGGGAGTCTGAGTCCGATGGCACCTACACTATTGAAAAGACAACCAAAGAGGGCAAGGGCACCGATATCGTTCTGACCCTGAAAGAGGATGAAAAGCAGTTCTTGGAGGAATATGAACTGCGCAGGGTGGTGAAGCAATACTCGGATTTTATCGAGTATCCAGTGGTTATGGATGTGACTCGGAGTAAGCCTGACCCAGAAGATAAAGAAAAAACTATCACCGAAACTGAGCAGGAAACCCTTAATTCACGCAAGGCGATTTGGCTGAAGAGCAGGGATGAAATCAGTGCCGAGGAATACAACGAGTTCTACAAGCACGTCTCCCACGATTTCTCAGATCCAGCTAAGGTGATCCATTATCGCGCCGAGGGCACCACCGAGTTTTCCGCCCTGCTGTATCTGCCGAAAAAACGTCCATACGATATCTTCTATCAGGATTATAAAATCGGGCCCGCCCTGTATGTGCGCCGGGTTCAGATCATGGATCACTGCGAAGAGATGATCCCCTCCTACCTGCGTTTTGTTAGAGGGGTGGTGGAGTGTGCAGATCTGCCTCTTAATGTCAGTCGTGAGATTTTGCAACATAACAAGGCTGTGGGCGTCATCAAAAAGAATGTTACTAAGAAGGTGCTTGATACCCTGGCGCAGATGAAGAACGATGAGCCAGAAGTGTACGCAGAGTTTTACGCTGAGTTTGGGCGGATACTCAAAGAAGGTATCCATCACGATTTTGAGCGCCGCGAAACCATCGCAGATTTGCTCCTGTTTGAATCCACCCACACCAAGGCGGGTGAAACCACCACCTTGTCGGCATATGTTGAGCGGATGCCGGAAGAGCAAACGGAGATCTACTATATCACCGGTGGCGATCGTGGCAGTGCCGAAGCCTCACCTTATCTTGAAGTATTCAAGGATAAAGGGATTGAGGTGCTGATTATGATGGACGATTTTGATGACATCATCATCTCAGGGTTGGAGGCATACAAAGAAAAGCTGTTCCAGTCCGCCATCAAGGGCGATCTTGACCTTGGTGAAGTAAATAAGGAAGAGCAGAAGACGGAGTTTGGCGATCTGCTTGAGCTGATGAAGGAAGAGCTGAAGGATCTGGTTGCTGATGTGCGTATTTCAGGGCGCTTGAAAAGTTCTGCCGTGTGCCTGGTCGCAGGAGAGCACGACATGGACCCCAAAATGGCAAAGATGTTCGAAGCCATGGGACAACAGGTGCCCAAAGGGCAGCGCATCCTTGAGGTCAACCCTAGTCATGATCTGATAGCGCGCATGAAGCAGGTGTTTGCCGCAGATAAGGAAAGTTCGCGCCTTAAAGAATACATAGGCCTGCTATATGATCAGGCGTTGTTGCTTGAGGGAGATAAACCGCGTGATCCGGTAGCTTTTTCTGCATCTATAGCCCGCCTCATGGAAGAAGGTGCTAAGAAGTAGATTCTTATTTGCCGCGTAGTTTGTATCTGTAAACCAAAATGGGCACCCTTACGGGGTGCCCATTTTGGTTTGTCGGAGTTTGCGTGCGACTCAGTCCTGTGAGAGTACCTTGTTCCATGCCTGAATCAACACCTCGCGGAACAGGTCTGCCTGAGCATAGGGATCATTAGCGGCAAAGTCCTGCGCGGTAGACATGTCCGCACACTCCACCACAATGACCGAACCGTTCATGGCACCATTAGCGTCCAAGGTAGGCCCGGCGGCTTTGATTCGAGCACCGAACTGCTGCAGGTAGTTCACGTGTGCGGGTCTAATTTTCTGGCGCAATTCAAGATGGTTCTCTCGGTCAAAGCAGTGAATGACATACAACATATGGACGTACCTCCGAGGTGATGACGTTAATCGCTAATAGCAGCTTCTGCTGTTGCGGAGGGTGGTTCTCCGCGATGGCTGCCTAGGCTTTTCTTGTCCCATTAAGCTTTACGTCTTATACCTCTTTGGGGTTTACATAGTAGGCAAACACCTTGAGCTCGTCCTTGATTTTGTAGTTTGGCTGCTGGGCGTTGATAATTTCGTGAATGATGTCACGTTCTGAATCGCTGTGAATATGTCCGCTCAGGAGGATGGTGCCCTCCTTAATGTCGATCTGCAAGTGATAGCCTTCGATATCAGCAGAGCGGATAAGTTCAATTTCAATCTTTTTGCGCAGAATCAGCTCCCGCAGGCGCTCCTTGGAGCTTTCACGCTGCTCCAGCAGGTATTTTTCCTGCATAGCGTGGATGATCAGATCAACAGCCATCTCTTCGGAAATTTTGATCGTATTGATAATCAGGTCATAATTACATGGATCGTTCCAGTCGCGATCAAAGTAGTACTTGATAAAGCCGTCACGCTGCTGGTCACTCTTGTGCACCAGAATACGGGATAAGTCCGGATCAAGCCATTCGCGCTCGGCCCAGCGCTCTACGCGGAATTCGAACGGCGCAATAATGCGGGTGGTCAGAACACTTTCCACCCCTTCCAAAATATCCTGTCCTCCACGTCCGTAGATAACCACGTTCCCACGCAGGGCATATTCCAGAATAATCTGTTGAATATGGTGGAAGTCGATCTCGGCCCTGGCGTCCAGACTTTCGACAAACGCGGGTGGTTTTTCATCCGCCTTTTCAATTGCCTCTTGCGACAGTCCGTACTTGGAGGCCTCTTTAAGGATGGTATCTCCATCCACAAGGGTGTACCCGAGCTTATCCGCCAAGGCATTGGCGATGATAGAGCCACCGCTGCCCATTTCGCGCGATATTGTTACAATAGACATGCTTTCCCCCTAACGCTTAATGCCTTAGCCTGATGCCGTAGCAATAGATAAAACATTGTTACTTTAGCAACTGAAAATTACATTTACAAGTTGGCAGTTTTATTTTGTTTTGCCGCCATAGTTCTGACCAGTTTTTAGTGTAAAGGTTTATGGTCAAAGTAGTGAAATGAGTCGAGGAAACGCACCGTCCTGCTCCTAGAGCGCATCACTATCGAATGGGTGCGGGCCCCGCCGGAAGAATAGCGGACGCCGCGAAGCAACGCACCCGAGGTGACACCGGTAGCGGCAAAGAATACATCGCCTGTTGCCATCTCTTCAAGGGTGTAAATCTTGTCTGGGTCGGTGATCCCCATGGTGGGGGCACGCTCGCGCTCGCAATCTGTGGTAAAAATAAGGCGTGCCTGCATGTCACCACCGGCACATTTGACTGCGGCTGCAGCTAATACGCCCTCAGGGGCGCCACCGATCCCTAGAACCATATCGATACCGCTATCCGCGATGCCGGTAGCAACTGCCGGAGCTACATCACCATCCGAAATCATGTGAATACACGCACCCGCCTTGCGGATGTCTGCGACAATATCGTTGTGCCGTGGGCGATCGAGCAGCACTACCGTCAGGTCCGCGATATTGCACCTTTTAGCTTGTGCGAGGCGGCGGAGATTTTCTCCTGGTGGGGCATCGATGTCGATGATCCCTTTGCCTTCCGGTCCAACAATAATCTTGTCCATGTACATATCCGGAGCATTGAGAAATCCACCTGCTGGCGCAAGGGCGATAGTGGTAATGGCTCCGTTGGTCCCTTTCGCGCACAGGGTAGTGCCTTCTAGGGGGTCCACTGCAATGTCAACTGCTTGGTATTTGCGGTTGCCCACCTTTTCTCCGATGTAGAGCATGGGCGCTTCGTCCATTTCCCCTTCGCCGATTACAACAGTGCCATAGATATCCATCGTACCTAAAACGTGGCGCATGGCCGCTGTGGCGGCAGCATCGGCAGCTATTTTATCTCCCTTGCCAACCCAGCGTCCCGATTCAAGGGCGGCAGCTTCAGTAACCCGGGCCAGTTCCAAGGCAAGATGGCGGTTCATACTTTTTTCTCCTGTGTGGTGTGTGATACTATGGCGGACATTTCTCAATTGGTGCCTGATTTGTGCTCTGTTGGTTGCAGTGACCTTGGGTTACGATTTACGCTCGTAACTACGTTTAAGCGCAGTTATCATTGCACAGATAGGCGGTCGGAAACAATTGCTAATACATAATCGGCCTATGGGCTGGTTTAAGGCGATTAGGGGCAATAATCCCTTTGTGGTCAGGACTTTATCGTGCTGCGGTATAGCCGCAGCGCTGAATGGGAGTTGGTGCAATACAATGAAGCAACAGCAGTCGACACATATGTTGCATACCTTTATTCTTGAGCAGATACGTCGGCAGGGTGACGCCGGACTTAGCTTCGCTGATTTTATGCAGCAGTGTTTGTATCACCCGAGCTATGGCTACTATATGCAGCAGCGCGAACGCATTGGTAAAAAAGGTGATTTTTATACTTCATCGAGCGTTCACCATGTATTTGGGGTTCTACTGGCCCGCCAATTGGCCCAGATGTTTGAAATTTTGGCTATGCCGGACTTTACCATTGTAGAGCAGGGTGCCGGCGAGGGGCATTTAGCCCTTGATGTGTTGGACGAATTAAAGAGGCGTGAGCCAGAAGTGTACGCAGCTCTGGATTATTGTATTGTAGAAATAAGTCCGGACAATCGCACACGTCAGGCGCATCTCTTGGCAGAGCATGAGTGTGTCCGCTGGGCAACACTGGAGCAGTTGAAGTCGGTGCGGGGCTGTTTCATCTCTAATGAGCTTGTCGACGCCTTTCCCGTCCACGTGGTAGAGAAGCACGCCGGTAAGCTGTATGAAGTACGGGTGATTGAGGACGATGGGGCTTTTGTGGAAAAGTTATTCCCAGCGTCAGCAGCGCTGAGGATGCACTTTGATTCTCTTGGGGTGGAGCCGGTCGAGGGGAATCGCGCCGAACTTTGTCCAGATGCCGCCACGTGGATGCAACAGGTCGCGGAAATTTTGGAACGTGGCTTTGTCATTACGGTGGATTACGGCTATCCCGCGGCAGAATTGTATGCCCCATTTAGACTTAATGGCACCCTCATGTGTTATGCACAGCATACAACCAACGAAAATCCATATCAGAATGTGGGGCAGCAGGATATAACCGCCCATGTGGATTTTACCCTGCTGGAACAAACTGGAGCTCGCGCCGGGCTTGTCCCGCTGTATTTTGGGGAGCAGTACCGTTTTTTAATGGGGCTGGGATTCGTGGAGGAGCTGATGCGGTTACAGGCACAGACGACCGACCCGGGTGCGGCCATGGCGTTACGCATGACCCTAAAAAATTTGATTGTTCCCGATAGTGGAATGGGAGACACGTTTAAAGTTTTGATTCAGGGGCGTGGAGTGGGTGAACCCGAGCTACTTTGTAGCAGGAGTGTTGCCGATATTGCCGCCTCATTTACTATGGATGCGCCCAAGTAGCGCCACAGCAATGAGAGATTGATATGACACTAATACAGAGAGTTGAAGCAGCATTAGACGAGGTCCGCCCCATCATGCTGGCAGACGGCGGTAATATTGAGCTGATTGAAGTGACTGATTCTGGCGTGGCCCGGGTTAAGCTGACTGGGGCGTGTAGTTCATGCCCTATGGCAACAGTTACCCTTAAAATGGGGGTTGAGAGGGTGCTGCTGGAGAAAATACCCGAAATTACTGAGGTTGTGCAGGTAGGCTGATGCATCCATGGTTTGAAGGCTTTAGCACCTATCTTGAGGTGGAGCGCAATCTTTCGCCACGCACCCAAAGCGCGTACATGCGGGATGTTATGGAGTTTCATGCTTTCTTGCGCGGTGCAGAAGATGAGGCGACAGAGCTAGCCGATTTGCTTGCCGGGGTTACCCGTGTGCAGGTGCGACGTTGGCTTGCGGATTTACACCGCAGGGTAAAAAAAGTTACTACGGCACGAAAGATTTCAGCACTAAAAAGTTTTTTCACTTACGCCGCGCAGCGCCACGGCTTGGAGTCAAATCCCTTTGAAGCAGTACGCCGCCCCGGAGTTGAAACACGGCTGCCGGTGGTGATGGATGTTGACGCGGTGTATCACCTGCTCGACAGCATCAGCGCTACAGACGGGCAAGGGCGGCGCAATCTGGCTATCTTCGAACTCCTCTACTCCTGTGGTTTGCGCGTCAGCGAGTTGACCGGGCTTGATCTTGATGACATTGACTTTGACGAAAACTACGTCAGGGTGCTGGGTAAGGGGAATAAGGAGCGCATAGTTCCTGTCGGAGCTAAAGCGGTACAGGCACTGCAACTCTATTTAAGCCAGCGCGTTGGGGTGGATAGTAAGGGTGAAAAGGCTGTATTTTTGAACCGTTATGGTGCCAGACTTAGCCCGCGCAGTGTACAGCGCCATATGAAGGATTTGCTCCTTCGCGCGGGGCTATCATCTGCCCCAACTCCGCACAGCTTGCGCCATAGTTTTGCCACCCATCTGCTCGATAATGGTGCCGACCTGCGCGCTATTCAGGAGTTGCTCGGGCACGTATCCTTGTCCACCACCCAAAAATACACCCATGTTAGTAGTGAGCGGATGCTGGCAGAGTATGATAAGGCTCATCCGCGGAGTCGGAAAAAGCGCTAAGAGCTCTGCCTAACCTTTTGTATTGAGCTGCAGATTGTGGCAACCCCTTTGGCACTAATTAAAAAAGCCCCGCTGTTTCCAGCGGGGCTTTTTTAATTATACATCGAAATATTAAGTGGGTCTGTTATTCACACAGGTCTACGTTAATATCCCAGTTCTTGATCTTCATGGTTCCGTTCTGTGCCAGGTTCTGCTGCATTTTGAAGCAGCGGTCGAACAACTGGGGCTCATGGCCGATGCCTTTGCTCAAGGTCTCTTTACACGCACGGTCGAAGTAGTCTTGCAGAATCGGACGATACTCAGGATGTGCACATACATCGATAAGTTTCTGGGCCCGATCCTTCGGTGCCAGACCACGCAGATCCGCAAGTCCCTGCTCGGTTACGAGCACATCGAGGTCGTGCTCGGTGTGGTCAATATGGGGTGCCTTGGGCACAACGCAGGTGATGCCGTTGGGATCAGTCTTGCTTGGACGACTTGACGGTGTGTGCATAATGGAGAGATATGCATTCCGCAGGAAGTCGCCGGAGCCGCCCAGTCCGTTGATCATGCGGGTACCGCCAACCAAGGTGGAGTTTGCATGGGCGTAGATATCAAACTCAACTGGGGTGTTCATGGCGATGCAACCCAAGCGCCGGATTGGCTCTGGAGCGTTGGAAATAGACAGTGGGCGTAGGACGATTTTATCTGCATACTTGTCCCAATTGTCAAAGAAGCGTGGGAAACCCGGCTCTTCAGACAGTGACAAAGAGCACGCAGAAGCAAAATCCAGTTTGCCTGAGTCAAAGAAGTCCAGCATGGTGTCCTGCAGAACCTCAGTAAATACCGTCAGGTTGGAGAAAGGTCCGTTAGCCAGGCCACCTACAACCGCGTTAGCGATGGAGCCTACCCCAGACTGCAGTGGCAACAGATTTTCTGGCAGGCGCCCAGCCTTAACTTCAGCAGAGAAGAAGTCGAGGATGTGGCCGGCAATTGCTTCAGACTTTTCGTCGGCGTCGCTGAAGGCACGCCCCTTGTCGCGATGCTTGGACTCAACTATGGCAACAATTTTGTCGGGGTCGCAGGGGAAGAACGGATCGCCGATGCGGTCATCCGCCTTGTTGATCAGGAACGGTTGGCGGTGGGGCGGATTACGCGGGATGAGACAGTCATGCATCCCCTCGAAGGAGGGCTGTCCAGTGTTGACCTCAATGATAATTTTGTCGGCAATCTTGAGGATTTCACCGATCACGCCGCACGAAGAGGTGGGGATTAAGCCACATTCTTCAGTAATAGCGGAAACTTCGATGATCGCAACGTCGATTTTGGGGGTATAGAATCCATAGCCGAGATCCTGCGCAAAGAGGGAAAGGTGCTTGTCACCCATGCGGATGCGCCCTTCATTGATCCCTTTGGCGATGTTCTTACCCGTCTGGTAGGGCCAGCGTCGGTCAATCATATCGTTCGCCGCCCAGCGGTCTTCTGTTTCAGCTCCTACGGAAGCACCGATGAAGAGGTTGAATTTCCACTTACCCTGCAGGTTGTTTTTTTCAACATGTTCCGCTAGCGCGATGGGTACCGCTTTGGGGTAACCAGCCGGAGTAAAGCCTGACCAGCCTAAATCCATGCCGGGTTTGAAGAACTGTACGCATGCCTCTGCTGTCATAACTTTATTGAGCAGAGATTTGCGGCGGACGCGTGTTTCAAGATTACCGAATTCTGACATTTGTCTTCCTCCTTGATACGGTTTAGTAAGTTTAAGTCATCAGCCCAGTCTTCAAGCCTGGGCAACGTGCCGAAGCACATAAAAACAGTCTTTGCGGGTAGTGTAAAAAGTTTCAGTCAAGCCTTATTTGTGGAGCAAACGCAAACATGGTTTTAGAAAAGTATATTTCTTACGTGTTCTTGTCATTTTATTGGGTGGCAAATTAAACCAAAGTACACATATGGTAAAAAATGAGAAACTAAAACCCTGTTTTGAAATAAGATATAATATATGCAGTAGTTCAAGTCAAGCTAAATTAAACAATCTTGGCTTCCACAAGGAATGACTGAAAACATTAGTCTGCGATATTGCTTTTCTGATCAGTTGGTGTAACTATGCTAAATTACACTATAAAATCTACAATAACAAATATAACACTATGGTGTAAGTGGGTGTTCAAGCTCAAAGTAAGAGTGTAATTATATTGTGGATAGTTGGCATAAAAATACCGCGTTCTATTTTTAGCCAAATGGAGCTTAGGGTCTGGTTGTGCAACTATCTTTTAAAGTCGTCTGTGGGATTAAGCGAAGGACTGTAGGATGGTTATGCGGCCCTTAGCTTCGAAGGTGGGTTCTGATTTGAATTTATCAGGTGGGCGTTGGCTAGTGCCGAGACCCAAAAAGCCGCCACGCAACTAGTGCATGACGGCTTTTTGGGGTTTGGGTATGGAAATTACTTAGGTGTGACAGTCTATATTATTCGCACAGATCTACTTTGATGTCCCAGTTCTTGATCTTCATGGTTCCGTTCTGCGCCAAGTTTTGTTGCATCTTGAAGCAGCGATCGAACAGTTGCGGTTCATGACCGACACTCTTGCTCAAGGTTTCTTTGCATGCACGGTCGAAGTAATCTTGCAGAATCGGACGATACTCTGGGTGTGCACATACGTCGATCAGCTTCTGAGCCCGATCCTTCGGTGCCAAGCCACGTAGATCTGCAAGCCCTTGCTCGGTTACCAGCACGTCTAGGTCGTGCTCGGTGTGGTCGATATGGGGTGCCTTGGGCACTACGCAGGTGATGCCGTTTGGATCAGTTTTGCTTGGGCGGCTTGAAGGGGTATGCATAATGGAGAGGTATGCATTACGTAGGAAGTCACCACTACCGCCAATACCGTTGATCATGCGGGTACCACCAACTAGGGTGGAGTTTGCGTGAGCATAAATATCAAACTCAATCGGGGTGTTCATGGCGATGCAGCCCAAACGCCGGATCGGCTCAGGGGCGTTAGCTATGGACAGCGGCCGCAGAACAATTTTGTCTGCGTATTTGTCCCAGTTTTCAAGGAAACGTGGGAAGCCAGGCTCCTCGGACAGTGAGAGTGAGCATGACGAAGCGCAGTCCAGCTTGCCGGAATCAAATAGGTCCAGCATGGTGTCCTGCAGAACTTCAGTGTAAACGGAGAGATTGGA
>JAQUDG010000147.1 GCA_028685815.1 Desulfuromonas sp.
CCCAAGCAATACACCTACGCAATTGATCTTTAATGGGTAGAAGTGTTTAGCTATAGCACTCAGGCAATAGTGCTCAGGGTGGAATCGAATTATCAGACACACAATGTTTAGGAGAAGATTGTATGAACCAGGAAATTATAAAATTGTTTCCGAAGTTATCCGAAATTCTGGGACTAGACGAAGAACCCATGGGGATTTTTTTCTCGGATGAAAAACCTGCTGAGGGTTATTCTCCAAAAGCGGCAGTGACCCCTACGCGTGAAAGAGAGATAAGGCAAGAAATTGACTGGCAGGAAATATTTAAGCAGTTCTCCTGTGTAATGAAAGATATCTGGCGGGCGCGTAAAAATAAAACTGCAGCATATTTTTCTGCAGAACAGTTTGGTTGTCCGGGTTCTGCGTTCTGGCTGGGTTTTCTCAAGCCTCAAACTGAGACCGTTATGCATTTTGTTTCTAGTGGTATCCCTAATCAAATGGAAGGCGAGTTTTACTGCGAGTCGCCCGAGCAGCTAAGAAAGATGTTCGACTATGTCGATCCGGAACCTGCGACGCATAAATTTTGTATTTTTAAGCCTCTGAGTGATTTTACCGCAGAGGAAGAACCGAAGCTGGTAACTTTTTTTGCACGCCCTGAAACGTTGAGCGGATTGCACCAGTTGGCGACATTTGTGACAAATGATCCTGAAGTTGTCGCGTCGCCGTGGGGTGCCGCCTGTGGCAATCTTGTGGTGTGGCCCTTACATTATCTTGCTAAAGGGCTTAATAAAGCCGTTGTCGGGGGCTGGGACCCTTCAGCAAGAAAATATTTCAAGACAGATGAACTATCGTTTACCGTCCCCTTTGGAATGTTTACTGAGATGATGAAGCGTTTCGATGAATCTTTCCTTAAAACTGATACCTGGGCAACAGTACAAAAGAAAATCACGCGCAGCAAAAAAGCTTGGGGCGAGATAGCGTGATGAACAAACAGGGAGCTGTATAGAATGAATCAGATTCATATCCAATATTACCAAACTAAAATAGGGGAGTTGATCCTAGGTTCGTTTGATAAGAAGCTTTGTCTTCTTGATTTCAGATCGCGAAAAAAGCGTACTAGCGTGGATAATAGAATCAAAGATGCACTCAAAGCTGATTTTGTGGAACAAGATGATGCAGTTTTAGCTGAAGCAAGAAAACAGCTTGATGAGTATTTCAAAGGGGATAGAATGAATTTTGATATCCCTTTACTGATGGTGGGAACCGATTTCCAAAAGAGGGTGTGGGCGGCACTGCTGCAAGTACCCTATGGTTCCACCTCTAGTTACGCGCAACTGGCTAGTGACATTGATAATTCAAAGGCCGTGCGCGCGGTAGCCAATGCAAATGGGGCTAATCCAATTGGGGTAATTGTTCCCTGTCACCGCATCATCGGAAAAGATGGCACGCTGACAGGTTACACCGGCGGGTTGCCTATAAAAAAATATCTGCTTGAATTGGAACAAAGCACAACCACTCTTAAATAATGCGAGAGGGGGGAATTCAACGGAGTCTGAATTAAGGGTTGAAATATCCCGTCTGCAGTATAGGGGTCTAAGCGCTGGAGGATTGAGTTGAAAAGCAGAGGAGCATAACATGAAAAAAATTAGTGTTATTGTGGGAAGTCTGCGCAAGGGCTCTTTTAATCGGAAAATGGCAAAAGCGCTTATGGCCCTTGCTCCTGATTCATTGAGCCTTGAAATTATTGAAATAGGGAAAATCCCCTTCTACAACCAAGATCTTGAAGATAATCCGCCCCAGGCTTGGACAGAATTCAGGGAACACTTAAAGGAGTTTGACGGTGTTTTGTTTGTTACCCCTGAGTATAATCGTTCAGTGCCTAGTGTAATCAAGAATGCCTTTGATGTAGGTTCGCGCCCATACGCCAAAAATATGTGGGAGGGGAAACCAGCTGGCATAGTCAGCGTGTCTATTGGTGCCATAGGTGGATTTGGGGCTAACCATCATTTACGTCAGGCGCTGGTGTGTCTCGATATGCCCACCATGCAGCAGCCTGAGGCTTACATCGGAAACGCCGAAAGCCTCTTTGATGAGAACGGCGAGCTTGCCAGTGCCTCAGTTAAGCAGTTTGCGACGAAGTATATGCTAGCTTTTGCCGCATGGGTTGAATTGACCGCACCCTACAAGAAGTAAAACCTCTTGTTTGGGGCTGAGCACTACGCTGTGCTGCTGGTTTTTGCTATACGCACTGATAATTTTAATTGCTTCTGGGTGCAGTCTTTGCTATAAAGCTACTCGCTTCATGCCGAAGTGGTGGAATTGGTAGACACGCTAGGTTCAGGACCTAGTGGGCGTATGCCTGTGGGAGTTCGAGTCTCCCCTTCGGCACCAAATACAACAAGTAACCGTCGCCGGAAGGTGGCGGTTTTTTTGTATCCGGCTCCAACCTTCACTGTTCCCCCTCTGCGTCAGTCTGCCTTGAGAACAACCAACGTTCTGTCGTCTGTTTGAGGGGACATACCACAAAATTCATCTACGGCTTGAAAAGTTTTGGCGGCAATCTCTGCGGCTGTATCTTCGGCGGCGTTGTGCAAGATATGTAAAACATGATTGGAGCCAAACATCTCACCCGCAGAATTGGTGGCCTCCCAAATCCCGTCGGTGCCAATGAATAGAATATCGCCTCGCTGCATGGTTTCCTGATGTACAGGTTTGAAATCAACAGCGTCCAAGATCCCCAAGGGTATGGTGGTAGGGGGCAAATCTACCACACTCTTAGATTCTGCACGGTAAAGATAAACGGGGCCATGCCCTGCGGATAACCAGTGTAAAGAGTGGGTGGAAGGGTCAAGCCTGGCGGCGAAGAGTGTCATGAATCTGGTGTCTTCGCCGTTGCTATTGAGAAAGGTGTTCAGGCGGGTAAAAAGTTCTCCAAGATCCTCCTCTCCATTGGCAATAGTTGCCTGCAAAATTCCGGCTACAGAAGTCATCAGCAGAGCTGCTCCAACTCCATGGCCTATTACATCACCAATTAAGAGACACCATTTACCGGTGGTTGTCTCAATGAAATCGTAATAGTCCCCTCCGATTTCATCGCAATAGTCGAGACGGCCCCACAGATCAAAACCTTTTATTGAGGGCGCGGTTTCCGGCAGTATTAGTTGTTGAATTTCCTTGGCGGCGGATAGGGCCTGCTTAATCTCCTGACGTTCTTTAAGATGTGGGCCAATACTGTTGAAGGCTCGCCCCAATTCTTCAAATTCATCCTTGCTGTTGATAACAACTTTGGTAGTAAAATCTTCATCCGCCAGACGTTTTGCCGCCTGAACCAGCGCAGCAATCGGTCTTGTTACCGCTCGGGCGCGGAGCATACCTATAATAATTACACACAGTAAGACCACAAAAGAGAGCAGAGCGGTCTTTTTTAACGCGCCGGTAAATTGCTCCTCTACAAAGGCAGCCGCATGATTAGCGGGTAAATTAATTTGGGAGTTGGGGATGATCAACAGCGGGAATGGTTCAGTCTTTGATACGCCAGCATAAATCCAGGTTGATTCTTTACCATTGAATTCAAGGGTAAAAAACCCTGCAGTTTTTCTTTCAAACGCCTGAATGAATTTCTCCGGCGCTGAATTCGCTACAGCAGCATCAAACATCTGTTGTAGGGTGATATCTTTTTTCTGCTGGGTTTTCTGGTTGAATATTTCTAGGTGGATATTAAGTGGAAGAGGGTGTGCAGAAGTTTCTGTATCGTGCGTCACTACAAACAACCTGCCATACTCATCCCAGGGCTGTGGGAGCTGCCAGCCTTTAAAAAACTGCTGCTGATCAAAATTTATAGCCGTGATTCCGGCTATAGTCCCATCCGGGAGATGGACGGGGCTATACACAGTGATCTGCAGACGTGCGTTGACTATTTTAAGTTGCCAGTTAATGTTCTGCAGCTGTTGTTTTGTTTCCAGGTCAATTTTTTGTGCCGGTGTGAGCACTTTTGGGGGAAAAACTGATTCCAGTCCTGAGTTCAGAAAGGTTGCGTGCCAAATAAAATATTCTGGATTTGCCTGCTGGGTAGAAAGGTAGGCCGAAGTTAGGTCTGAATCAGTAGGGATGTTTCTTTGCGCCAGAATATCTTCTATCTCGCGTGTCTGCGCACTGACCGCCTGTAGAATAAAAGCACGATCTCTATGTAACAGCAGTGATTGGTAGTGAACCAGTGATTGCAATTGCTCAATCGCGTGCTCCTGCAGGGTGTCTCTAGTTTCGATGGTTAATTTGTCACTGATTTTTCGCAGCGTAGTCTGATACAGCGCTCCGTTGAGCAACAGTGGCACCAGGCTGACGCCTAGCAGCAGGAGCAGAAGTTTGTGCCGAAAACGCATGTGTCTTTTTTCACTCATTGTATAGTTTCTTTCAGTCGGAGTTTTACCACTTGATTCTTCAAGCCGGCTAATTCCACCTATTTTACTGTCTTGTGGCTATCCCTTTTTTACGGCAAAGCGTTCGGTCAATTCGGGTAGATGCTTGCTGTGGGTGAGAATGAGTGCTTCGTCATTTTCCTGCAAGGTGGTGTCTGGATCGGGGGTAAGAAACTGGCCATCGCGGTAAATACCGATTATCCGTGCTTCTTTGGGCAGCTCGAAGGAGGAGACTTTACCCTTGGTGCTGGCGGTGATCTTCACCGTTATGAAGCGTGCCTCGTACTTGATGAGCGAGGAGAGCTCGAGGATATCAACCCCTGCGACTGTGTCAGCTAGGTAACGACTGATGGTTTTGGACGGAGAGACGGTGTGTTCGAGGTCCAGTTCGCGGCAGATGTTGAGATAGTCTACATCGTGAATCTGTACCACCACATAACCATACCCAAGGGAGCGCCCGACCAGAGCCGCGATGATGTTGTACTGGTCATTTTCCGACAGACAGAACAGGTAGTCAGTGTGTTCTGGCCCAGCCTCCTGGAGGAAGTTAGGGCGGCTGCCATCTCCATGTAGAAAGCTACA
>JAQUDG010000148.1 GCA_028685815.1 Desulfuromonas sp.
ATGGCAAGACCTGAAACCGACACACATATATGTGTCGTAATCCCGGTATATAACCACGCAGGCACGTTGCGCGTAGTGGTGGAGCAGGTGCTGGAACGTTTCGCTGCGGTGGTCGCAGAGATTCTCGTGGTGGATGACGGTAGTACCGTGCCGGTGGCCGCGGAGCTGGAAGGGCTGCAGGTGGAGATGCTGCGCCATGAGCGGAATCGGGGCAAGGGGCAGGCATTAATCAGCGCGGCACAGTGGGGGTTGGAACGCGGCATGAGCCATATGCTCAGTATTGATGCCGATGGTCAGCATGATCCTGCGGATATGGATGTATTTATTGCAGGGATAAATGCGGAGCCCGATGCTCTGATAGTTGGACATCGGGATTTCGAGCAAGACTCCATTCCACGCGCATCGCGTTTTGGGCGGAAGTTCTCCAACTTCTGGTTGCGTCTGCAGACTGGGGTAGATCTGAAGGACAGTCAAAGCGGGTTTCGTGCTTATCCACTGTTTATCTTTCAGGAGCTCAATTTCTGGACGCGGCGCTACAACTTTGAGGTGGAGGTGCTGGTGCGCTCCGCTTGGGCCGGAGTTGAGTTGCGCGATGTGGATATCAGTGTGTATTATCCCCCCGGCGCGGAACGGATCTCCCACTTTCGGGGTTTTATGGATAACTGGCGTTTAACCCTGCTCAATACCCATTTGACCCTGCGCTCCATTGTGCCGTGGCCGCATCGCAAGATAAAACATCTAGATGCAGTGCCTGCGCCTGGGGGAAAAGCTACGGTGTCGCTGCTCCATCCGCTGCGCTCCCTCCGGCGTCTGCTGCGTGAAAACAGCACCCCTTCACGCCTGGCTGTAGCTGCTGGGGTGGGGGTGTTTTTGGGTGCATTACCGCTGCTATTTTGCCATACGGTGGTGATTTTATTCGTGTGCGGTTTCTTCCGTCTTAACAAGGTGGCGGCGATAAGTAGCAGTCAGCTGTGTATGCCGCCGCTAGTGCCGGCGCTGTGCATAGAAGTCGGTTACTATATGCGTAAAGGTACTTGGCTGACGGAGTTTTCTCTCCAGACCTTAGGCTACCAGGCGCTGGATCGGGTGTATGAATGGTTCCTCGGTTCGTTGCTCCTTGGCCCGCTGCTGGCGCTGTTGGTCGGAGGCGCAACCTTAGGGCTGGCGCGCTTAGTCAGAACTTCGCCGGAATAAATTTAAGGCTATACTGTTCTGCGCTGTCCACTGCGTCATCTGCGGATAAAAAAGAGGCTCGTCAGCAGAGTACCGTAGAACCGTCATTGCGGGCTTGACCCGCAATCTGGACCTAACACCAAAGCCGCTCTTTTAAGGGGATCCTGAATCGAGTTCAGGATGACGGTGCGGGGGGGGTAGGATGACGGTGTGGTGCGTGAGGATGACGGTTTGGTGAGGTGGTGGCGCGACAATGGGATGAATGTCAGGATGACGGTGTGTTGGGGTCAGCCCATCACCGCAAGGCTGCAACGCCCATCGCGTCATTCTCGCGCATGCGGGAATCCAGAGGTTTTGCTTTTAGTCTTTAATCCGCGATAATCTGCGTCATCTGCGGATAAAAAAATGGGCGTGTCATTGCCCATCATTGCTGTGTATGGAATCAAACATGGACTCAAGCCAAAACTCAAATTGGAGCAGTCGCAGCGTGGGGAAGAACTGGCAGCATCAGTTTTTCTATCTGGCCATCCGCTTCGGGGGACGGCGGCTGGCGTATTTCTTCCTCTACTTTGTGGTGGGGTACTACGTGCTGTTCAGCCGCAACGCCCGGCGCCGCGCCGCGCCCTATCTGCGCCGCCGCTTTCCAAACGCACATGGGTTGGAACGCCTCTACCACTGTTACCGGCTGATCTTGAACTTTGGCAGGGTGCTGGTTGATCGCGCGGTGATTGGGATTATGGGCCCGCAAGCATTTAAAGTGACTCTGCATGGGCGCGATCGTCTCCTGTCCCTGCGGGATGAGGGGAAGGGACTCCTTATGATAGGGGCGCATGTGGGCTGCTGGCAGGTTGCCATGTCCGCGCTCGATTTCATGCAGCGCCCGGTCAATATGCTGATGCGGCGCGAAGATGGTGATATCGACCGCCATTATTATGAACACGCCGGAATAGAATGCCCGTATCAGGTAATTGACCCGACCGAGTATCTGGGTGGAACCCTGCAGATGCTTGGCGCCTTGAAGCAAGGCGAGGTGGTGTGTGTTATGGGGGATCGCACCCTGGGCAGCGAGCGCAGCAGTGTAGAGGTAGAGTTCATGGGGGGGACGGTGGAGCTCCCTTATAGCGCATACAAAATCGCTTCAACTACGGGTACGCCGATAGTGGTGTTTTTTTCCCGTAAGGATAGTTCGGACAGTTACAGTTTGCACCTTGCCGAAGTGATTCGGATACCGGAAATTAAAGGGCGAGAGGCGCAGAGCTTCATCCCCTATGTACAAAAATTCAGCACCGCGCTGGAACAATATTGTCAGCAACTTCCGTATCAGTTTTTTAATTTTTTCCCTATGTGGCGCGAATAGCGTCCACCATCAATATCCCGCCATCAGGTTGATAGCTGCAGGATCATCAGGAGATAAGTATGAATACAAACCTAGACATAAAAACAAAGCTAAAGCAGGTTCTGGTGGAGGAACTCAATCTCGAAGATTTAACCCCCGCGCAGATAGATGATGACGAAGCCCTGTTCGGAGAAGGTCTTGGGCTGGACTCCCTTGACGCAGTGGAGCTGGTGGTAGTGGTGCAAAAACACTTCGGGGTTGAAATCAAGGACATGGAGGAGGGGCGTCCGGCGTTGCAGTCAATCAACACCCTGGCCGCCTTCATCGAGGAAAAGCAAAAATAATGCGCCGTGTTGCCGTCGCCATCAGCGGGTCGGGCTGTGTGTGCGCCGCCGGAATGGGTCTGGATGCGGCGTTTAAGGCGATGCTGACGGGGGTGCGAAATCCGCAGCCACCGCAGGCGTTCAGCACCACCCATGCCGACACCTATCCAGTATTTGAAATTTGTACCCCATTGCCAGCACCGGGTACGGATGCCGAATTACTCCGCACCACGCGTTTGGCGCTGAGCGCGGCTATGGAAGCGCTGGCTAATGCGCACCTTGGGCGCGAGCAGCTGCGTGGTTTGAAGGTTGGGGTGTGTATTGGCACCACCGTCGGCAGCGCCATGAACAACGAAGAGTTTTACCGCGATTTTCGCCACGGCAAGGCTCCGAATATGTCACCCATCGAACGTTACTTGCGGAGCAATCCCGCCGCCGCGCTGGCACGCCACTATGAACTTGATGGCCCATGTCAGGTGGTGGTCAACGCCTGCTCTTCGGGTACTGATGCCATCGGCTTGGGGGCGCAGTGGATTCGCTCCGGAGTGTGTGATGTGGTGCTGGCGGGCGGTGCGGATGAGCTGTGTCGCACCACCTACAACGGCTTCTCCTCCCTGATGATTACCGACACGAAGGCGTGTCGCCCTTTCGATGTGTCACGCCGGGGGCTTAATCTGGGAGAAGGTGCAGGGCTGTTGGTGCTGGAAAGTGCTGCGAGTTTGAAGCGGCGTGGCCAGCAAGCACGCGGTTATGTGTTGGGCTACGGCAACGCCATGGATGCGCACCACCTTACCGCCCCCCATCCGCAGGGGCGCAGTCTGCAAGTCGCACTGAAATATGCGATGGCCGAAGCAGGAATTGGCGCACAGGAGCTGGCGTTTATAAACGCCCATGGCACCGGCACTCCGGATAATGACAAGGTTGAAGCGCAGGTGTTGGCGGCGCTGTTTCCGCAGGTGCCGTTCGCCTCGACCAAGTGCTACACCGGGCATACCCTCGGTGCTGCAGGGGCTATCGAAGCTGCTTTGACCCTGCAGGCTCTGGAACAGGGGCAGATCCCAGCAAGTGCCGGTTTTACTGAGATTGATCCGGAACTGGGGCGCGGACCGGTAACCACCGTGACCCCGGTACGCGGACGTGCTGCACTGTCTGAATCCCTCGCGTTTGGGGGCAACAACGCAGCCGTGGTACTCGGGCTGGAGGAGACGGTATGAGCGCGCTACAGATAGATGGACTCGGGCTGGTGGGTGGTTTTGGCTGTGGTGTTGGCCAACTGAAGGCCGCGTTGAAGCGGGGCTGGGTTGATCCAAGCTTGGGCGCAGAATGTAACATCGGCGCCACGCACGAACTTCCGCTGTATCGGGCGAATACGTCCCCCTTAGAGCGCTATCTCAACAAACGGGTATTGCGCCGCATTGATCATTTTTCCCGCCTGGCGTTGCTTGGGGCGTTTCAAGCGCTGGAAGATGCGCAGACGCGCCAACAGGCGGTGCTGGATAAAAGTCGCCTAGGGGTGGTGCTGTGTTCCGGCTTTGGTGCCTTAAATACCACGTTCAAGTTCCTCGATTCCGTTCTTGATGACGGGGATTCTTTTGCGTCTCCTACCGCGTTCTCCAATTCAGTCCACAATGCGGCGGCGGCGCATATCTCTATGCAACTGGGCATCAGCGGGCCGGGGCTCACCTTGAGTCAGTTTGATCACTCCTTCGCCGCTGGGTTATTGCAAGCACAGCAGTGGCTGGATGAGAGGCGCGTGGACGCGGTGTTGTTGGGGGTTGTGGATGAATATTCCAGTGTGCTTGGATACTGCTGGGAGCGTCTGCTGGGGGTTGATACCGATACACGGATGTGTCCGTTTGGCTCTGATGTACCTACTGCGATACCCGGAGAGGGAGCGGCGTTCTTTGTGCTGCGCCCGCAGCAGGGTATTGAGCAGAACATCGAGCAGAAGATGGGGCAGAGCTATGCAACTATCCAGCAAGTCGCGAGTGGCAATCTACGTGGTAGTAAGCCACAACTTGCGCCAGATACACCGCTGATTCTTG
>JAQUDG010000042.1 GCA_028685815.1 Desulfuromonas sp.
GGCTGCTCAAATGCCGTAGCTTGGTGCACAATCTGCGTTGCGGTAGCCGGAGCCTCGATGGCGCCTGCCATCCCACTCCAGAAGATACCTAAAAGCAGTAAAGTTATTATTCTCAGTTTTTGTCGCATCAGCATGACACTTTTGTCTCCGCTTAATAATAAAACAGCTGCATCCTTAAACGTAACGGATGCAGCTGGATAGTAACATACTGATACCACACTAGCGAGAACACGCACCACAAAGGAGTGCCCTCATTTTCAGATATTTTGGCAGGTTTAGTCAAACAGCTCCTTAACCTTATCGAAGAATCCCTTGCCCATAGGGTGGACATCGTCGCCAGATTCACGTGCGAACTCCTCCAGCAACTCCTTCTGGCGTGTAGTGAGTTTGGTAGGGGTTTCAAGCCGCAATATTACCAGCTGATCACCGCGACGACGCCCATGCACATCCGAGATTCCTTTGCCGCTAAGCTTCATCACCTTGCCAGACTGAGTTCCAGCCACAACCTTCATCTTCACCCGTCCATCCAGCGTTGGCACTTCGATCTCGCCGCCGATCGCCGCCTGGGTAAAGGAGATAGGGATTTCGCAGATGACATTACGCCCTTCACGTCGGAAGATGGGATGAGCTTCTACCTGAATGACTACATACAGATCTCCGGGGCTGCCGCCATTCAGCCCACTTTCACCCGCGCCGGAAAGTTTCAGGGCCGTGCCATTTTCAACTCCGGCCGGGACCTTTAGGGTCATTTCATGCTTAACCTTGATCCGCCCACTGCCATGGCAATCGGAACATGGATCTTCTATCTTGCTCCCTGCCCCATTACAGTCAGGACATGGACGGGTGAGTTGAAAAAAGCCCTGCTGCATGCGTACCTGTCCAGCACCGCCACAGGTGGTGCATGTTGTCGCTTGAGTTCCAGGTTTAGCCCCGCTGCCGTCACAAGTCTCACATACACTGTGGCGCGGAATTTTGACTTTTTTCTCGGTGCCGAATGCTGCTTCTTCAAAGGAGATCGTGAGGTTATAGCGTAGGTCATCACCACGCTGGCCACGACTGCCACGCCGTCCACCACCGCCGGAATTGAAAATATCCCCAAAAATATCCCCAAAAATATCTTCAAAGGGGGTGCCACGGAACCCGCCGGAGGAGAACCCGCCGCCGCCATTGCCATCTACCCCGGCATGACCAAACTGATCGTAAGCCGCGCGCTTCTGCGGATCGGACAGGACACTGTACGCCTCAGTAAGTTCTTTAAATTGAGCTTCTGCTTCCGCGTCACCAGGGTTTTTATCTGGATGGTACTTTACTGCAAGACGTCGATACGCCTTTTTAATTTCAGCTTCGCTGGCGTTTTTTTGTACTTCAAGAATTTCATAATAATCTTGTTTGGCCAAAATAAAACCTCACGTCTACAAACAGCAGGCAGGCAAAGAACATCCGGCAGGGGTAGAAAGAACCCACTGCCGGAGTATTTTTATTTGTATAATGTTGAATAAGTCCCGTAAGACTTATTTCTTTTTATCGTCCTCGACATCCTCAAATTCGGCGTCTACTACGTCATCATCACCTTCGTCTTGAGCCTGCTCTGCTCCTTCGCCAGCCTCGCCCGCTTGTTGTGCCTGAGCGTACATGGCTTCGGCCAACTTATGTGAAGCCTGTGACAGAGCTTCGACCGCCTTGTTGATCGCTTCAACGTCTTCGCCATCCAACGTCTTCTTCACCTCTTCGAGAGCGGTCTCGATGTTGCCCTTGGTTTCGGCGTCGATTTTGTCTGCGTTGTCCTTGAGCGATTTTTCGGTGCTGTACACCAGACTGTCCGCTTGGTTTTTAGCCTCGATGAGTTCGCGCCGCTTCTTGTCTTCCCCTTCGTGCATCTCGGCATCCTTGACCATCTTGTTGATCTCTTCCTCGCTCAAACCGGAAGATGCGGTGATGCGGATGGATTGCTCTTTGCCAGTCCCCATGTCCTTGGCGGACACCTTCAAGATACCGTTGGCATCGATATCAAACGTAACCTCGATCTGAGGCACACCACGGGGTGCTGGCGGGATGTCTGACAGGTCAAAGCGCCCGATAGTCTTATTGTCGGTGGACATTTCGCGCTCACCCTGTAGAACATGGAGTGAGACAGCTGGCTGATTATCTGCAGCAGTTGAGAAGATCTGGCTCTTCTTGCACGGTACCGTAGTATTCTTCTCGATCAGCTTGGTCATAACCCCACCGAGGGTTTCAATCCCGAGTGAGAGGGGGGTTACGTCAAGCAGAAGCACGTCTTTAACATCGCCCTTGAGGACCCCGCCCTGAATCGCGGCACCGATGGAAACCACTTCGTCCGGGTTAACCCCTTTATTAGGAGCCTTGCCGAAAATCTTCTGCACTTTCTCCTGCACTGCGGGCATTCTGGTCATACCTCCGACCAAGATAACCTCATTGATATCAGATGGTGACAGACCAGCATCCTTGAGGGCAGTGCGACATGGACCTTCAAGTTTATCCAGCAGGTCGGCACAGATACTCTCAAGCTTGGAGCGGGTCAACTTAATATTCATATGTTTAGGACCAGACTGGTCTGCAGTAATAAACGGCAGGTTGATCTCGGTCTCTACTGAAGTGGAGAGTTCGCACTTGGCTTTTTCTCCCCCCTCTTTCAGGCGCTGCAGTGCCATTTTGTCCTGGCGCAGGTCAATTCCCTGATCTTTCTTAAATTCTGCGGCTATATAATCGATAATGCGCTGGTCAAAGTCTTCCCCGCCAAGGAAGGTATCGCCATTAGTGGACTTAACTTCGAATACGCCATCGCCGAGTTCGAGAATAGATACATCAAAGGTACCGCCTCCAAGGTCGAACACCGCGATCTTTTCGTCTTCTTTTTTGTCGAGGCCATAGGCCAGCGCCGCAGCTGTAGGCTCGTTGATGATACGCAGCACTTCAAGTCCGGCAATCTTGCCGGCGTCCTTAGTGGCTTGGCGCTGGGAGTCGTTGAAATATGCTGGCACGGTTATGACCGCTTCAGTAACATCCTCACCCAAATAATCTACTGCGGTCTGTTTCATTTTCTGCAGCACCATAGCTGAAATTTCCGGCGCGCTGTACGATTTACCACGTGCTTCTACCCATGCATCTCCGTTATCCGCCTTTACAATATGGAATGGGCTGATTTCCATATCTTTTTTTACTTGCTCTGAATCGAACTTGCGTCCGATGAGGCGTTTGATAGCATACAGGGTGTTTTCCGGGTTTGTCACTGCCTGGCGCTTGGCCTGCTGACCCACCAGGCGCTCCCCGCTTTCAGTAAATGCCACCATTGACGGCGTGGTACGAGAACCTTCCGCATTAGCTATAACTATTGGCTCACCACCATCCATCACGGACACACAAGAGTTGGTGGTACCCAGGTCAATCCCTATTACCTTACCCATAACTAAATCTCCTCTGCTCTTAAAATATTTAAAAATACCTCAAACTTTATCAATATGGCTTGGCCTTTTGCTTCACCGCTAAGTTAAATCTCTTTTTTCACATATCAAGGGTTACGTTACAAATTGTCCCGATTTTTTTCCACACTGTTCTTTGAAACCATTACCATGGAGGGACGCAGCAGACGCTCGTTGAGCATGTAACCTCGTTGCATCTCTTCCACCACTGTGTTGGGCGGGCAATCATCACGCTCACACTGGCCCATAGCCTCATGACACGCCGAATCAAAGGGGCAATTTAGGGCATCGATGGGAGCTACATGATATTTTTCTAGCACCTTGTGCATCTGACGCTGAATCAACTCGATGCCGTCGAGCAGACTCGAACCCTGCTCTTCATGCGCACGCGCATGCGCAATGGCGCGATCCAGATTATCCATTACCGGGAGAATCTCTTTCAGAATCCCTTCGTTGGCAAACTTGACCGTCTCCTCTTTCTCACGTTGCATGCGCCGACGGTAGTTCTCCATGTCCGCGCGCGCGCGTAGGTACTGATCCTTCATCTGCATCAACTCATCCTTGCAGGACTGAAGCTCGGCGGCATCCCCTGTGCTTTCTTGGGTTGTGCCAGCGCCATCTTCCTGCGCGAGGATTTCATCTTTAGCGTTCTCTGCGTCATCTGCGTGTCGCGTTTGTTTTACTTTGTCTTGTGCCACGGCTTAAACCTCTCTGTAGTATTTACTCAAGTTCTTGTCTCAGCATCCGACTGATCAACCTGGCGGTGTAATCGACCACTGGGACTACCTGCGAATAAAACATGCGACTAGGGCCGATAACCCCTATGGAACCTAGCGCCTCAGTGCCATTAGTATAACGCGCCGAAATGAGGCTACAGCCCTGAAAATCCTTATAGTGGGTCTGGCCACCAATATATATCTGCACTCCGCTCGCCGCCTGGCTCATATCCAGCAACTCGATGAGAAGTTTCTTTTGTTCGAAGGCGCGGAACAACCTCTTTGTGGCCGCTGGATCAGCAAAGTCGGGATAATCCAGCATATTGGTTGCCCCTTCGATAATAATCTCGGCCTCCATCTCAGAGCTGAACACCATCTCCGACAAATCCAAAGCTTGTTGCAACAAACGATCATACTGCACCCGCTCTTCGCGTTTTTTCTGGGCGATGATGCTGCGGATCTTCCTTATGGTCATCCCATGCAGCGACTGGTTGAGATAGTTGGCCGCCTGCTGGAGCTCGTCAGCGTCAGGTAATCCACCCATAGCTTTGATAATTTTATTCTGCACTGTGCCAGCTTCTGATACAAAAATTGCCAGAAGTCGATCATGAGCCAACGGTACAAACTCTATATGACGGAATCTAGATGCGGAAAACGTGGAATCAACACTACCCCAGTATAACAGGACATATCGGAGAGAACATTTCCCACCCGTCGTAGCAGCGCCTCCACATGCAGATCTACATCATTACAGTGCGAATCTATATTGCGTCGCTGCCGAGGCGAAAGATTGCGCACCTGCAACATGGTATCAACGTAAAAACGATAGCCCTTATCGGTGGGGATACGCCCAGCGGAGGTATGGGGCGAAGTAACGTAACCCTGCTCTTCCAAATCTGCCATGACGTTACGTACCGTGGCCGGCGACATTTTTTCCTTGTGGCACTTGGAAATCGTGCGCGAGCCTATAGGCTCTCCCGAGGTTATGTGCCCCTCGATGATTGCCTCCAAGATGCTCAAACTGCGTTCATTCAGTCCCATATCTGCTTGGCCTCGTATGTCTCGTGTGCGGTACCAACCCCGTAAGGTCTATAGCAATACCGCTGCAATCACTGCATGTTGCCGGCACCACCATCTTGTTTATGGGGCAAGGGAAATACCTTGACAATTAAAACCAGCATTAGCACTCAAGGCGGTTGAGTGCTAACAGGGGTGAAGATAACAACGCCTCTGGCCTTTGTCAAGACAGGGACGGGGTTAAACTCAAGGGGAACAGAGAAAGTTCTTTACATGGTGATTGTAGAGCAACCACGCCTCAGGGGAGAAAAACCAGCGCCCTGCCACCGAACGCAGCGCCGAACCACAGGTGTGAATCGCTGCGGCATACGCCTGCTCGAATTCAAGACCAAAACTGCGCTGAAATTCCATGCCATCTACACCAATTGCTGTGCGTAAGTGCAAATAGACCCATTCCGCCATAGCCTGCTCGGCACTGAAGCTCTCCACCTCTATGCGCGGATTTTCCCCCTTGGTGACTGCATCAACATATGCTGCCACATCGGCATCACAGGCAAAACGTATCCCAAAACTGGCTGCGGTAAACCCATGTGCACCCGCACCAAAGGCGTAACATGGCTGGCGCTGCCAGTAAGCCATATTGTGACGACACGTACGCCCGGGCTTGGCGTAATTAGATATCTCGTAGTGCGTGTAGCCTAGTCCGTGCAAAGTATGGTGCCAGGCCATAAACTGTTCTTCGAATTCTTCCTCTTCACACTCTTCCAGATCACCACACTCCACCTGAGCGGAAAATGGCGTTCCCACTTCTGCGGTCAGGCCATATACCGAAACATGCTCTGGCGCAAGATGGGCAATGCAGGCCTGATCAGCGTGTAACAGGTTGCGTCGGTGCTCGTTGCCGAGAGTGCGCGGCAGGGCAAACATCATATCGACGTTGACATTATCAAAGCCGCTACGTCGCGCAGAATCCACACACGCGCGTGCCTCAGCTCCGGTGTGAGTGCGCCCAAGTAGGGCCAAGGCTTCATCTTGAAATGATTGCACCCCGATGGAAAGGCGGTTCAGCCCCAAACGATTTGCCTCGCCAAGCCAAGGAGCTTCAGCGCTACCTGGATTGACTTCAATGCTGAACTCCATCCCATCCGCAAACTTCGCCGTGGCGCTTAACGCGCCGACAACACGCTCTAACTGCCCTACACTCAGAAGCGAAGGGGTTCCCCCACCAATAAACACCGAGCCTAGCACTACATCGCTATGCAAGTGACGCTGAATATCAAGGCACAGCGCCGCAACATAGGCATCAGGCACTGGAGTTCCCCCTAACGGTAGGGAGTAAAAATCACAGTACGGACATTTGCTCCGGCAAAAAGGGATATGTATATACACTGAAGCGCCAGGAGAGATCAGAGGTGAGGACATAGGTCTATCGTACTCAAAATAGTCTAGGCAGGTAAGAAACAATCCCTATAAACGCACAGCGCCGAAGCATGGTGATTGCTCCGGCGCTGTGCGTTATGCTTATTTTCTTAATAAACTTAGTGGAAATATTTTGTATTAACAAGCATGTGCACAGCAATACTTGCAACATACCCAAGGGCAATAATCGGGGTGAACACCATATGGCGGCCGAAAGTATAGATACCCCGCGCAGTACCCATGAGGGCGACTCCGGCAGCAGAACCGATGGAAAGCAGACTTCCGCCAACTCCAGCAGTCAGGGTTACCAGCAGCCAATGCCCGTGCGACATGTCAGGCTCCATACTCAACACCGCAAACATAACCGGGATGTTGTCCACAATAGCGGACAGAACACCAACCAGAACGTTGGCGTTAAACGCACCCAAGTCGTGGTACATGAACTGTGATGCCACTGCTAGGTAGCCGAATTGCCCCAGACCACCAACACACATGATTACGCCGTAAAAGAACAACAGGGTATCCCACTCTGCGGCGGCTATTCTACGGAACAGGTCAAAACCGTGGTCATCCTCTTGCGCACCAACACCAGGCGGGAGATCAGACATGCCAGCACTGTGTTCATGGAGCTTGATATAGTAGGACATGAAACCAAGATAGCCCAGACCAAGCATCATTCCGCCAGCAGGGGGCAGATGGAGGAAGTTATGGAATGAAACCGCGGTGACGATGGTACATAGGAACAGTGTCATGATGCGTTTGGCACCATACTTCATGGCTACAGACTCATCTATGGCCTGGGGCTTTTCTTTGCTGATCATGAAGTTCATGATGAAGGCCGGAACCAGCCAGTTCACCACTGCGGGGAGAAACAGGGCAAAAAACTCGGTAAACTCCACCATCCCTTTTTGCCACACCATCAGGGTAGTGATATCCCCAAAAGGTGAGAAAGCACCACCTGCGTTGGCCGCAACCACTACGTTGATACAAGCCATAACCACAAAACGCTGATTCGAGCCGCCCACGGCCATAACCACTGCACCCATGAGCAATGCGGTGGTGAGGTTGTCTGCAATGGGAGAAATAAAGAACGCCAAAACCCCAGTGAGCCAGAAAATAACCCGCAGGGAGAACCCACGTGATACTAACCAGCAGCGTAGGGCCTGGAACACGTTACGTTCCTCCATGGCGTTGATATAGGTCATTGCCACAAGCAAAAACAAAAACAACTCTGCATATTCTACCAGGTTGTGCAGAATTGCACCGTGCGCATGGTCGGGCATGCCGGCAGCTTTATAACTGATGGCGACCAGTATCCAGATAATTCCAGCGGCCACCAGTACTGGCTTGCTTTTACGCAGATGGATCTGTTCTTCTAAGATAACCAGGCTATATGCTGCAACAAAAAAGACCAGCGCCATAATTCCCAAGGTAGAACTGGTCATGTTAATGATCTGGCTTCCACCCTCGCTGGCGACAGCGGGCAGAGCAAACAAGGTGAACAACAACGTCAACAGTATTCTCACAGCTAACCCCCGTAAAAAAGAAACATAGTGCATCAACAGAAAAATAACCCTGAGAAGCTACGCGCACGCGCCTCCAGAGTTGGCAGATAAAAAATAATAACATTTAACATTCAGAACTATTCCGCCTACCCATACATGGGGCAACCGGCAACTGCAGCAATCTGACATACACATCAACATGAACTATACAGAACGTTCATTCCCGTTCCAGCTTCACTGGTACTAACCCATACCATTTCCAATGTTCTTTATAACTTTCCTCGGTTTGCCCGAACCAAATTTTACCTTAATATCACTGCTATGCGCCACGTGTCAATAAAGCAAGTCCTACATGTGTTACTTTCTGTCCTTTGTGTACCTTTGCACTCAGGTACAGGTCTCGCATGGATCTTTCATGAAAAAAATAGAGTTTAACACTCTTGCTCCACCAGCACCAGTGAGCTATAATTAAAAGCCTAACAGGTCGTAAACAGGGCATTTTTTACATATGTGTGACTGCATTTACTCACAGGAGATGGCGTAAACATGAAACAAAATATTGCTGCAGGGGTTGTACAATTCAATATAAAGCTTGGAGATATCAACGCCAACATAGAATCCGCCGTTGCCGGGTTACGTCGTCTCGCCACCCAGAGCGTCATGCTGGCGGTACTACCGGAGATGTGGAGTTGTGGTTATGACTATCGCAATTTAGCACAACTGGCACAAGAGACTCCGCGCATCCTTACATTGCTTGAGAAGCTTTCTACCGAACTGGAGATGGTCATTGTTGGTAGTCTGCCGGAAAAAGAGGGCGACACCCTGTATAACACCCTGTACGTTGCTGACAGAGGCAATATTGTGGACTACTACCGTAAGCTGCACATGTTTTCCACCATGGGTGAAGATCGTTTTTTAAGCCCGGGTGACCGAACCTGCGTGGTCCCCACTTCGGCTGGACGTTTGGGCCTGGCAATCTGTTACGACCTGCGTTTCCCCGAATTGTTCCGCAAAATGGCTCTTGAAGGGGCTGAAATCATGTGTATCCCGGCCGAATGGCCAAAACCGCGGCAGGAGCACTGGCGCACCCTGTTGCGTGCGCGCGCCATAGAAAACCAGATGTTTGTCGCCGCGGCCAACTGCTGCGGAGTACAGGGCAAACTGGACTTCTTCGGCATGAGCATGCTGATCTCAGCGCGCGGTGAGGTTCTAGCCGAAGCGGGTGAAACCAATACTGAACTTGCAGCCATCTTTTCATATGAGGACATGATCAAATACCGCTCGCAGATCCGCTGCTTCCAAGATCGGCGTCCCGAAATTTATGGCACTCTGCCCTAGTTTTGCCCACACGAGTTTTGCCACCCAAGTTTCGAAGTTGGGCATGGTTCCAACTCATGCTCTTGGCGAAACAGCAAGCAACTGCCCTTGCTGATCATATAATGTGGAAAGCTGCCAGCAACGCTCCAACTGCGGCATCAGGGAGATTGGGTATTATCGCGGATGATATGCATTTTGTGGGTAACGCGCTGAGGGATGTAAGCAAGTCTGGCTACGGATTAATGCACACACGAACACTGACGTCAACGGCGCACACCCGTCTACTCCCATCATTGCGTAACCGGCCGAGCCGAAGCGCGCAAGGCGGTCGGAATCTCTTCCAAACGCTGCGCAAACTGAATATTCTGTTGTGCGTCCATATATATATAGCGCAACACCGCATCTTCTGTCGAGGCTGCCGAAGCCGGTTTGGCTTGCCCCTCCTGCCTACGCCCTGCCCGCTCAATCTCTCGTTCCACCAGCGTTTCCATGGACGCTGCCTTTTTATCTACAGTAACAGGAGAAACTTGCCCTTGCTGCTTTGGTGCTGTTGCCGGCGGTCGCGCAGGTGGCAAACCAAACAAACGCTGCCTAAAATCAGCATGAAATTTCTGCATATCCTGCACGAATGGTTGCTCAAAACCGCGATAATGGAGAAAAATCTGGTCCACTATCACCAGCAAAAGAACAAAAATGCCCACCCACAAAAATCCAAAAACCAAACGTCTCATCTCAACCTGCCCACCCCGCCAATACGCTCAATCAATGCATCTCGTGCTGCACCTAAACAACTAAGCCTCACCCCTAGACCAAGATCCTACCCATAACCCAAACAGCTGGTAGTCTATGGTGTTTCTAGCACTCCTGCACAACCCGCGCAAGCAGCATACTGCTCCAGCCAAATCAACTCAGCACCACCATTTACGCGCAAAACAATTTACCCGCTTCGATCCTTATCTTTGCAAAGATTCGCAAAACATCTCTCGAGAAATCACGGCCGAAGCCTTAGGAACCAGCGAGGGGGGGGCTAAGCGCAAGGAGCAAAGCGCACTTCGGGGTAACAGCTACTTTCATCCATAAGCGAGTGGCTAAAAGACCTCCCGTTTGGGACTACCTGAAGTGGACACAGATAAGAAGGCTCCACCACTCTAATTTAAAGACGGCACCTATGGCGTTTGAATATGTTGCGGGACTACAAGTTCCCTGCTTTGTTCGCAAATCCACTTGACATCAATTAGGTACTTTAACAGCTAGTTTTTTCCAAAGGCACGTAAGCATGGTGACCTTTCCAGCAAATATGATATATTTTGTCTCATATGCGTTGATTCCACAAATGAAGCTACAGGGGGCGAACTACTCTAAGCCTCTTTATTTATGCTGTTCGCACTGGGGCTGCTGGAGCTGCCTGTGCTTGCTATGTCACAATGTCAATATTTAACGGAGGAAACCATGAAGATCAACGGAAGAGCAGGAAAACAATGCGTATCTCAACGGATACGTATTCCTGCTATGGTATTAGCACTGCTGTGTCTTGCAGCAGCGCCGTCCATGGCCCAATTAGCGCCTTTAAGCTCAGACACCGAAGCGTGTATCAGCTGTCACCGCATGGCTACGCCTGGCATTGTGGGAGAATGGGAAAAGAGCCAACATGCGAAAATGACGCCCGCTAAATCGCTGCAACTTTCCAAAATGGAGCGGCGCATGTCCGCCACCGATGTAGCTGAGAACCTGCGCAATTATGCCGTGGGTTGTGCCGAGTGCCATACCATGAACACCAAGTTCCACCCTGAAGATAGCTTTGACCACAATGGCTTTACCATTCACACGGTGGTTTCACCTTCAGACTGTAATACCTGCCACCCCACCGAAACTGATGAGTATAGTGACAACAAAATGTCACAGGCGTACGCCTGCCTGATGGACAATGAAACCTACGCTGTGATGGTAGATAATACCAACGGCCTGGATGAGTTCAACGGTTCAGGTTTTCATCACATTAAGGCGGATGAAACCAGCAATGCCGATTCATGCCTAGCGTGTCACGGCACCATAGTAAAGGTGACTGGAACCCAAACCCGCGATACCGTGATGGGGCCGATGGAGTTCCCCACTTTAAGCAACTGGCCCAACGCCGGAGTCGGGCGCATCAACCCTGATAACACCAAAGGTTCTTGTTCCTCTTGCCACCCACGCCATCAGTTCTCCATCGAGATGGCACGTAAACCCTATACCTGTGCGCAATGTCACAAAGGACCGGATGTGCCAGCATATAAGGTGTACTCCGTCAGTGTGCACGGCAATATTCAGAAATCCATGGATAAAGATTGGGATTACAGCGCGGTACCTTGGGTAGTAGGCAAGGATTTCACCGCCCCCACCTGTGCTGCATGCCACAGTAGTGAGATTGTAGATGAATCGGGCAACGTCATTGCAAAGCGCACCCATCGCTTTAATGATCGCCTGCCATGGCGCATCTTTGGACTGCCCTACGCGCACCCGCAACCAATCGATGCGGACACCAGCAATATCATTAACAAGGCAGGTCTGGGGCTACCAACCGAGCTGAGCGGGGAGATGGTGTCGGAATTTTTGATCAGCCCAGCAGAGATGGCAAAACGGCAGCAGACCATGGAAAACGTGTGCTCCGCATGCCATACCCAACAGTGGATTGATGGTCATTTCACCCGCCTGCAGCGCTCCATCGAAACCTCAAACTTCATGACCCTGCAGGCGACCAAGATCCTCAGCACTGCGTGGGAAGAGGGGCTGGCACAGGGCGCAAATCCGTTTGATGAACCGCTGGAGATTAAGTGGATTGAGCAGTGGCTGTTCTACGGCAACTCTGTGCGCTTTGCTACCGCCATGGGTGGAGCAGACTACGGAGTATTCGCTGATGGTCGCTGGGTTCAAACCAGGAATCTGCGCGAAATGGCAGACTATCTGAAGTTTCTGCGCGCCACTAAAAAAGCGCAAGACAAAAAGTAAACCACGCCTGTAAAACTGCGGGGGGGGCAAAAATTCGCCCCCCCGCATCTTAAATCCCCTTCATGATCCGTGTAATCCCCAGTGTCTAGTGTCATCCCATCCACGCGCAGCCTGTGCTCCAGTGCCTTTGAATCCACCACTTAAACATCCAGCTCATATTGTTGAATTTTATAGTGCAGCGCCCGCAAGCTAATTTCGAGTATTTTGGCGGCTTGGGTACGATTGCCGCCCGTTTGGTGTAAGGCGGCACAAATGTGACGCTGCTCCAGTTCGGCAGTGGCGTGCTTCAGAGAGAGGTCGTTGGGAGGGGAAACATCGGAGGGGATGCAGGGCGGCGTTCCCGATGCGTGAAAAAATTCAGGAGCTAAATCGGCTACCTCAATAATGCCACCAGCGCGGAAAATCATGGCCTTTTCCAGGATGTTCCTTAGTTCGCGCACGTTGCCTGGCCAATTATGACGCGTGAGAGCTTCAAGGGCATCTGCGCTAATAGCAGGGGTTTTTTCATCGTGCTGCCGCGCAATTAGTTCAAGAAAATGGCGACTTAAGATAGGGATATCCCCGAGACGTTGGCGCAACGCTGGAAGGTTGAGCTCCACCACCGCAAGGCGATAGTACAGGTCCTCACGAAAACGACCCGCGGCCACGGCGGCGTTCAGATCGGTGGCGGTTGCCGCGACGATGCGCACATCTACCGGCACCGTGCGCGTGGAACCAACCGGGCGCACCTCCCGTTCTTGCAGCACCCGCAGGAGCTTGGGCTGAAAATCCAGCGGCAGCTCGCCAATTTCATCCAGAAACAAGGTGCCGCCGTCAGCGGCGGCAAACAATCCTGGGTAGGTTTTATCCGCCCCGGTAAATGCGCCGCGGGCATGACCGAACAATTCGCTTTCCACCAGATTAGCGGCAATGGCGCTGCAGTTGAGCGCCACGAAGGGTGCCGCCGCACGCGACCCTTGCTGATGCAGCGCTTTAGCGATCAGCTCCTTACCGGTGCCGCTCTCCCCCTGGATCAGCACCGCGGAACGCACCTGCGCCAGGGTTTTTACCTGCTTCAGCAGAGCACGCATAGAAGGATCGGCGTGGATAATGGGGCTGGATGTAGATGCTGCCAAGCGCTTGCGCAGATGGGTGTTTTCCGAGCGCAAGCGCCTATGTTCCAACCCCTTTTTAACCGCCAGCAAGATTTCATCTGGCTTGAAGGGTTTGGAAATATAATCGAACGCCCCTTGCTTCATACAAGCAATGGCGCTGTCGATGGTGCCGTAGGCGCTCATCATGATGATGCACAACTCTGGGGCTAATTTAAGAGCGCGGTGCAAAAACTCCATACCATCGGCACCCGGCATGCGCACATCGCTAATGGCCAAACTATAGGCATTCTTCTCCAACATGTTCAGCGCTGAGGGGGTATCAGCACATGCATCTACGCTATAGCCAGCAGTGCTCAAGATAGTGAGCAACACATGCCGGAGCGCGGGCTCGTCGTCGATAACCAGTATTTTAGTTATGCCTGCCATCAAACACCCCTTCTGCAGCGCTTACCCCTAGGCACGGCGTAATATTACTTTGAAACAACTGCCCTGCCCCGGAGTGCTTGTAAGGACAATATCTCCACCACTCTGACTGAGCTGTTGATAGCACACATATAACCCTAGACCACGCCCGCTCGGTTTACCCACGCTGAAAAATGGATCAAACGCAGCCTGTTGTTGCGTTTGGGTCATGCCCAAACCATTATCTTCTATAACTATCTCCACCGTTTCGTTGCCGCTGGAGGCAGTTATCGCAAACGTATCATTTACACTAGTGGCGGCGCGGGCATTTAGGAGCAGATTCACCAAAATTTGCTGCAGATGATGCTCAGGAATGCAGCAAAGGGGCAGCTCAGCGGGGAGATTCAAGTTTAAGTTGCGCTGCTTAAACACCCCTTGATGCTCAAGCAAATCACACGTCTGCTGAATAACCTCTAGCGGATCAGACCTGTAACACTCCCCGCCTATTGCAGACATTTGCTCTGCACTGGCGTAATCGAGCATATCGCGGATGATGTGGTCAATACGGCTGGCCTCGATCTCCGCGCGTTGGAGCAGATCTGCCTGTGTGTCAGCGGTGCTCTGGTGGCGCGCCAGATCTAGGTAGGCCAGCACCGCGCTGAGAGGATTACCTATTTCATGCGCCATCCCCGAAGCCAGATGCCCAACTGAAGCCATGCGCGCCGTCTGCATCAAGCTCAGGCGCGTTGCCTGAAGCTCATGATTCTTATCCCGCAACGCCTCAAGCTGATACTGCAACTCCGTCTGATTCTGCTCTAAAGTTGCCGCCATTTGGTTGAAGCTGCACCCCAAAGTTGCAATCTCGCGTGGCCCAGCAGGCACCACGCGTGCCTCTGCATGGCCGCGCATCAGGGCGTCGGTCACCGCTGTCAACTCTTCCACTGGAGCAATCACGGCCCGGCGTAGAAGGTGTACCGCAGTCAGAACTAGGACCAGGCCGTAGCCCAAGCAAATCCACAAAGCCAGGCGCAACTGCTCAAAAGTACGCGCTCTGATCTGTTCCAAGGAGAAAGAAAGGTACAGCGCCTGCCGTCCAACGCCGGAAGTGCGCAGCTTCAATGCGACCTGCAACCCGGCCACATCATCTGCTCCGAACTTGAGCCAAGATGAAGGATAATTGACTTCCAAAACAAGCTCGGACCCAAGCAGGGCTCGGCGTAGCATCTGGCGTGCTTGCGCCTGTGCGGATTGCGTCGTAGGCCAGTTGCCGGCACTGAGGTGCAGGGAATCTGCGCCAAGTAGGGCGCTGCGCAGGTCCATTTCATGCGCAAAGAGCTGCAACAGTTGGGCACGGTCGACATCGCTATCCAGCTGTGCCATAGCGTGCCCCAACATGCGAGACTGGCTCACATAAAAACCGACCTGCTCCGACAAGCGCTCATTCTCCCCCAGGCGGATCAGCAGCATGGCGACAAACACCAGCGCCGCCCCCACCAGCAGCGCGGTGGAAACGATGCTCTCGGTGCGTAAACTGCTGCGGCGTGTTCTGCGCATCAACAGTGTCCAGCATCAGCCAGACTGGTATAACTGTCATGCCCGATGATGATGTGATCCAGCACGCGGATGCCGAGAAGCTCGCCACCTGCGCTCAAACGTTTGGTAATATTGATGTCTTCGCGGCTAGGAGTGGGATCGCCGGAGGGGTGATTATGCAGGAAGATAACCGCAGCAGCCGATTCGCGGATAATGCTGCTAAAAACCTCGCGTGGGTGGACAATGCTGGCAGTCAGGCTTCCTTCAGACACGCGCAGATCGCGGATGAGGCGGTTTTTGGTGTCGAGCATCAACACCATGAACACTTCTTTGTTGTGATGCAAAAAACGGTTTCGATAGCGCCGGAACACAGCATCAGCACTGCAAAACTGCGCCCCCGGCATCAGATGTTGGTCACTCAAACGGCGCGCCAGTTCAAATACCGCCTGCAGTTCCGCCGATTTTGCCGGGCCGACCCCGCGAATGCGGCATAATTCAGCAGTGGTCGCGCGCGCCAGACGGGAAAGATCATCAAACTCGCTTAGGAGCAGACGCGCCTGATCCACCGCGGTAGTTTTAGACCCGGCATCACCGGTACGCAGAATCAAGGCCAGCAACTCCGCATCACTTAAGGCTTCCGCCCCCCGACTCAGGAGTTTTTCGCGCGGGCGTTCCCCTTCGGGCCAATCCTTGATACGGCGCCAGCCTGCCCCGCCCTGCTCACTGTCGTGCTTACTTTCTTTGCACATACGCGTCAGCTTCTACAAGAGTACTGCTATCCATATAGAGTGCATCCGGTGCAAACATATTTTAATACTCCGCTACACTTTGTTTATCCCAATCCAGTTTTCATCTGTGCGAACAAAATAAACCCAAGCAAAATCACCCCAAGCCAACATGAAACAATATCGGCCGTTTTACGCGGCGGATCTTGCGCCATTTCTGCGGTTTCTGCACTGATACTCTCCTGGGGAACCCGCAGCAGTAGCGCCCTTATCATAGCGGGGAAATTGGAGTAAGCGTTGGAGACAATCATGAAATCTTCTTCGGTACACAATGTTACGAAGGCGCGCCTTTTCACCTGCACGGTTTCCACGGCGGTCATATCTGCATAGCGGATACACTTACGCCGCAGCAATTTGCGGATACATACCTGTTCGGCTTCGATACTGGTGCGTCGAAACAAACATTCCAGAAACAATACCACCACCGGCAGGATCAGCACCCCGACAATTATCCGCTTCGCGACGGGTTCATTGAATATAAAACAGGTTATAAAAAGAGCTACGGTTTCAATACTCAGTAGACCTAGGGGGACTAGGAATCCTTTGCGGATACGAAATGTCATGCGATGCTCCTTGAAAGCGATTTTTGGTGCGTATATTTAAATCAGTCCGGCAATCAGCCCAGCTTCGCTAAAAACAGGTTTTAGTCAAACAGACGTTCCAGCGCCTGCTGCACCGAAGTGATGCCAACAAGTTCCAGCCCCGGTGGAGCATCGAGGTTCTTCCGGTTTCCCGCCGGGAGCAGGCAGCGCTCGAAGCCTAAGCGTGCGGCCTCTTGCACCCGCAGTTCTGGACGCGAAACCGCACGAATTTCTCCGGCAAGGCCCGCCTCACCAAACACAACGGTACGCGCAGGGATGTGCTTGTTCATATGGCTCGATGCTAGCGCCGCCATGATGGCTAGATCTGCAGCGGGTTCATTGAGCTTGACCCCGCCAGCGACGTTGACAAAGATATCATGACTTGCGAGCGACAGCCCGACCTTTTTTTCCAGGATTGCCACCAATAGCGAGACGCGGTTGTGGTCGATCCCAATGGAGGTGCGGCGCGCGGTGCCGTAGGGAGCGCTAACCACCAGTGCCTGCAACTCCACCAGAATCGGCCGGCTCCCCTCCAGCGTCGGGAACACCACGCTGCCGGAGGCGTCTTCGGCACGCTCCGCCAGAAAAATCTCCGACGGATTAGAAACCTCGCGTAATCCCGTGTCGGCCATCTCAAACACCCCAATTTCGTTGGTGGAGCCGAAACGGTTCTTGACCGCGCGCAAAATCCGGTACGGATGGCTGGCATCACCCTCGAAGTACAGCACCGTATCCACCATGTGTTCAAGAACACGCGGCCCGGCAATACTTCCATCCTTGGTGACATGCCCGACAATAAAGGTTGGCACCCCACTGCTTTTGGCTACCTGCATCAACTGTCCTGCACATTCACGTACCTGACTGACGCTGCCCGGAGCCGACTCCAGCGCGGCGGTAAAAATGGTCTGGATGGAGTCGACAACTAAAAGAGCTGGTTCGAGTTTTTTCACCTGACTGAATATCTGCTCCAAAGAGTTTTCCGCCAGCAGGTAGAGCTCCGCAGCTTTAATCCCAAGGCGCTCAGCGCGAAGTTTTACCTGTAACGCGGATTCCTCTGCGGTCACATATAAGACGCGCTGGGTGCGCGCTACTTGTCCCATCGCCTGCAACAACAGGGTGGACTTCCCGATGCCGGGGTCGCCCCCAATGAGGGTTAAAGCTCCGGGGACAATCCCACCGCCAAGCACTCGATCCAGCTCGGCAATGCCGATCTTGCGTCGCTGCTCATCTGCCGACGCGATAGCACTGATCAACATCGGAGCTGCTCCGGTACTTACGCTCTTGCGTGAGGTGCCACTCTTCTCTTCAGTATGTACCTCTTCGTGCAGGGTGTTCCACTGTTGGCAGTCGGGACAACGCCCCAACCATTTCGGACTCTGGTACCCACACTGGGTGCAGGTATAGATGGTGCGGGCTTTACGCTGGGCCATAGATAGAGAGTCTTCCGCTTAAGTTTTAAGAATTTTAATCGCTGCGCCGATTTTAGAGCCGCGGCGCCGAGGTGTCAATTGGCGGGTGTAGAATTACACCGCAATTACGCAGGCAATCGTGAGTTTTAAGGTTATAATTAGGGGTTTTCTCAAGGTACAAAAGAGTGTAGAATGAGGGATTCACGTATAACCCCAACGCGCAATACCCGCATATCGAACTATATAACAATCACACACTGCCCGGTCCGAACCTTGCCAGTATATTGGCATCGCGCTTGGACGCGCAGTGTTCACGCCTCTGAAGGACACATATCATGCTTGAGCCCAGAGTCATTCGTACCCTCGAAGAGATTGTCGGTGCCGACAACGTTACCACCCATCCCACCGACATGCTGTGCTACTCATACGATGCCACCCAGCAGAGTTTTCTCCCCGATGCGGTGGTGTTTCCAGCCGATACCGCCCAGATCAGCCTGATTATGAAACTGGCCAACGTGGAAAATGTGCCGGTGTTCCCGCGGGGTGCCGGTAGTGGCTTCTCCGGCGGTAGCTTGCCCATCTCTGGAGGGATTGTACTGGCGACCGCGCGCATGGATCAAATCCTCGAAATCGACGAAGAAAATCTGGTGGCGCGGGTGCAGCCCGGCGTGGTTACAGAACAGTTTCAGATCGCGGTGGAAAAGCTCGGCCTGTTTTATCCCCCCGATCCAGCTTCTTTAAAGTTCAGCACCTTAGGTGGCAATGCGGCAGAATGCGCCGGTGGGCCACGCTGCGTTAAGTATGGTGTTACCAAGGACTACATCATCGGGCTGGAAGTAGTAACGCCGCAGGGCGACATCATCCGTACCGGTGGTGCCACCATGAAGGGGGTAGTTGGCTACGACCTGACCAAGCTCATGGTTGGCAGTGAGGGAACCCTGGGTATCATCACCGAACTGATCATAAAGCTGCTCCCCTTGCCGGAAGCCAAGAAGACTATGCTCATCATGTTCGACTCCATTGATGGCGCGGCGCAGGCGGTTTCTGCCATTATCCGTGGGAAAATCATCCCCACCACCCTCGAATTCATGGACGCAGCCACTATTGAATGTGTGCGCAAGGCCACAGATCTAAAAGTTCCCGCTGCGGCCAAAGCGGTGCTGATTGTTGAAGTGGACGGAGAAGCGCAGATGCTCGACCGCCAGACCAGCCGCATCTCTGAAATTGTACAACCCTTGGGGGTGGTGGAGACCCGCATCGCCGCAACCCCGGCCGAGAGCGAAGAGCTGTGGAAAGTGCGTCGTAGCGTTTCCGCCAGTCTACGTAACGTCAACCCGGATAAGTTCAACGAAGATATCTGTGTCCCACGCAGCAAGGTGCCCGACATGATCCGGCGTGTGGATGCAATCGCACAACGCTATGCAATCCCCATTGTCAACTTCGGGCACGCGGGCGACGGCAACATCCACGTGAACATCATGGTGGATACCAAGCAAGAGGGGCAACTCGAAAAAGCGCAAGCAGCGATCAAAGAGGTGTTTGCCGCAGCACTCGATTTCGGTGGCACCATGAGTGGTGAGCACGGCGTCGGCAATACCAAGGCAGCGTACATCCCCATGGAGCTCGACCCAGCAGCGGTGGCATACATGCAGACCATCAAGAATGCGCTGGATCCAAAAAACATTCTCAATCCCGGCAAAATTCTGCTGGAACAACCCGTAGAACTGGACTGACACCATGGGCAAACACAAAACCCTGGAAGATTTTCGTCCCCAGATTGACGCGTGCGTGAAGTGCGGCGCCTGCCAGGCGCAGTGTGCGGTGTACAAATCCCTAAAGCGTGAATCTACTGTAGCCAGGGGCAAAATAGCCATTGCCGCCGCCCTGCTGGATAAAAAAGCTCCAGTGGACGAGCGCTTTGTCCTCGACATGTCGCAGTGTCTGCTGTGTGGCTCGTGCCACGACAAATGCCCCAACCTGGTTCCTACAGATGAGATAGTGATGGCGGCGCGGCGCGAAATCGCCGAGCGCAAGGGACTAAGCACCTTCGGCAAGGCTTTGACCGGAATCATCAAGCGTCCGAAACTGATGGACGTACTTGCTAAAGGTGGCGCCCGCATGGAAAAGCTCATGTTTCGCAAGGTGCCACAGCACAGCGGGCTGCGCCTACGTTTTCCAGCTCCATTTATTGCAAAAGATCGTTATCTGCCCGAGATGACCCCCAAACCTTTTCGCGAGCGGGCGCCGGAGTACATCCCTGCCCAACAAGACAATGAATCCAAACCTCTGAGCGCGTTTTTTACCGGCTGCATGATCAACTACTCCTATCCGCAG
>JAQUDG010000043.1 GCA_028685815.1 Desulfuromonas sp.
GCATTTAGCCCTTTACGGACGACATAATAGCTTTAAACAAGACAGGGCGACTCAAGTGAGCGCCCTGTCTTGTTATTTGGAGTATAGGTACGGGTGGAGTGTGCACCATCAGGTCTGCCGCGCTAATGAGCCGCGTGACGGGGTGCCTGCTTGCGAGGATGGTGGCGTTAAAAGATGTTTTTAGAGTAAAAGATCTCCGTCATCTCGCGGCGAATCAGTTCCTTGACCCGTTTTTTCTCGATGGCTGAAAATACCTGCATTGCGGTGCCAAACAGGTAGTTCTCTAGGTCGAGCTCTTTGAGGAGCATTTTGGTGTGAAACAGGTTCTCCTGGTAGATGTTGATGTCTACACATTCATAATCTTCTAGGGTGCGTTTATTGATGTATTGCTGAATTGAGTGGATGCGATGGTCAATGTAGTGTTTTTTACCTTTGACGTCCCGGGTAAAGCCACGCACCTTGTAATCCATGAGTACGATGTCTGATTCAAATGACTTAATTAGATGGTTTAACGCCTTCAGCGGGCTTATCCGCCCACAGGTGGAGATGTCGACATCGACCCTGAAGGTGGAAATTCCAAGTTTGGAGTCGGTTTCCGGATAGGTGTGGATGCATAGGTGGCTCTTGTCTAGATGGGCCAGCACCTGGTCTGGTTTAGCTTCTACCGGCTCCTCAGCGATCAGGATGGTTACGCTGGCCCCCATGGGGTCGTAGTCCTGACTGGAGATGTTCAGGATATTAGCCCCGATGATGTCAGAAACTTCCTGCAGAATGGTCACCAAGCGTTGGGCATTATATTCCTCGTCAATATATTCCAAATATTCTTTGCGGTTGGCTGGAGCCTTGGCGTAGCAAATATCGTAAATATTAAAGGAGAGGGTTTTGGTGAGGTTGTTGAATCCGCGCAGTTTTATGCGGCGCGGGCGTTTGGTGGCGTGGCTTTTTTTAACGCGCATATACGGCCTCCTTCAGGTGCAGTGAGGGGCAGTGATTGTAGATGATATATCCGCACTGCCCGTACGCTGGGTTACCGCATCAGCCTAGAGCTACGGGCGGAAATGCGAAATTAAACACAAATATGTATGTGTTGACAAGCAAATAAAAGCACACATCGTTTTTAATAAAACATATAATTTTAATTTTGACCTTGTTGCAGGGGCGCTAACAATTCGTTTCTGATCTGCTTTAGCTGGTTTGCATGGTTTCTCTGCGTACAATTCTACGTAGACGCAAGCCCAATAGCAGCGCTGCACTGCTCAGGCCACATATGAGCCCTATCCAGAAACCACGTGCAGCCATTTCCAGATATAGACCTAAAAAGCATCCACACGGCATTCCAATCCCCCAGTAAGAAACGATCTGAAGCAGCATCGGCGTACGGGTGTCTTTGAAGCCACGTAGCGCTCCGGCACAGCTGACCTGGATGGCATCAGGTATCTGAAATAGAGCGGCGAGCAGCAGCAGGGTGGTTGCGGTTGCGGCGAGCTCGCTGTCTAGGGTGTACATCGACGTAATATACGGAGCAGTTGCTGTCATCATGGAGCAACTCAGTACCGCTATGGCGGCGGTGGTGGCTAGGCCGATACCAATGCTGCGTCTGGTGTTTTGCGCGTGACCGCGTCCGTTGTTGTAGCTTACCCGCACCGAAATAGCCGTGGAAATACTCAAGGGAACCATAAAAACCATGCCGGTGAAGCTCATGGCGATCTGATGCGCTGCTACCGTTTGAGCCCCAAAGCGCGAGAGCAGCAGCGCGATGACGGCAAAAATACTGCACTCAATGAACATTCCGGTGCCAATGGGAATGCCAAGACGCAGTATGTTGGAAAGGGTATTTCGGTTGGGTCTGACAAAGGCTGGGAGCAGTTGCAAGTGGCGAAAAAACTTCGCGCGCCAGAAAACCAGTATCATCCCCACCATCATGATCCACATAGATAAAGCCGTGGCAATGCCACAGCCAACGCCGCCTAGGGCAGGGAATCCGAGCTTGCCAAACACCAAAATATAGTTTGCCACGATATTGATTCCCAGCCCGGCAAAGCTGACCAGCATGCTGGGGCGGGTAAGGGATAGTCCTTCGCTACAGTAGCGTAGCGCAAAACACACTCCAATAGCGGGGAACCCCCACGAAACGGCCTTTAGATAGGCTGTTATCAGTGGTATAATGGATTTCTCCACTTCGAGTAGATGTAGCAGAGGAGCGCTCTGATGTAGCACAATGGCGCCAGCGCAGCCTAAGGTGAGGCCTAGGTATACTCCCTGCGGAATCAGCGCGCGGATAGATGTGTGATCTTTTTGGCCGTACGCGTGCGAAACACTCGGGGTCAAGGCGTTTAAGGTCCCGAGCAGAAAGATGAAAACCGGGAACCAGATGCTTGAGCCCACAGCAACACCGGCAAGATCAGTAGCTCCAACCCTGCCCGCCATAATCGTGTCGACAAACCCCATGCTAGACTGCGCTAACTGTGCCAGAATGAGAGGCAGGCTTAAGCGCATAAGGGTTTTAAACTCTATCCACTTAAGGTGAGATTTGCGTTGGTGCCCGGACATACGATGATCTTTCGGCGCGTTTGAGCGCGTCAGTGGTTAGGGCCGACAGTGGTCAAGGTCTCTAGGGGCAGGGTCGCTGCGCTTATTAGCAGATCACCCCTTTTTTGTACAGCAAGCATGTATAGCACAGAAGCGGTCGAGTTGCGCAGGAGCGTTGATGCAGAAGATTCTCATTGTGAGCGGAGTGATTCTTGTTGTTGTGGGGCTGTTGTGGCCCTGGGTAGGGAAAATTCCCCTTGGGCAACTCCCCGGAGATATTGTAGTAGACAGGCCGGGGTTGAAGATATATTTCCCTATTGGGACCATGTTGGTCGTCAGCTTGGTGCTGGCCTTGCTGTTTCGCCTGTTTAAATAGCTGGTAGCCTAGTCAGCCCGTTGGTTTAGGTAGATATCAAGCAGATGCATGGCGCATGCTGCTTTTTGAATTGTCCATGGAGAACACATAAAAGATGCACACCTTTACGGTAAAAGAGCACGAAGCAGGTTGGCCATTGCTGCAGTTTCTGCAGGAGCAGATCCCAACGGCTGGGCGTGGATATCTACGTCAATTGATAAAGAAGGGGCGCGTCAGTATTGCGGGGCAGGTTTGCACCGAAAATACTTTGTTGATTCCCGCACAGCAGATTCAGCTACGTGATAGTGCGCGCCTGCGGGAGTTGTGTGCAGAGGCCTCTATTCCTGCCGCCGCACTAAATATCTTGTACGAAAGTGAACAGATGCTGGTGGTGGATAAACCCGCCGGGCTCGCGGTGCATACCGGCAGTGGGCATGAAAGCGACAATCTCAATGCTAGGGTGCAGGTGTATCTGCAGGGGAAACCGTATCAGGTTGCCCCTATTCACCGTCTTGATGTGGGTACGTCGGGGCCGGTATTGTTTGGCAAGGGGAAAAAAAGCTGCGCCGCGCTTGGGATGCTGTTTATGCGCCATGAGGCAGAAAAAGTCTACGTAGCCCTGGTGCAGGGTAATATGCAGGGTGGTGGCGTGCTTGCCCATGAGTTATTAGCCAAAGGTAAGCTTAAACCGTGTGTCACCAGTTTCGTAACCCGCAAGCGGTGTGAAGAGGCAAGTCTCGTGGAGTTGACCCTAGTGACAGGACGCCAGCATCAGATCCGGCGCCAACTGGCCGAGACTGGCCATCCTATCTTTGGAGATAGTCGTTACGGGGGAGAGGCGTTGCCGGGGCTGCAGTATCCGTTTTTGCACTGCAGCAGCATTGCTTTCACCGACCCATTCAATGGAGCGCCACTTAAAATTGAAAGCCCCCTGCCACCTGCACTTCAGGAGGTTGCTGATATATATTTTTAATTGGTGTATATTGGAAACTTGGTACGCATGATTTTTTAGCACGAATTTACTCGCGAATGTATTTTATTGGCTTAAGCTTTGTGTTTCAAATGGGAACCACAACAGAAAGGGTATTGAGATGGAGCAGTGGAAGGATTTTACCGACACTTCAAGGATAGCCTATTTTTCTATGGAGATAGGGCTATCACAAGAGATCCCAACCTACAGTGGCGGTTTGGGGGTCCTCGCCGGAGATACTGTCAAGAGTTCGGCTGATCTCAATATCCCCTTGGTGGCGGTTACCCTTGCCAGTCGTAAGGGATATTTTAAGCAGAGTCTGGATGAGTCCGGGGCGCAACATGAGGCGCCGGTAGAGTGGGATATCTCCGAGCGCATGGAGCAGCTCCCAGCCCGAATTACGGTCCCGATTGAAGGGCGCGCGGTAACAGTGACGGCGTGGTTGTATCAAACCAAAAGTCCCGCAGGTGGGGTGGTCCCGGTTCTGTTTCTTGATACCTCCCTGAGGGAAAATAGCCCTGAAGACCAGAGCATCACCGATTCGCTCTATGGCGGCGATGAGCGCTATCGCTTAAAGCAGGAAATTGTCCTTGGGATTGGGGGCGTGCGCATCCTGCAGGCTCTTGGATTTAAAGTGTTTCAGTATCATATGAACGAGGGGCACGCCGCCCTTCTGACCCTTGAGCTGCTCAACCAGACCCGCAATATAAACTCCGGCAGTTGGATGAATACCCTGGAGATGAACCGCAAAGCGGTAGCGCAGCGCTGCGTGTTTACCACGCATACGCCGGTTTCGGCCGGGCACGACCGCTTCAACTATGAACTGGTGCACCAGGTGCTCGGAGATGACATTATTCCGCCGCAGCAATTACGCGAGTTGGGGGGAGATAATGAGCTGAACATGACCACCCTGGCTCTGCAGCTTAGCCGTTTTGTCAACGGTGTGGCCAAGAAGCACGGACAGGTATCGCAGCGGATGTTCCCCGGGTATGAGATTCATGCCATTACCAACGGAATCCATCCTCTGACCTGGGCATCTGCTTACATGGTATCGCTGTTCAACCGCTATATCAAAGGTTGGGCGCTCCAGCCTGAGTTGTTGGTGCGGGTTGATATCATCCCCGATGAAGAGATTTGGGATGCGCATCAGGGAGCCAAGGCCTTCCTTGCCCAGTACATTAAAGAAGTGACTGGGCAGCAGCTGTTTCTGGATGTGTTCACCATCGGTTTCGCACGCCGAGTTGCGGCCTATAAACGTAACGACCTAATTTTCCATGATATTGAACGCCTTCTCGCCATGGGTAAGGGGCGTATCCAGCTGGTGTTTGCGGGCAAGGCTCATCCGCAAGATAATGATGGCAAAGCACTGATCCAGCGTATCTACGCAGCGGCACGCCGCCTTGACGGTGAAATCACCATCATCTATCTACCCAACTACTCTATCGATGTCGCCTATCATCTGATTCCAGGTGTTGATGTGTGGCTCAACACGCCGACGCGGCCGCTCGAAGCTTCTGGTACCAGCGGGATGAAGTCCGCCCTCAATGGGGTGCCTAACTTCAGTGTATTAGATGGCTGGTGGATTGAAGGGCATATAGAGAATGTTACCGGCTGGTCGATCGGGGAAGAGACCAAGGAAGGCAGTAGTGTTGGCGACACTAACGCCGCCGATGCCGCTGATATGTATACCAAGCTAGAGGAGCAGATTCTGCCCCTGTACTATGATGACAGAGCTGGCTGGGTTAAGATGATGAAGGGTGCCATAGGGAAAAACGCCTCTTACTTTAATACCCACGTAATGATGCGGCGTTATGTCACCGAGGCGTACCTGCAACGCTAAGAAGCGGTGTGTCAAAGGAAAGTAACACTAAAAGGGTAGGTAACGCGAAGAGGAGGTTTGCGGATGGAGTTTCGTAACTTGGATCAACACCCTGCCTTTAGCCAGCTCAAAGCCAGGGTGAAGCTGCCAGACATGCGTACTCTGCTTGATGCCCGGCGTGTAGAAGAATACGCGTGCAGTATGGGGCACGAAATGTCCTTCAACTATGCTGCAACTCCGATGACGGACGCCACCTTGGAGCTGTTACAGGAGCTGGCACAACAGGCCGGGGTGCTGGAGCAGTATCGCGCTGTGCTGGATGGCGCAATTATGAACGCCAGCGAAAACCGGATGGTCCTGCATCATCTTACCCGCGGCCAATGTGGTGCGCCGGTGGCGCACCAGGGTGCCGATCTAGGGGAATTCTATCGCCATGAGCGCGAGCGAATCTCGACATTCTCTCAGCGGGTGCATAGCGGTGAAGTACGCTCAAGCGCTGGACATGCGTTCAAGTACTTATGTCAGATAGGAATCGGGGGCTCAGACCTGGGCCCCAGAGCACTGTATCTGGCCTTGGAGCAGGAGGCGCGGCGCTGTAAAGAACAGAAAATGGAGGCGGAATTTATCTCCAACGTAGATCCAGATGATGCCGCGCGGGTACTGGGACGTCTTGATCTGGCGCGGACGCTGTTCATCTTGGTATCAAAGTCAGGCACAACCCAAGAAACCCTCACCAATGCAACCTTGGTACGTGAAGCCCTCAAAGAAGCGGGCCTATCCCCTGCGCAGCACATGGTCGTGGTGACTGCGCAGGGCAGTCCGTTGGCACAGGACACGCAACTGCTGGAGCGTTTCTACATCGATGACTTTGTTGGCGGACGATTCTCCTCCACCAGTGCGGTGGGAGGCGTCCTATTGACCCTCTGTTTCGGGGCGCAGGTGTTTACCCAACTCCTCGAAGGGGCCCACCAACAGGATAAGCTCGCCCTGCAGGAAAGTATCCGCGCTAATCCGGCTTTGCTCGATGCCCTAATCGGGGTGTATCTACGTAATTGCCTGGGGTATTCGGCAACGGCGGTACTGCCGTACAGCCAAGGGCTGCAGCGCTTTCCAGCACATCTACAGCAGCTGGATATGGAATCGAACGGCAAGCAGGTTAACCGCAGCGGCCAGACTCTTGACTACGCCACGGGTCCTGTCATATTTGGCGAACCGGGCACCAACGGACAGCACTCCTTTTACCAGCTGTTGCATCAGGGTACTGAGATCATTCCGGTGCAGTTTGTCGGTTTTGCTTGCTCCCAAAGTGACGCTGACCGTGTCATTGATGGTTCAACCAGCCAGCAAAAGCTTAACGCTAATCTAGCGGCACAGATAGTTGCCTTCGCCAAAGGCAAAGATGATGCGGATCTCAACAATTCTTTTAATGGCGAACGTCCATCCTGTCTCATCCACGCTCCGCGCCTGACCCCGCATTGCCTTGGAGCCCTGCTAGCCCATTATGAAAACAAGGTGATGTTCCAAGGTTTTTTATGGAACCTAAACTCCTTTGATCAACCGGGGGTTCAACTGGGGAAGCTCCTGACCGGTCAGGTTTTACGCGGCGCACCTGAAGACGGAGCTCTGCGCGCCTATGCCTCTCGCCTTGGAATCGATTCGGCCTCCTGAGATCTCAAGCCTAAGGATTCCAGTGTTGTAGTGGGTGGTCTCGCATAAAACCTGAGCATGTCAGGATGACTAGGCTAGTTGGGGGCAGATAGCGAATCAAGCGAATCAAGCGAAGATGCAGCGCTCCCCACTGACGCAAGAAGCCAATGTTAGAATGTCTATTGATTTTCGCAGGAACCAAGTTCTTGCAGAAGAACGGATGTGAGGTGCTATGCTGCTACTTGCCGGGGATATTGGTGGAACGACTGCGCGCTTCCAGATTGTAGATACCGAAGATGAAAATCGCGGCGGAGAAATGTTTTCTTATCCGAGCGGCGATTTTCCCGACTTCTACGCGCTGCTACACCAACTGTTGTGCGACAAGAAAATTCAAGAGGTGGATGTCGCATGCTTTGGACTGCCCGGTCCGATTACTGACCAACAAGTGGAATTGACCAACTTGCCCTGGCGCATTTCTGTGCAGGAGCTTAAGCGCCAGTTGCCTGTGAAGAAGATCAGGCTTATCAACGATTTTTACGCGGCGGCGCTCGGTATAGATCTCCTTGCAGAGCAAGATAGATGTTGCCTGTACGCGGGGAATTTTGATCCCGATGGCAACCGCCTAGTGATCGGAGCTGGAACGGGTCTGGGGGTGGCACCGGTATACCAGCTTGGTGGGCGCTTTTACCCACAGGCTTCCGAAGGGGGACACATGGACTTTGCCCCCTTAAATCAGGAACAGGAAGCATTGCTGAAGTGGCTTCATTCACGCTGGAATCATGTATCGTATGAAAATATTCTCTCCGGCTCGGGGCTGGAGACCCTGTATCGATTTTGTCTGGAGCGCAATAAACCCATTGCATACGTCACTGAGGTCACTGCCCGCGTTCGAGCTCCAGAGGTTCACCGTCTGGCGCGTGCAGGGGATATGGTGGCTGTTGACGCTATCCGTTTGTTCGTCAATATTTATGGCGAATTCGTCGGCAACGCGGCGCTCCTTTGGCCCGCGCGCGCGGGAATCTATATTGCCGGTGGCATCGGGGCCAAGATCGCCGACTGGATGAAGAGTCGAGAATTTGTCAGTTACTTTTTAAATAAAGGAACTATGCGTCCGCTGGTGGAAACAATGCCTGTGTACCTTGTTATGGATGAAATGATAGGGCTCAAGGGTGCAATGTTGATGGCCCAAAGACTTGTTTCTGAGGAGCAAATATGAAAAATTACCCACGTAATATTAGACCTACCCATGACACCCTTGCTCTGGTTCTTGCCGGGGGGCAGGGCAGCCGACTGCACGATCTTACCCAGTGGCGCGCTAAACCTGCGGTTCCATTCGGAGCCAAATACCGGATTGTCGACTTTGTGCTCTCCAACTGTGTAAATTCCGACATACGCCATATCGGAATTCTGGTGCAGTATAAGTCCCATTCCCTTATCCGCCATGTGCAGCGCGCCTGGAACTTCATGCGCTATGAGGTCGGCGAGTTTGTCGAGCTCCTGCCGGCGCAGCAGCGCCTCGACAAGGAGTGGTATCAGGGGACAGCCAACGCGCTATATCAGAACCTCGATATCATCCGCCGCCACAAACCACGCTACGTGCTGGTGCTGGGTGGTGATCATGTGTATGCCATGGATTATCGTGACATGATCGAAACCCATGCTCAGTCCGGCGCCGATGTAACGGTGGGTTGCGTAGAAGTGCCGCGTGAAGAAGCCAGCGGTTTCGGCGTGATGTCGGTGGATAAAAACATGAAAATCACGCGCTTTACCGAAAAGCCAGCGGATCCAGAAGCGATGCCGGGTAAACCGAATAAGGCTCTAGCCTCCATGGGGATCTATATTTTTTCCCCAGATTTTTTGTTTGAAAAGCTCATAGAAGACCACGATGATCCAAACTCTTCAAAGGACTTTGGCAAAGATATTATCCCCTCTATTATTGGGCACGCGGATGTGATGGCGTATCCCTTTGTGGGCAGGGATGGCGAACCCGGATACTGGCGCGATGTCGGCACGGTGGAGTCTTATTGGAGCGCGAATATGGACCTCTGTCACATTACGCCGGAGCTTAATTTATATAATCCGGACTGGCCCATCTGGACCTATCAGGCGCAGTTGCCGCCGGCGAAATTTGCCTTTGACGACGAAGGACGCCGCGGCGCCGCGATCGATTCCCTTATCTCGGCCGGGTGTATTTTATCCGGTGCCAGGGTCAAACGCTCCATAATCTCCAACGACACCTTTCTCCACAGCTATGCATTTGTCAAAGACAGCGTGGTGCTGCCTTCGGTCGATATCGGACGTAACTGTCGCATCAGTAGAGCTATAATCGACAAATCATGCATTATCCCTCCAGGTACGGTAATCGGGGAGGATCTGGAAGAGGATAGGAAACGTTTTTATGTAGATGAACACGGTATTGTCCTGGTAACTCCAGACATGCTTGGTCAACATCTACATACCGTGCGCTAGAGCAGAGGATTTATGACAGATAAAATTAACGTAGTTTTGTGCTGGCATATGCACCAGCCTCATTATCGCGACGCCCTTGATGGCACCTATCACTTGCCCTGGGTTTACCTGCATGCCATTAAAGATTATTCGGATATGGCATATCATTTGGAAACCTGCCCAGAGGCGCGGGTGGTGGTGAATTTTGCCCCAGTGTTGCTAGAACAGCTCAATGATTACGCAGCCCAGATGCGCAAGTGGTTGCGCGATGGTGAAGCCACCTGCGACCCTTTGCTCAACTTGGTCGCAGGCGCTACACCGATCTCGTCAGTGCCCGATGAGCGAGCGGATATTATTAGCGCATGCCAGCGCGCCTATGCCCCAACCATGATTGAGCGCTATCCGGCATTTCGTACCTTGGTAAATATCGCCAAGGGGCTGTATTTTAATGGCGACCTTGACGTCGTGCGGGTCGGTTATCTGAGTAGTCAGTTTTTTACTGACCTGCTGATGTGGTACCACTTGGCTTGGTTAGGGAGCAGCATCAAGAAAAATGATTTTCGTGTTTCACGCCTGATGGCGCGCAAGAGCAATTTTACCTCAGTGGATCAGTCGCTGTTGATAGAAGTGCTGGCCGAAACCGTCGAGTCGATCATTCCGCGCTACCGGATTCTGATGGAGTCAGGGCGAATCGAGCTCGCCATGTCCCCGTATGGTCATCCAATCGTACCGCTGCTGCTTGATTTTTCCAGTATGCACGAATCCCAACCAAGCGCGCCCATGCCGCTGCATTCTCTATACCCTGGGGGGCAAGAGCGAGTAGACTGGCATATGCAGCGCGGTTTTGAATTATTCGAAGAGCATTTTGGCATTCGCCCGGCTGGGGTCTGGTTGTCTGAAGGAGCGATCAGTAGCGCTGCTATAGATACGCTGGATAAATGGAACGTGGGTTGGACCGCTTCGGGTGAAGGGGTGTGGCGTAACTCTTGCGACGCTTCAAGCGGAGGGAAAAAGCTGCTTGATCACAAGAACGGGCTCTACGCGCCGGTGCAGCATACAGGCAATAATTGCGCCGTATTTTTCCGCGATGATGGTCTTTCAGATCTGATTGGCTTTGAGTATAAAAACTGGCACCCTGCAGATGCGGCGGCAGATTTCTGTGGTCATCTACATAATATTGCCAAGTATTTCGGCCCCAAGGCATCTGAGCGGGTGATCAGTATAGTGCTCGATGGTGAAAACGCATGGGAGTACTATCCCGATAACGGCTATACCTTTCTCCAGACTCTGTACCAGAAACTCAGTACAGACCCAAAGCTGAATATGACCACCTATAGCGCTGTCCTTAACGGAGAGAAGCCGTGCACTAAGGTGGAACTGGACACCATCAAAGCAGGTAGTTGGGTCTTCGGCACCTTTTCCACCTGGATAGGGGAAGGGGATAAAAATGCCGCGTGGGATATGCTGGTGGAAGCCAAAAACTGCTTTGACCGTTCGGTTCAGACTGCCCAACTTTCCGAAGATAAACTGAATGAAGCAATGAATCAGTTGGCAGTGTGTGAAGGCTCAGACTGGTTCTGGTGGTTTGGCGATTTAAATCCAGCGGAGAGTGTACGCGATTTTGATCAACTGTTTCGCCGCCACCTTATCCGCTTGTACCAGTTACTGGAAAAGGTTCCACCCAAAGCACTTAAAAATCCGATATCACGCGGAGGTGGTAACGTCGAAAATAGCGGCACCATGCGCCGTAACTAAAGCGCTATGTCCTGCGGTTATTAAATCCGTTTATTCTGTATTGTAATGCGATGCTCAACTCCGAGACCTATGCTGAGTTGTAGCCCATGATGTCGATAATTCGAGAAATAGAGGTGTTAATATGTGCAGAGCCGGAGTACTACTCCATCCTACGTCACTCCCTTCGGGGGTTCTTGATGATCAGGTGGAACGTTTCCTAGACTGGATGGAGAAAACCGGCCTGTCCGTATGGCAAATGCTCCCGTTGTCGCCACCGCACGCTGATCGTTCGCCATACCAGGCCTATTCATCCCATGGCATCAACCCAGCACTGTTACCGCCACAATTGAAGTTTTCCAGTGCAGACAAAGAGGCATTTGCTGCGTTTAAACACACTCATGCCACATGGTTGAATAACTATTCCATGTTTGTTGCGTTGCGCAACCATTTTGGAGATCGACCTTGGTACGAGTGGCCTGCAGAGTTCAAGCACCATGAACAGGCGGCGCTGGATCGGTTTGCGGCAAAACATTCTGCGGCCATAGAGCGCCTAGAGCAGCAGCAGTTTCTGTTGTTTCGCCGCTGGAAAGAGATTCATAGTGATGCTAAGCGCCGAGGCATTCTGCTTTTGGGCGATGTCCCCATAGCAGTAGCATACGATAGCGCCAATGTTTGGGCCAACTTGAGCCTGTTCAAGCTTGATGAGGAACTACGTCCCACGGTTGTAGCTGGGGTTCCGCCCGATTATTTCTGCGAAGAAGGGCAGCGCTGGGGTAATCCCCATTACAATTGGGAGGTGATGCAGCGCGATAATTTTGCCTGGTGGCGCCGGCGCATGGCGACAGCTCTGTATTTGTTTGATTTAGTGCGCATCGACCATTTTCGTGGTCTTGTCGCCCTGTGGGAGATTCCAGCAGATGCGCCGGATGGTAGAACAGGGGAGTGGGTTCCAACTCCAGGTCGCGAGTTGCTCACGGCTCTGCGCGAAGATTTCCCGACTATGCCGTTCGTGGCGGAAGATCTTGGGGTTATCACCCCTGAGGTGACGGCATTACGTGATGAATTTAATCTGCCTGGACTGTCGGTGCTTCAGTTCGGATTTGATGGCACCGCAGATAACCCGCACAGCGTTAATAACCAGAAACACAACACCATCGTGTATACCGGCACCCACGATAACGATACCGCCCTAGGGTGGTTCGAATCCCTCGATGCGGACATGCAGTCCAAAGTAGTCCAGGAACTCCCGGACCATGTCGGTCCCATGCCTTGGCCCCTTATCGCCGCCGCTCTTGACTCTCCGGCGCAGACGGCGATTATCCCTATGCAGGATTGGTTGGAGCTAGATTCGGGTAGCCGCACCAATGTGCCCGGAACCACAGAGGGCAACTGGAGCTGGCGGTTTAAATGGGATCAGCTGGCGCAAGGGTTGGATGAGAGAATCTCTTCCTTGCTGCGACTGAGTGGCAGAACCCTGAAGCGGGGAGAATAAAAAACAAAGGTGATAAGCAGATGAAGCAGCTTGAACAATATACCAGTGCTACCGAAGATTTTAAGCGTCTTATTCAAGGGCGCCATCATGATCCTTTCAGCTTTCTCGGTATCCATCCGATAAACGCTAAAACCTGGATTATACGCGCGTGGATGCCTACGGCAACTTCGGTGCGCATCGAGTCAGGCCCTGAGCTTGAGGCCATAGGGGAGGGGTTGTTTGCTCTTTTGGTGGATGAGCACACAAAAGAGCAAATCCCACAACATTATACCCTAGAATGGAGCGAAGAAGATGGAAGCATCCACCAGATAATATCTTCGTATACCTTTGCGCCGCAGATCGGCGATGTAGATCTGTATCTACTTGGAGAGGGGCGCCATTGGCACATGTATGATGTCCTTGGAGCCAATCCCTGCACTGTGGATGGGGTCGAAGGGGTGTTGTTCGGGGTCTGGGCTCCGTCGGCTGAGCGGATATCTGTAGTAGGTAATTTCAACGTTTGGAACGGGAAACGCCACCCCATGCGCTGCCGCGGTAACTCAGGGGTATGGGAACTCTTCATTCCAGGTATCGGCAAGACAGAGCGCTATAAATTTGAAATTCGCAACAAATACACGGGGGATTGTTTTGTAAAAGCCGATCCCTGCGCGCGCGCTATGGAGATGCGACCGCGCACCGCTTCCATCGTGCACGTAAGTGAATATGTCTGGAGCGATGCGGATTGGATGCAGGCCCGCCGCGCATTTGATTGGCAGCATAAACCCGTCAGTATTTACGAGGTGCATCTGGGTTCTTGGCAGGTCGGGGATAGCGGGCGGTTCCTTAACTATCGTGAGATAGCCCACCGCCTTGTGGAGTACGCCCTGTGGATGGGATTCACCCACCTCAATCTCATGCCGGTGAGCGAACACGCCCTAGATGAGTCTTGGGGCTACCAGGTCACTGCGTATTACGCGCCAACCCGCCGCTTTGGTGATCCTGATGATTTCCGCTATTTTGTAGATTATTGCCATCAGCATAACCTGGGGGTTTTCCTCGACTGGGTGCCGGCTCACTTCCCTAAAGATCGCTTTGCTCTGGCTCGCTTTGATGGAACCGCCTTGTATGAGCACGAAGATCCCCGCATAGGCGAACACCGCGAGTGGGGTACCTATGTGTTCAACTACGGGCGTAATGAGGTGCGCAATTTTCTCATTGCCAATGCCCTGTACTGGCTAAGTGAGTTTCACATCGACGGTCTGCGCGTAGATGCGGTGGCCTCCATGCTGTATCTTGATTATTCCCGCGACGAGGGGGAATCACTCACCAATGCATACGGGGGTAACGAGAATATCGAGGCCATAGAGTTCCTCCGCACCCTAAATACCGAGATTCATGCCAGGTATCCGGGCGCGGTGCTCATGGCAGAGGAGTCCACTTCGTGGCCCATGGTGTCCAGACCGGTGTGGATGGGTGGCCTGGGTTTTTCCATGAAATGGAATATGGGTTGGATGAATGATACCCTGGACTATTTTGCCGAAGACCCTATCCACCGCTCCTATAGCCATTCACGTCTGACTTTCAGTCAGTTGTACGCCTATCACGAAAACTTCATCCTGCCGCTGTCGCACGATGAGGTGGTGCACCAAAAGCGTTCGTTACTGGATAAGATGCCTGGCGATCGCTGGCAGAAATTTGCCAATCTGCGCTTGTTGTTTGGCTACCAGATGCTGCACCCAGGGAAGAAACTGCTATTCATGGGAGGCGAGTTTGGCCAGTGGAGGGAGTGGAACGATAAAGGGGTGCTGGACTGGCACCTGTGTGAAGAGGGGGATCATCGAGGGGTTCAGATCCTCCTGCGTGAGCTCAACCAACTCTACGCCAGTAATTCAGCCCTTTATGCACATGATTTTGAATCCTGCGGGTTTGAATGGATCGACTGCAACGATAATAAACAGTCGATCTTGAGTTTTGTGCGCCGCGATACGCGCATTCAACCGGCGCGACAGTTGGTGTGTCTGTTTAACTTCACTCCGGTTGTGCGCCATGGCTACCGTATTGGGATGCCCCGGTGCGGAACCTATAGCGAAATTATCAATTCAGACGCCGCCGTTTACGGTGGCTCAAATACAGGCAACAGTGGTGCAGTGCACACCGAATCCAAATTTTTTATGGGGCGTGATTGCAGCGCTGTGATTACCCTGCCGCCACTAGCTTTTATAATTCTACAGCTTGAGGAGTAAACGTTTATGCGGGTTCTATTTGCAACTTCAGAAATATACCCTTTAGTAAAAACAGGAGGACTGGCGGATGTAGCCGCTGGACTAACTACAGCTTTGCAGCAACAGAATCATGAGGTTACGGTTATCCTGCCGGCGTATCAGGAGGCCATGCGCCATCTGGACTCGATTTGCGAGCTTGCGCACTTCAGCATTCATTGCTGCTCAACCGAATATAACGTACGTCTGCTGCGCGCCGATAGTGATAGCGGCGTTACTCTGCTGCTGGTGGATATCCCTGGCTTGTTCGATCGGCCTGGTAATCCATATCTGGCAGAAGACGGCACCGACTGGTGGGACAACGGGGAGCGCTTTGGTCTGTTCAGTCGCATTGCCGCTGGGGTAGCTTTGAACCAATATGGGCTTGGCTGGCGCCCGGATGTAGTGCACTGCAATGATTGGCAAACAGGTCTGTTGCCTGCATTCATGCGCTTGCTTAACACCGACGCGGGCTCATCCTCCGAAACCGATGTTGATGTGCGCCTGGGATTACCTCGAACCATATTTACGGTGCATAATCTGTCCTATGCGGGCAAGTTTTCCCATGCGCTCTTTGCCGGACTCGGTCTGCCGGATGCTTGGTGGAGCCCTGAAATGCTCGAATTTTACGGCGCCTTTTCGATGCTAAAAGGAGGAATAGTATGTGCGGATTATGTCACCACGGTGAGCCCCACCTATGCTGAGGAAATTTGCACCCCACCGCATGGGTTCGGCTTTGAAGGATTGCTGCGCGAGTGTGCCGCCCAAGGTAGATTGAGTGGAATTCTCAATGGCATTGACACACAAGTATGGAATCCAGCCACTGATCGATATATTCCTTACACCTATTCGGTACAAAAAGGGCGAGTGGCACAGAAAGAACGCAATAAAAATCATCTACTCAAGACCGTTGTCGCTGCAGACGTCAAGGTGGATGGAAGCGCGCCTTTGCTGAGCTTCATCGGACGTATGGTGGAACAAAAGGGGATAGATTTGCTAATAGAAGCCATCCCCGCGCTGCTGGATGAAACCAATGTCAATATCGTGATACTTGGCTCTGGGCAGAAAAATTACGAACATGAAATCCTTAACCTGGCACGCCTACATCCGCACAGGGTTTTTGTCCATATCGGCTACTCCGAAGAGTTGGCCCACCTTATCGAGGCAGGCGCAGATATTTTCTTGATGCCCTCGCGCTTTGAGCCCTGTGGCTTAAACCAGATGTACAGCCTCGCTTACGGAACCCTGCCCATTGTGCACGCCACTGGTGGACTTAAGGACACCGTTATTGATGCTAGCGCCGAAAATATTGCCACCGGCACCGCCACCGGATTTGTGATGCTAAATGCATCGGCGGATGAGTTGCGCCGTTGCTGCATAACGGCGCTAGAGTTGTACCGCAAACCGCGCACTTGGCAAAAACTGCAGAAGACTGCTATGTCACAGGACTTTGGCTGGCAGCGCAGCGCGACTTCATATCAGAACCTTTATAAGGCTTAGGAGAACAACCAATATGGCTCTTACCCCTGAACAACGCGATGCTGAGGCTACGCGCAAAGCATTGCTCTGTCTTGGCTGTGACGTAGACAGTATAGAAACCAGCTTTTTGCACTATCTGTACAACGCCTTTGGGCGCAAACTGAGTTCGCAACATTACTACCTGTACAAGGCCTTGGCTTATGCCGTGCGTGACCGCCTTGTGGCGCGCTGGAAGCAGACCTGGCTGACCCACTATGAGACTGAAACACGGCGTGCATATTACCTTTCCATGGAATATCTCATTGGGCGCTCGTTGAGCAATAATCTATTTAATCTCGGCATCGACCGCAACACCGATTCAGTTTTGAGCGGAGTTGGTCTGGCGTTCGAAGAGGTAGAAAACGCTGAACACGACGCGGGCTTAGGGAATGGCGGACTGGGGCGCTTGGCCGCCTGCTTTATGGATAGTTGCGCTACCTTACAACTGCCAGTGGTGGGGTACGGCTTACGCTATCGCTACGGTATGCTGCGTCAATACATTCAAGATGGTTATCAGATCGAAGAACCCGATCAGTGGTTGGGGTATGGGGAATATCCGTGGGAGATAAAGCGCACAGACTACTCTTGCGTGGTTAAGTTTGGCGGCACCACCAGAAACTACCACGATCCTCACGATCCTACGAAGCTCACGGTTCACTGGGATCATGCGGAAGAGGTGCTGGCAGTACCCTATGATATCCCCGTGCCAGGATATAAAAACAATACAGTTAATACCTTGCGCCTGTGGTCGGCAGCTTCGGCAAAAGACTTCAACCTCAATGCCTTCAATACGGTCTCCTATCACGAAAACGTGGCGGAGAAAGAAGCTGCCGAGAGTATAACCATGGTGTTGTATCCCAATGACACCAGTGAAAGCGGCAAAGAGCTACGCTTGCGCCAGCAGTATTTCCTGGTCAGCGCCAGCCTTTCAGATATCCTTAAACACTGGAAGCGTGGGCATGGCAGCGATTTTAGTACTTTTGCGGCGAGTAATGTGTTTCAGCTTAACGATACCCACCCCAGTCTGGCCGTGGCTGAGCTGATGCGTATTCTGGTTGATGACGAATCACTCCACTGGGACGAAGCGTGGGAGATTGTCACTAGTACCATGGCGTACACCAACCACACTCTGCTGCCGGAGGCGTTGGAAACTTGGCCGACGCAAATGTTTCGTAAACTGCTCCCACGTTTGCTGGAGATTATTTACGAAATAAACAGTCGTTTTCTCTCACAGGTTTCTATGAAATGGCCGCTGGACCCTGAGCGCTATCAGCGCATGTCCCTCATTAGTCCAGATCAGCAAGTACGCATGGCACATCTGGCCTTAGTCGGGAGCTTTTCGATCAATGGAGTGGCTGCACTCCATTCTGAGCTGCTGAAGATGGGGCTGTTTCACGATTTCTACCAGCTCTGGCCGGAGAAGTTCAACAATAAGACCAATGGAGTTACCCCGCGTCGCTGGCTCGCTGTGGCCAATCCAGGTCTGCGCGAATTGCTCAAGCGCACCATCGGGGAAGGGTGGATGACGGACCTGACCCAGCTTAATAAACTGAAAAAATTTCAGTCTGATGAAACATTCATGCGCGCGTGGGATGAGGTTCATCAACAGAACAAGCAACGCCTTGCGAACCTTATCCGCGAGCGGACCGGCGTTGAAGTTGATACGAATATGCTGTTTGATGTGCAGGTAAAACGTATCCACGAGTACAAACGCCAGTTGCTCAACGTGATGCATTTGATTCATTTGTATGCACGGCTGAAGTTTGGGGAGGCACCCCTGCAGGCTAGGCGCTGTGCGATCTTTGCGGGCAAATCGGCTCCGGGATATGCCATGGCTAAGAAGATCATTAAGCTTATTCACAACGTAGCAAATGTGGTGAACAAAGACCCCGATATCGGTGATGCCTTGAAAGTAGTGTTTATCCCCGACTACAATGTTTCTATCATGGAACTGGTATGTACTGGAGCTGACCTGTCTGAACAGATCTCAACGGCAGGGAAGGAAGCTTCTGGCACAGGAAATATGAAGTTCATGATGAATGGGGCCGTAACCATCGGAACCCTGGATGGAGCTAACGTAGAGATTTTGGAAGAAGTGGGGGAGGAAAACTTCTTCCTGTTTGGCTTGAAGGCACACGAAGTTGAGGAGTACAAGAAAAGTTATGACCCCGCCGCAGTGCTGGCTAAAGATCCGGATTTGCAGCGGGTTATGCAATTGCTTGAATCGGGGCATTTCAATCAGTTTGAGCCCGGAATCTTTGATGATGTCATTGCCTCACTCAAGAGCCCGCATGATCCGTGGATGACGTTGGTCGATTTTCAGAGTTACGCTCAGGCGCAAAAGCGTGCCGCCGAAGCATTTGAAGATCGACCTCGTTGGCTGCGGATGAGCGTGAATAACAGTGCGAGCAGTGGCAAGTTTTCTACCGACCGAACCATAGCTGAATATAACCGAGATATCTGGCGTTTACAGCCGGTAGCAATAGCCGCGACCCCAGAGCCGGATGAACTGAAGTGTTGAGTGAGGCGCTGATGTGCTGGCATGAAGTCTGGAGCTGCAGAGGCGTGCGCCTCGCATTTCAGCTTTAGGTTTTAAAAAAATATAGAGAATAGTTGCAAATAACGGGCTGTACCGGTTTCACGCGGTACAGCCCGTTTTGTTAGGCTTTAGTTTGGTTTTGGAATTCGCGCCGCTCGTCCATCACCTTTACCGCGCAGAATTCTCCACACATGGTGCATGCGCCATGTTCATCGGCAGCCTTGTTTTCACTGCGGCGAGCACGAGCGCGTTCGGGATCAATGGCGAGGGCAAACTGTTTCTCCCAGTCTAGCTCTTTGCGTGCCCGAGCCATGGCGTGGTCTTTTTCGATGGCACCGGGGACCCTTTTAACAATATCGGCGGCATGGGCAGCGATAAGGCTGGCGATAACCCCCTCCCGCACATCGTCGATATTGGGCAGGCACAGGTGCACACTCGGGGTGACATAACACAGAAAATCCGCCCCAGCTGAAGCAGCAATGGCGCCGCCGATAGCGCAGGCAATATGATCATAGCCTGCGGCAAGATCTGTTACCAGTGGTCCCAGGACATAGAACGGTGCCCCGCAACACAGCTGTTTCTGCAGTTTGATGTTGGTTTCGATCTGATCGAGGGGGACATGTCCCGGCCCCTCAATCATCACCTGAATGCCTGCGTCCCAAGCACGTTTGGTCAACTCTCCTAAGGTGAGCAGTTCCTGCACTTGGGCGCGGTCGGTGGCGTCTTGCAGACATCCAGGACGGAATCCATCCCCAAGTGAGAGCGTGGCGTCGTAAGGACGTACCAGTTCAAGCAGGCGGTCATAGTGTTCGTACAGGGGGTTCTCCGCATCATTGAACGCCATCCACTTGGCGGTAAAGGAACCACCGCGTGAGACTACATCCATTGTGCGCCCTTGCAGATCCATCGCTTCAAGGCTGCGGCGGGTTACGCCACAGTGAACCGTGATGAAATCGACCCCGTCATCCAGGTGTTTCTTGATGCCGTCGAAAATTTCATCCACGGTCATTTCAACCATGGCTTTCTTTTTCCTAGATACGGTGTCAACCGCGGCTTGATACAAAGGGACACTGCCGATGCAAGCGTTGGTCTGGGCGATAATGGCAGCGCGAATCTCATCTATGGGGCCACCGGT
>JAQUDG010000149.1 GCA_028685815.1 Desulfuromonas sp.
TAGCTCCCTTCGCGCATCAACGATTGGCCAGCCACACCGCTGAAAGGCGCGATTATTGTGGTATAGCTCAGATCGAGCAGAGCCTTGTCGTATTTTGCCTTTGCCTGTTGCAGGGCAGCCTCAACCGACTTGTAATTGCCCTCGGCATTATCTAGGTCGCTCTTGCTCGCGGCGTTTTGTTCAGCCAGCGGCCTGACCCGGTCAAGGGAGGCTTTGGCGGTCCAGAGCTGTGACTTGCGTACCTCCATTTCTGCCTTGGCTGCATCGGCAGCGGCCACAAATGGTTTTTGATCCAGCTGGAACAACACCTGTCCTTGCCGCACCGATTCCCCTTCGCTATAGCTGATTTTATCTAGGAAACCATTGACGCGCGCCGTCACATCGACCTGATGCGAACTTTGGATTTGAGCGATAAAAGAAAAAACCGCCGGAACAGTTTGAGGTTCAATTGTGATGGCGACCACCTCAACCGCAGGTGCCTCTGCTGTAACTTTTTCCGCCTTGTCGCAGCCTGTAAAAATAAACAGGACCAGTATTGGCAAAATGGAGGCGAGTCGGATAGTCGTACTACGCAAAAATAACAAGGTTGGTGTCATGCTGGTTCTCCGTTATCAAAATAGCTATGCATTGCTTCATAAAATTTCTATCAGCTCAGTACGCATGGTTTCCCGTGCGCCGGAAGCATTGGAATTCTTAAGGGGACGTTTTTTGCTAGCCAATAAGTATGCCCTGAAGTGTTGAATTGTGGGTAATTGTTTTTTGCTTTCAGCTTGGCATAATTCAAGTGGACCCCTCAGCCAAAGTAACACTTCACCTAGTGGCGCCTGATTTCACCTTAAAGTTGCTCGAGGCTCTTAAACGGAGGAGCATCGGGCTTGAGTTCACAAAGTTATTTTTCTTGCTTCAGACAAGGCTGGGCGCAGCGTAAATTTATCTGCGATTTTGTTCAGAGACTTGGTACCACTGCTCATCTTAGACCATTGTTCAGGAATTTGAGTCTACTATCTAAATAAAGAGTCAGGGGGTAAGAAAGCAAGATGTGCCCCTTGTCTGCTCCCAGCCTAGACATCCTATCGGCGAGATCTTCCTTACAGCACGGCTGGATTTACTGTTTGATAAAAACTTGGCGTCAATATAGTCTCCACTTGACTTATTCATGTCAAAACTCAATTTAATGATTTAACGCATTTTGGGTCATTCAGTTTGAGTATCGAATTCCGCTAGTTTTATAAGGGGCTGCTGCCAGAATGATTTCCCTTGATCACGTAACGCTTGCCATCTTATCCGCACTTTTGAATTGTGTAATGACAGGTTTGTTATTACATGCTTGGTCTCGAGGCAAGACCTACCCGGGTTTTGGTTTATGGGGAGTAGGTGCGGCATGTTGGGCTTTAGGTGCGGTACTTGTTCTGTTGCGCCCAGGATTTGTCCCCATACCAGTGATTGTGCTGGTGGGCAATATTCTCATGATGGCGCACGTGATTTTGTACTACGAAGGGTTCAGGCGCTATTACCAATTGCCCAAGCATTGGCGGGGTACTCCGCTAAACTTGGGTCTTTTTTTGTTCCAATTCGCACTTCAGGTTTATTTTGTTTTTATTGAGGATAATTTCGCTGTTCGTTCAATGATTACTTCCGGGATGCTGAGCTTCTATTTTATCCGACTTATCGCTGAGCCACTGTTTGCCGCGCGCGCTAAGCCTGATATTTTATCGATTCAAAAGTTATGGTCAATTTCTTTAGCTCCCATAGTGTTTTTGCTGCTGATTCGCTGTTATTGGTTGTTTCCATTCTGTAGTGACTTGTCTCAGGCAGGCGAGGTGAGATTGGATCTGAATTTGCATCTAGATCCGGTTCTTGCATACATGTTGTTGTTCGGAATAATCGCGCAGTTTGTCCATTTATATACGTTCCTGCTGTTGACTAATACTCGGATTGTTGAAGATTTACGTTCCAGTAAAGAAAACTTCAGAATTTCTGCAGAAAACGCGCCTAATTTTGTTTGTATGGTCGATTTGAGCTTGAATATAACTTACTGCAATTCCTTTTGCCGAATTCTTCTAGGATATGACCCTGAAGAGATGTTGTATCGTCCCGCAAGTGATTTTATGGTCGAATCCAGCTATGCCGAAGTTCAGCAACGTCATAAAGCAAACGTGGAGAGGGAAGCTAGCGGTATTAAGACGGAAATCCTGAACTTTGAGTACCTGCTCCTACGCAAGGACGGCTCGACTGTTTGGTGTGAGGAAAGGGTCAATGTTCTGCGTGATTCAATAGGCAATATGCGCGGATACATCTCCATCATCTGGGATATAAGTCAGCGCAAAAAGGAAGAGGAACTGCTCAATATACAGTTAGAGGTGGAATCGTCCATTCGGAAGGAACAGGAACGTTCCCTCGATATGATTGCGCATGAATATCGCACCCCCCTTGCTGTCATCCAGTCGAGCATTGATGTTATGCGGCGTAAGGGTGTTGCCAGTGGTGCTGGCCTAGAAAACAACCTCGATCGAGTGCAGCGCGCCACAACGCGCTTGTTGAATGTATTTGAAACTGCCCACCCTCGCAGAGGGGATAAGCATAGGTTATTTCAATCAAGCGCGTCTGAAGTTGAGGTTCACGAACTGTTTCAGGAACTCCACCAAGCCGCTCATCATCTGTGTGGTGAGTCTTTGTGTGCAATAAATCATGTGCCGTTAGGGTGGGTGCTGTCTTGTGATAAGTCCGTGCTGGACACAGCGTTACTCAATTTGCTCGAAAATGCGGTTAAGTATGCCCAAGTAGATACACCCGTAACATTAAATTTCGATATATGTAATGCTCATCTAGAGGTGTGTATTACCAATACTGCCCTCGGTCCACTGCCTGAGGATATGCACGAGTTGTTCAAAAAGTTTCGCCGTGGTCTCAACACTAATGGTGTAAGCGGAACGGGAGTCGGTCTGCATCTGGTGGAGATCGGGGTGCTGCAATGTGGTGGAACTATTGAATTACGCGCCGATGCTGAGAGTAAAGTGACGGCAAAATTGAAGTTTCCCATATCTCACAAACATAGTACGCAAACATAGTACGCAAACATAGTACGCAAACATAGTACGCAAACATAGTACGCAAACATAGTACGCAAACATAGTACGCAAACATAGTACGCAAACATAGTGCGCTAATACGAGAATTAATATGACAAGCAAAAATCCGGTTAAGGTTCTTCTAGTCGAAGATGACACTGATCTGCGCGAAAACATGACGGAATATCTTGAACTGACAGGGTATCAGGTGACTGGAGTCGCTGACGCAAAAGGTTTTTATACAGCGCTGGGAAAAGAAACATATAAAATCGCTATTATCGATATTGGGTTGCCAGATGCATCGGGATTTATACTGGCAAAGTATCTTCGTGCTACAGGTAGTAATCTCGGCATAATTATTCTCACTGCCAACGACGCTGAAGTTGATCAGGTCAAGGGTTACAAAGCCGGTGCCGACAATTATATGGTTAAACCTGTTTCTGGACCTTTGCTTGAATCCGCGATGCAAGGTCTTTTGCTGCGCCTCCAACACATGCCATCTGCAGCAGAAATTTCCCCATCCGCTTGTGATGTTCCATGCTGGCACTTGAGTATGAACCGGTGGGTGTTGATTGCTCCTTGTGGTGCTGAAATCCAGCTTACGGCGCTGGAGTTAAAATTTCTGAGCATTTTGGTTGAAGCCAAAGGGGAAACCGTCAATCGTCACCGCTTTATAGAATTACTTTATCCCAGGAGCGATACTTATACAGGTAGAGCTCTAGACGCTATGGTGTTGAGGTTGCGTAAAAAAATAATTGACACAATCCCAGAAACAGATCAACCGATCAGAACAGTGTATGGCTCAGGGTTTTGTTTTTCTCATCGTATTTTCTCATAAAGTTATTTTCACCATCTGCCTTTGTTTTAATCTTCATCCTTGCAAATAGGTACCTGACCAGAAATGTTACTTTTCGTATCATTGCGTGGATATTTGTGGTCTGCCCCAAGCTTGCCTTATTTGTTATCAATGTAAAAACAAGGTTTTGCACATTGATAACAATAGCTACGCCCTGAAAAAAACTCAAACGTGAGCGCGGGGATGGCAATGTCTGGCAAGGGATGATCCTATGATTAGATTTAAGTGGTTTTCAAAACGTCAGGTTTTTAAGCCTGCACTCATAAGTATTAAAGACTATTCCAGCCCATTTCCCCTCGAACCTCGCTATCTGTATGATGCTTCCGGCGTCGCCGCCGCGATGACGGTCTTGGCGGACGCCGCCTTTGAAGGTGAGCACCACGGCGACGGTCAGCATGCTGAAGCCCATGACGGTCAAGCGGCAGATTTTCAGGCCGACGCGGATAGATCGACCCTCAGCAATGCGCAGGCAGTAGCTGCCTTGGTTCCTGACCAAGCCAATCCCACCGCCGACCATGCCGCCAACCACACCATTATCATCGTCGATCCTTCCGTTCCCGATAAAGAGCAACTGCTTGCTCTGCTGGGTAACAGCGCCAACGTCCACATCCTGAACGCAGAGGGCAACGGCCTCGACCAAATACAGCAAATCCTCGCCGCCAATCCGCAATCAAACGCCTTGCACCTCCTCTCCCACGGTGGTGACGACATGGTGCAGTTGGGCAGCACCCAACTGAGCAGCGCCAGCGTAGATCAATACGCCGAAACCCTGCAGCAGTGGGGCACCCATTTAAGCGCAGGGGCGGATATCCTGTTCTATGGCTGCGCCGCCGCAGAATCTGAGCAAGGGCAGCAGATGTTCATGCA
>JAQUDG010000150.1 GCA_028685815.1 Desulfuromonas sp.
CTTTTCTTGCGCCTGCAACTCCCGCCTGAGCTCTCGCGCTTCATTTTCCCAAGCTGATTTAGCCTCAAAAACAGTGTCTTTAGCCTGAAGCTCCGCTTCTTTACGCAGAGTTGCAGCCTCTTTTTTTGCATCGGTGACAATTTGCAGTGCCAATTGCTCGGCACTGCCCGTACGGGCTTCATCCATGCGCTGGCGAATAATCGAGCCGGCAAAGCCGCCTCCAACCACTGCCAGGAGCAACAGAAAAAACACTATCCCTCCGTCCATAACCGTATGACCTCCAGCGCCGAAGCGCTTAGTTGTTGAAGAATATAATTTGCCGTCAAATCCTACTTGATGCAGGGCACGCAGTAATTTTTGCGTCTGTGACTACATAGTCAAGAGCAACATCATGCGCTTCTCGCGGCAATTTATCTTCCAGTTGAAAAGCATATGCGAGACCGATAAAGACGCACTGCGGTGTGCACTGCGCCAGAAATCGATCATAAAACCCTTTACCGTATCCAAGCCGATTCCCCGCAGAATCAAACGCAACTCCAGGAACCACAACTGCATCAAACAACTCCGGTTCCACCTGGCAGGAGTGTACCCCCTGTGCTCCTATCGAAGGTTCGAGAATTCCAAACTTACCTGGCTGCCAGGTGCACTCACTATCAAACCGGACAAACTCCATGGTTCCATGCACTATCCGAGGGTAGGCTACAACAGCACCGACCGCCTGAGCACAACTACTCAGCAACTCGGTATCCACCTCATTGGCATGCGGAGCATACAGCCCCACGGTGCGTGCAGCACTGAACACTGCCAAAGCCATGACCAACTGTTGCGCTTTCTGGCTCAGATCGTACACCTGCTCTGCGTTTAACTGCTTACGCAGCCCGAGATGTCTCTGCCGAAGAGCTGTTTTCACACCACCCATTTTGCCAATATCCGCTGAACCGCTAAGTTCAAAACACCTAAGGGCACAGTTGCAAAGCACGTAAATCTGTTTCATTGATTTTTGTCAAGATTGGTGCGGAAAGCGTAAAATTCCGCCACTGGCAACCCGTACAGCTCGACCCTGTATCGATGCAGTTTCAAAAAGTGCAGCAGCGCACTGCATACCCTCTACGTCGATAAGAAACATGTTAAATGGTCGATTTTACTTGTAACGTCCTGGGGGAAGGGGAACAACCACAACAAAGGGTGGTGTTCGATGGAGATTTGCACGTGCGTAATTCAGGAAGGTTGATTCAGGCAAGGCAGTTGCCCTTATACCCGAACACATTTATTTAAACCTATTTTTCACAACCCTCTATAACAATAAAGCATCAAAGATGCCGGCAGGTCGTCTAAACAATTGCCTACGCCAGCATCAACATGTAATTGGCTGAATACCAAGGCCGAAACAATAAACCTAGCCCTGTTGCAGTTGCGCTCTACTCCCCGATCCGTTACGAATCGAAGAGGGATCAAATCTTCTGTGGCATGAAAACTAGCCCTTGTTATTTCAGGGCAGCTTCCAGTTTCTGGTTCAGCGCCTCAATTCTTTCCACGGCATCTTCAGTATGCTCTGACCGCTCTCGCAATTCGAGGTAAAGACCCGCAACATTCATAAACGCAAGAATGGTCGCGTGAAGACTGTCTGCTGTAGCACCAGCGGCCGTTACAGCGCTGATCTTCTCATCCACAAAAGTTGCAACCCGCTGTACATCTGCCTCACTGCGCAGACTGCGGATTACATATTCGTGTCCGTGAATATTTACCTCTACCCGGTGCTTCAATCAGGCTCCTGGTCAAGAAAGCTCAGCTTGTCAACCAACCTATCAAGCTCCTGAGCAACAAAGTCGCGTTGTTGCTCCAGATCTTCACGCTCGGTGGCAAGCTTGCTGTTTTCCTCTTGCAATTGCTGTTGGCGCTTCAATAATTGCTCTATTTTCTCTTCTAAACGAACCAGATTTTCCAGATTCATAATTGATCTCTCTTCGTCTCGGCAGGTTATGCAAAGGTCGGTAAAATGTCAAGAAACTTAACGGCTCTCAAACAGCGCATCGACAAACAATTCCGGCTCAAAGGGGCGCAGGTCTTCGACCCCCTCGCCGACACCGATGTAACGCACCGGCAGATGTAGCTCAGAAGCAATGGCGACCGCCATCCCTCCACGGGCGGTACCGTCAAGCTTGGTCAGGATAATGCCATCGATGGCAACAGCTTCGCGAAACAAGCGCGCCTGCGTCAGCGCATTCTGCCCGGTTGTTGCATCAAGAACCAGCAGGGTCTCATGGGGGGCACCACTGATTTCTCGCTCGAGTACACGCCGAATTTTCTTCATCTCCTCCATGAGGTTTACCTTGGTATGTAAACGCCCCGCCGTATCCACGATCAGCAGATCAGCCTCCCGCGCGATCGCGGCCTTCGCCGCATCAAATGCTACCGCTGCAGGATCGGCTCCTTCACTATGGCGAACTACGCCCACATCGGCACGCTCCCCCCAAGCAACCAACTGTTCGGCTGCCGCAGCCCTGAACGTATCCGCAGCGCCCAGAATCACTTTTTGCCCCTGCTGCTTAAGCTGATGTGCCAGTTTGCCAACGGTAGTCGTTTTGCCCACACCATTAACCCCCACAACCATCATCACATAAGGCTTATGCGCCTCCATATCCGCTGTATACACGGTGGAGGAAAGGATAGCAAGAATCTCTTCGCGTAGGGCGGTACGCACTTGCTCCGCCTGTTGCATCTCCCCACGGGTCAGTCGCTCCTGCAGAGCAGTCACAAGTTTTTGTGTGGTGCGCACTCCGAAGTCAGCGCTCACCAAGATCTCCTCAATCTCTTCGATGGTGGCCGAGTTGATCTTCGCACCGGAACCCAAAACGGCGTCGAGCTTACCAAATAACGACTTATGGGTTTTCGCCAGTCCGTTGCGCATCCGCTCATATACTGAGATCGGTTGCTCCCTGACCGCGGGAAATTCAGCCGACACTTCGGGCGTGTCAGGTTTTCCATCGTGTTCTTGCGCTGAGACCTCTACAGTTGGACATGTGGCGCGATGAGCGACATCCCCTTTACGCGACCGACTTATCCGAGCAAGACGCCAGACACAAAAAACAAGCACCAGCACCAAGCTTATGTATGCAAGCGTATACGCCAGCGATAGACTTTTATCTACCGGCACCCCCCAGTGCTCAAGCACCTCTGCAAAAGCGGCAAACTGATGTCTAAGCCACAGAATAAAGCCCCGCCAGCCAGAAACAATGTGCTGCATCTGCTCTTGCGCAAACGAATAAAGTTTTTCCATACTTTGAGTAATATCCATAAACGCTTCTTTCTTTTTATGTTGCGACCAAAGCTATAAACTTTAACTTGGGATCAAGCTTGGCCAAGCCTTGATTTTAGTATGCAATTTCGGCCCATAAGCGCAGAACACATTCCCGTATTGTGGCGCGAGCTCGCCCTATACACACTCCATGCGGACCTGCGACGGCAAGATAGTACTCTGTTGCAAGCGGAAACACAAACCAGTCTTCTCCCCTACAGCGGATAGAAATTTCCCTTAATGTCCCACGGTGGCACTGCGGCACCGAATGTAGCAGATGCATAAGGACTACCCCTTGATGCGCACCGAAAAGAGCAATAGCATCGGCGCCACCAACGTCGTCCCCAGTACCCTTATATTGACCATATTGGGCAATCATCTCTCCATCTGCATCTGCTATCACTGCACACTGCAAACCATAAGCAGGAGCAAGCAGCGGAGCTAAAATTTCTTCAAAGATCGACATTATATTAGCATTCCGGCACATCCCTACATAATCTGGCTAAAGATGTTACTTCAGCAATAGCCTCTGGCTTCGGCGCGCTCGGCGGCAATGGCGTAAGCACTCATATCAACCGAAACCAAGCGTGAAACGCCCGGCTCCTCCATGGCAACCCCGTAAAGGGTGTCAGCGATTTCCATTGTCCTTGGGTTATGGGTGATAATTAAAAATTGTGAAATGGCTGCCATTTCTCTGACCATAGCGTTGAAACGCCCGATATTAGCATGGTCAAGAGGAGCATCAACTTCATCGAGCAGACAGAATGGGGAAGGCTTCACCTGAAATATAGCAAAAATCAAAGCTACCGCGGTCAACGCCTTTTCCCCGCCGGAGAGCAGGTTAATATTTTGGAGTTTTTTTCCTGGAGGGCGCGCCTCTATATCGATTCCCGTCGCCAGCATATCGTCTGGCTCAGTAAGAACCAAGCGCGCGTTGCCCCCAGAAAACAGGCGGGGAAATATTTTCTCAAACTGTTCGTTTATCAGAGTAAAGGCCTTTTTAAAGCGACTACGCGATTTACGGTTGATCTGATTGATGGCTGTGCGCAGATCGGCAATAGACTGCAGCAGATCATCTTGCTGCTCCTGCAGATGCGTGTGACGTTCATGTAGAGTGTCGTATTCCTCTACCGCCAGAAGATTTACCTCGCCAAAGCTATCGAGGCGGCGTTGTAGTCTTTTAAACAGCGCCGTGGCGTCAGGTGGCAACTCTTCCAAACTTGCAGCACTTTGCTCGACATCGGCTCCGTAGGCTTCCTCGAGTTGGAGCTGTTGCTGTTCCAACTCTCGCGTATTGTGATGCAGTTCGAGGCGCGCAGAGTCGAGTTCCTGCTGCGCTTGATATAATGTTGAACGTTGTGCGCGCTCCTTTATGTTTATCTAAATTTATTCTTTGTACTTCACATATAGCCTCTCTAAATGAAACTTCATTTGAGTGATGTTCATATGGTCCTACTATTACTAAG
>JAQUDG010000044.1 GCA_028685815.1 Desulfuromonas sp.
CACCAGACCGTCAGGGTGGAGATTAGCAAAGGATAGTTACTGCTTCAGTTTTGAATAGAACCAAAAAAGCCCCCTCTGACATATAAAGTTCAGAGGGGGCTTTTTAAATGGTCGTGATTCATGGGTGGGCTAGAAGCACTCTTATCGTGAAACTGTTAGTGCCCTTCGCTGAAGCCAATCTCTACCAAAAGACAGCTGCCGTCGGCGATGACGTTGATGTTATGTGTCTCGCATAGCTCCACCGCGCTTTTGTCTTCGGCGCCAGGCTGCATCCATATATGCTTAATATGTCCTAGTTCAATGGCTGCAGCTACGACCTTGCGAGTTACCTGCGGTGGGGTGATTATAGAAAGGGCGGTTACTTCAGCGGGAAGTTCAGCAACACTAGACACGCTAGGTATCCCTTCAACTAGTGCGGCTGTAGGGTTGATCGGTATCACTTTGTAACCGTGCTCTAGGTAACTGCGCAATACCTTGTTACCATATTTGTCCCTTTTGGTAGAGGCTCCTGCCACAGCGAAGTGCTCTGCCTGAAGAAAGTTAGCGATTCTATCCTTTTTATCCATACGGCTCTCCTTAAATAGAGGTTGCGGATTCTTTCTCTGGATCTCTTCAGCCCTCCTCAATGAGGGGCACCTGCTCAACTATTGCCTGCCGCGCCAATTCGTCACAGCGCTCATTTTCTATATGTCCTGTATGCCCCCTGACCCAGTGCCATTCTATGATATGTGACTGTGCAAGTTTGTCCAGCCGTAACCATAGATCTTTATTAAGCACATCCTTGTTATGGGAGTTTTTCCAGTTTTTCTTTTTCCAGGCATGGATCCATTTGGTGATGCCGTTCAATAGATACTGTGAATCGGTAGTCAGTTTGACCTTACACGGGAATTTTAGAGCTTCTAGGCCGGCAATAGCACCAAGCATCTCCATACGATTGTTGGTAGTGCATGGGGAATAGCCACTTAACTCGCGTATGTGCTCTCGGCAGCGGAGAACGGTACCGAATCCGCCCGGACCAGGGTTGCCGCTGCAGGCTCCATCACTAAAAATTTCTACGCTCGGGTTTGAAGTTTGCTCGGGCATGATTGAGATAGATTCCTGTTTAAGAAATAAATTGTGCATAGTCTGAGGACAAGTTGTTTCGAGTGTTGCTGCGATTCTACGTTTTTATAGGGTCAGACAGTCTACGTGTTTGTTTGCTTTTAGGTTGCACCAGAAGAAGAGTAAAGCGTGTTCGGGTATACAGGCGGCAGGTGTAATTTGGAATGATACTAAAAAGCCCTGCTGATCAAAGATCAGCAGGGCTTTTTATACTGGCGTCCCCAGGGGGATTCGAACCCCCGTCGCCGCCGTGAAAGGGCGGTGTCCTGGGCCAGGCTAGACGATAGGGACGTACTTTTTTAAATGGTGAGCCGGGGGGGGATCGAACCCACGACCATCTGATTAAAAGTCAGATGCTCTACCGACTGAGCTACCGGCTCACAACGTTGAGTGTTATACGCGATGCAGTTTTTGAAGTCAATCCTTTTTTGTTAAAAACTTGCCCGCAGTGAGAACCCCCGCTTAAGATCTGTTATTCACCATTGAACGGGTCGCGAATCTGCATGGTCTGATCGCGACGTGGTCCTACGGATACCAGAACAACAGGGCAGTTGCAGATTTCTTCAAGTTTGGCCAAGTAAGTACGCGCTTGCTGCGGCAAGTCTGTGTAGGTCGTTGCCGCGCAGATATCGGTGTTCCAACCGTCGAGCTCTTCATATACAGGCTTACACTGGCTTAAAATATGCGCGTCAGAGGGGAAGTCACTCAGCATTTCCCCTTTGTAGCTGTAAGCGGTGCAGACTTTTATGCTCTCGAACTCGTCGAGCACGTCCAGTTTAGTAATGGCCAATCCGGTGAGGCCATTGGTGCGTACTGCTTCACGCAGGGCAACAGCATCAAACCAGCCAGTACGGCGCGGACGCCCAGTGGTGGCGCCGAATTCTGCCCCAGCCTGACGGAGCCTTTCGCCCACTGCGTCATCGAGCTCTGTGGGAAAGGGGCCTTCTCCAACGCGGGTTACATATGCCTTGGAGATACCGATGACTTCGTTGATAAAGCGTGGACCAAACCCTGAGCCGATGCTTGCGCCACCAGCGATAGTAGATGAAGACGTGACGTAGGGGTAGGTGCCGTGGTCGATGTCCAACAGGCTGCCCTGGGCGCCCTCAAACAGGATGTTTTCCCCTTTGACGCGACACTCTTCGAGGAGTACGGAGCTGTTGCCTACAAAACGCTTGAGTTTTTCGCCATAGCCGAGGTATTCGTCAAGAATTTGCTGCTCGTCTAGTGGTGGCTGCTTGAGGAAGTGTTCGAGGAGGAAGTTTTTCTCCGGTAATAGTTCTTTAAGCTTGGCACTGAAGCGTTCCGGATTGATCAGGTCTGCCAGCCTGATTCCCCGGCGTCCCACCTTATCTTCATATGTGGGGCCAATGCCACGGCCAGTGGTTCCGATGCGGCGTTCGCCGGGTTTGTTCTCGCGCGCAATATCAATTTCTTTGTGATAGGGCATGATGATATGGACGTTGCGGTCGACAACCAGTTGAGACTCATCTTTGAGGTAGCCTTTTGCCTTAAGTCCTTCCAACTCTTGTAGGAACACCTTGGGGTCGAGGACTACACCGTTACCAATAATGCACTTTTTGCCCTGGTGGAGGATGCCTGAGGGGATCAGGTGAAGCACGGTTTTTTCATCCCCTACGACCAGCGTATGCCCTGCATTGTTGCCTCCCTGGTAGCGTACCACGGCCTGAGAGCGTTCTGTGTAAATGTCAACTACTTTACCTTTGCCTTCATCGCCCCATTGAGCGCCAACGACTACAACATTTGCCATGTTATTTATCTCCTTTGGTATATTCCATATCAACCGGGTCGCTGAGTAGAGCAGTGACTGTCGATTGCCGGGTTTGTTTGGTTTTGGGTGAAAAAATTCTGACCTTTTCTCCATCAGCAGCGATGCTGATCAGGGTGCGACAGTGAAATTTGCGCAGCTGTTGCGGTTCTGGCTCGGCGCCGAGGTGGGTGCATACGGACAGGCCACGGTTACGCAGTTGCCGCGCTAGATTATACGCTGTGCTGTCGTGTTGTTCCACCGCATTGATGAGGATATCGACGCCGGGGCGTGCCGCCTGCTCCAGGGTGTTGGGCATGGCAAATAGCAGGTTCAGCAGGTTGAATGCAAACCCTGTTGCCGGTGCCGGACGTCCGTAATTGGCCATGAGCTCGTCGTAGCGTCCCCCTAGACATATCGCCTCACCGAAACCGCTGAGGAAGCCCTGAAAGGTTACTCCAGAGTAGTAGTCTAGACCGCGTAGTTCACCTAAATCCAGAGTGATATGCTTGTCAACTTGGTAGAGTTCAAGAATACGGATTACCTGGTGTAGATTGTCGAGGGCGCGTTTTGAGCGCTCATTGTTTACCACAGTCGCCGCACGCTCCAAAACATCGCGTCCACCGAACAGGCGCGGCAGGGCGAGCAATTCATCCGCCTGTCTAGAGGTAATGTCGAGATGTTCCATCTCTACCTTCAGGCTTGAGCTGTCCTTGTGGAGCAGGTGCTGCTCTATAGCTGCATTTTGACGGGGTGTAAGCTCAAGCCCTTGTAGTACGCCGCGATAGAACTCCACCTGTCCGATATCAATGGTGTAGTCCCGGGCATTGAGCTGTTCGAGGCACTCAAGGGCCATGGTTATCATTTCAGCATCGGCAGAAGGGGAAGCCCTGCCGATCATTTCTACCCCCGACTGAAAAATCTCGCGATTTTTTCCTGCTTGCTGTTCCGTATGGCGCAACACCCGCCCAGAATAGCTCAAGCGTTGCGGCAAGGGAGCTTCATGCATTCTGGTGGCGAATATCCGCGCAATCTGCGGGGTTATATCGGAAGGAAACGCTAGAAGTTCTCCGCTGTGACGATCATCAAAGCGCTGGGTACAACCGTGCAGGTCGCTACCAAGACCGCGTTCGAGAACACTTAGAAACTCAAGAGAGGGGGGAATGATGGTCTGATAGCCCCATGCCTTGAAGGTTTTATGCAGCATCTCCTGAATATAGTGGATTTTAACCGCGTTAATCGGAAGAAAATCCCTGACCCCTTTGGGGATCATGGCTTCGTTGCCTAGGCTTTCAACATTCATTTAACAGGATCCGTACTTGATTGGGTGAAGGTCATCTGACATGGGGGGCAGAATGACCTGGCGTGCCGAAATAATACGCGCGTCTTGGTTGAGCTTTTCCATTACGCTCGCGGGGATGGTCTGGTCTACAGTCAAGAGTGAGACAGACTTGCCACTTTTTTCACGGCGGGACAGATTCATCATGGCCACGTTGATTCCGGCCTGTTCCAGCAGGGTTCCAAGCAGGGCAAGTACACCGGGCTTATCTTGGTTGTTAACCACCAGAATAGTGCCCTCAGGCACATTCTCCACATGATAGCCATCCACTCGGATTATGCGGCATTCGCGATTGAGAAAAAGAGCTCCAGTGACTGATTGTATCCCTTCATCGCCCTTGATTTGCAACGTAAGAGAGTTGGAGTAACCGTTGGTTACGTTGGTGCGAGTTTCCGTGACCTCAATGCCGCGCTTTAGTGCAACGTGCCTAGCATTTACATAATTGACGCGCGTACCGATAATCGGTGTAAACAGCCCCTTTAGTGCCGCCATGCTCATGGGTTCAGTGGGGTGGTCAATTATGCTACCAGCATATTCGATGCTGATGCTGTTAAAGGGCTTATCTAGCAGCTGAGCCAGGAACGAACCGAGGCGCTCGGCTAGGTTGAGGTATGGCCACAAGGTTTTGAGTTGATCGGCGTTGACAGAAGGCACATTGAGGGCATTGTTCACCGCTCCACACTTGAGAAAGTCTATCGCCTGCAGAGCAGCCTGTTTTGTAACGTTTATCTGAGCATCTACGGTAGCAGCACGCAGGTGTGGGGTGCAGATGACTTTCTGGTTTTGTAGCAGCTCGTTGTGTACATCCGGCGGTTCCACAGCAAAGGAATCGAGGGCGGCTCCAGCAACGGTGCCGTTTTCGAGGGCATCGAGCAGAGCGGGTTCATGGATAAGTCGTCCTGATGCACAGTTTATGAGGTAGCAGCCACGCTTCATGCGCTTGAACGCAGTGGCGTTTAGCAGCTCTTCTGTCTCTAGGTTCAGGGGTACATGCAGGGAAAGAAAATCTACGTTACTGAGCAATTCATCCAAAGTGACCTTGCGTGCTCCCAGGTTTTTTATCACTTCGGCGGATAGGTACGGGTCATAGAGTATTGTTTCCATGCTCAGACCACGGGCGAATTCGATCACGCGCCGCGCGATTTTACCGCCACCGATGATACCGAGGGTTTTACCGTGGATATCGGAACCGTTGAATGGGGCAGAGTCCCACTTGCCCTCCTTAACTGCCTGGCTGGCTTGGGGAATGCGGCGCGCCAGCGCCAACATCATGGCAATAGTATGCTCAGCCATGGTGGTGGTGCTGCCTGAAGGGGTATTGGTGACTACCACCCCCTGTTGGTTGGCGGCTTGCATGTCGATATTTTCCACTCCGATGCCGGCCCGCGCAATTATACGTAGCTGGGGAGCAGCTTCAAGCAGCGCGCTGTCCACCACCGTTCCGCCACGCACCAGCAGGGCGTGGGCAGTGGCGATGGCCTTAAGTAGCTCGTCGCGCTCAATACTTGGACGGTAGTCCAGCGTTACCCCTTCGGTGTTCTTAAGAATTTCAAGAGCTTCTGGGGAGAAGTTGTCGCATACAAGGATTTTCAATGGTTTGGCCTGTCGGTGAGTAGGCGTGAACAAAATTTATGCCTGGGAAGTCAGGAAGACCACCGAGCACATCAGCTTCAAACTAGCAACAGGGTATATTGCTGTCAAGTGTCAAAGTATGTTCGAAACAGAACCTTTGCTTGTATGTCTGCACGGCATGCCTAGACTCTTCTGGAGCTGATTGTATGGATGTTTTGTGGAGCAAAGACCATCAATTTATTGAATAAAACATGGAGTCTGTGATACACCTAGCTGGTTGTTGCCCACCGGTTGGATATTGATGGGGCTTTATCCTTTAGCTTTGATTGCTCTACTGTTTTAACTGAGCAAAAACGCGTACCATACCGTTAATCATGATGTGAAAAGGTGGAACCTAAATGAGAGAAAAAATTACCCGCGAAGAGGTTGAAAAAGTAGCTCGTCTGGCTCGTCTGGAATGCTCCGCCGCAGAGATTGATCTCCTTGCGGACCAGTTTGAGGCGATTATGGCGCGTGTTGAGCAATTGAATGAGCTCAACACCGACACCGTTGAGCCCACCTCGCATGCGGTCTTGCTAGAAAATGTATTCAGGGCTGATGAAGTCCAAGACTCCATCGGAGTTGAGCAGGCACTTCGCAATGCCCCGCTGCAGGCGCAGGATTGTTTCGCTGTACCTAAGGTTATTGAGTAATGCTCAAGGTCTTATTGGTGGCTGCTGGCAGGTAGAATTGCAACAGATTGATGTGCGTATAGATTTGAACAGAAAGATGGAGCGGAAATGGAACTGACTGATCTGACAATCCACGAAATGGTCCGGCAATTAAGAGGGGGCGAGCTTAGTGCAGTAGCCCTGACTGAGGCTTGCTTGAAGCGTATAGGTGCTACCGATACACATATCAATGCCTTTATTACCGTGTGTCGGGAAGAAGCCCTCGCGGCGGCGCGCCAAGCGGATGATCGCCTAGCTCAGGCCCGCCAGATTCAGCAAGATGCCCCGATGTTGACGGGGATCCCGGTGGCGCTTAAAGATCTCTTTGTAACTGCCGAAATTCGCACCACCTGCGCCTCGAAGATGTTGGCGGATTTTATCCCTCCTTATGAGGGTGCAGTGGTGCGCAAACTTAAAGAGCAAGGGGCCGTCATTGTAGGCAAACTCAATATGGATGAGTTCGCCATGGGTAGTTCCAGCGAGAGCAGCGCGTATGGGGCAGTGCGTAATCCGTGGGATTTAGGCCGCGTCTCCGGAGGTTCCTCTGGTGGTTCCGCCGCATGTGTCGCTGCGCGGCAGGTGCCGGCTAGCCTTGGTACCGATACCGGTGGTTCCATCCGCCAACCCGCATCTCATTGCGGCGTGGTGGGGCTCAAGCCCACATACGGGCGCGTGTCGCGTTCAGGCGTTGTGCCTCTTGCGTCCTCCCTCGATCAGGTTGGGCCTCTGACACGGAACGTCCGCGACTGCGCCATAATGCTGCAGGCCATAGCAGGATACGACCCCGCAGACTCCACCTCAGTAAACACCCCGGTGCCTGACTATCTAGCGGGGCTCGAGGAAGGTGTAGCGGGCAAAAAAATCGGCATGCCCCAGGAATATTTTAACTCCGAGCTGGATCCGGAAGTGAAGAGGGCAGTGGAAAAGGTGGTTGAAACGTACCGCAACCTCGGCGCCGAAGTGGTCGAGATGAGTCTGCCCCACAGCAAGTATGCTGTTTCTTGCTGCTACCTTTTGTCTGCCGCTGAGGCGTCGAGCAATATGGCGCGCTATGACGGTGTGCGTTTCGGTACCCGTGTGGATCCAGGCAAAGGCCTCGTAGAGATGTACACCGCTACGCGGTCGCAAGGTTTCGGCGCTGAAGTGAAGCGACGTATAATGTTTGGAACCTTGGCCCTCTCTTCCGACTACTATGATGCTTATTATGTGAAGGCACAAAAGGTTCGCACCCTCATCCGGGAGGATTTTACTGCCGCCTTCAGTGAGGTTGATTACATCCTCACCCCCGCAACTCCTGCCTCGGCTTTTGCTCTGGGAGATAAAAATGCCGATCCGTTGCTGATGTACCAATCGGATGTGTTTACCGTAGCGGCTAATCTGGCCGGAATATGCGGTTTGAGTCTGCCCTGTGGCAGCTCCTCTGCCGGGTTGCCCATCGGGGTTCAGCTTTTAGGCAGGCCTTTTGACGAGGCCGGTCTGTTACGTATCGCGTATGCCTACGAGCAGACCGAAACGTGGCATAAGGCCAAACCCGAGCTGTAACCTGACGGGTAACAGGGAGATCCATCCATAGGTTTGATTGTGCAGGCGGTTAAGAAAGGTTGCGTAGAACAATGAGAGAGCGATACGAAGTTGTAATAGGGCTGGAGGTCCATGTTCAGCTTACCACCAAGACAAAGATATTCTGTGGTTGTAGTACCGCATACGGAGGCAGACCGAATTCTCACACATGCCCCGTGTGTCTTGGGATGCCCGGCACTTTGCCGGTGTTGAATCGCCAAGTGGTCGAGGATGCGATAAAGGCAGGTTTAGCTACCCATTGCAGCATTGCTCCGCGTTCCATCTTCGCGCGTAAAAACTATTTTTATCCAGACCTACCCCCGGGATACCAGATATCTCAGCTTGAGCTCCCCATCTGCGAGGGCGGTCATCTCGATATCGAGACCGAGGGGCGGGGAGAACGCCGCATTGGGATCACCCGCATCCACATGGAAGCGGACGCAGGCAAACTCCTCCACAGCAGCGAAGCTGGGGTGGGGTCGCTAGTTGACTTGAACCGGGCAAGTACGCCACTGCTTGAGGTGGTGTCTGAACCAGATATGCGCAGCAGTGATGAAGCCATCGCCTATCTTAAGCAGTTGCATCAGATTGTCCGCTACCTGAATATCTGCAGCGGCAATATGGAAGAGGGGGCCTTCCGCTGCGATGCCAACGTGTCGGTGCGCCCTTTCGGCCAACAAGCGCTGGGCACCAGAGCCGAACTTAAAAATATCAACTCCTTTCGCTTTATCAAAGAGGGGATTGAATATGAGGTGGAGCGTCAGATCGAATTGATCGAAGATGGCGGGACAGTGGTACAGGAGACCCGTCTGTTTGATAGCGACACCGGCACAACTCGTTCCATGCGAGGCAAAGAGGAAGCACACGATTATCGCTATTTCCCTGACCCAGATTTAGTACCGATGGTTGTCGATGCAGACTGGATCGGACGGGTGAAGGAACAGTTGCCGGAATTGCCTGCAGAAAAATTGCAGCGTTTCATGGAAGAGTTTGAGCTGCCGGAAGCAGTGGCCCAAGTTCTAACCGCTGAGCGCCCTCTGGCCGATTATTTTGAAGCTTGCACCCGCCTGCACCCTGACCCACGCACCTGCGCCAACTGGGTTATGGGCGATGTGCAGCGCATGCTCAATGAGACCGGGCTTGCGATAGATAAAATCCCGATCTCTGCTCCGATGTTGTGCGGCATTCTTGAGCGGATTGCAGATAACACCATCTCCGGTAAGCTCGGTAAACAGGTCTTTGATCTTATGTGGGAAAGCGGAAAAGACGCGGATACCATCATTGAGGAACAGGGGCTTAAACAGGTGAGTGACACCGGTGCCATAGAAGCCATGGTGGAAGAGGTTATTCGCGCCAATCCAGAGCAGGCGGAAGAATTTAGCTCTGGAAAGGATAAGCTCCTAGGCTTTTTTGTTGGACAGGTGATGAGAGCCAGTCGTGGTAAGGCTAATCCAGCCATGGTCAATGAGCTGTTATGCAAGAAACTTCGGGATCAATAGCGCGCCGAAGCGCAAAAAAGGGGTAGAGCCTTGAACGCTAAAACTGATGCAACACCAGGGACTGCACTGATAGCAGAGACAGCACCCATAAGGCCAATTTATTTTGCGGATGGTTGTTTTCATATGCTAGATCAGCGCCTGCTGCCAACGGAAGAGACATGGTACGCTTTTACCGATTATCGGGAAATAGCGGAAGCCATCAGAAGTATGGTGGTGCGCGGCGCCCCTGCCATCGGGGTGGCGGCGGCGTTCGGAGTTGCGTTGGCGGCCAAAGAGCTAGCCCTAGAACCGAAAGCGCATTTTGAAACGGGGTTGACTGTCGCCTGCGCTGAATTGGCCGCAACTCGGCCTACCGCGGTGAATTTGTTCTGGGCTCTGAAGCGTATGCAGCGCCACGCGGTTGCGGTGGGCACCAATGCGTCCCCGACTGAGATTACGGCGCGCCTGTTGGAAGAGGCTCAGGCTATCGCGACAGAGGACGAGGCGCTCAATATGGCAATGGGTAGACACGGACAGACACTCCTGCCCGAGAAGGGCACCGTTCTGACCCACTGCAATGCCGGCGCCCTCGCTACTGCAGGCTATGGAACTGCCCTAGGGGTTATTCGCGCTGCAGTTGCAGCGGGGAAAAATATTGCGGTAGTAGCGGACGAGACCCGCCCTTTTTTGCAGGGAGCACGCCTGACCGCATGGGAACTGCAGCGCGACAATATCCCCGTCACCTTGATTTGTGACAATATGGCGGGTTATATGCTGCAGCAGGGGCGGATAGATGCCATCATTGTTGGGGCGGATCGAGTGGCCGCCAATGGTGATGCCGCAAACAAAATAGGCACTTACAGCCTCGCGGTGCTGGCGAAAGCGCACAATGTCCCCTTTTATATTGCCGCTCCCATCTCCACCATCGATTATTCCATTCCAGATGGGAGTAAAATTCCCATCGAAGAGCGTGATCCTACCGAAGTAACCCACTGTGGCGGGAGGCGGATAGCCCCACTAGGGGTGGATGTCTATAATCCTAGTTTTGATGTTACACCAGCGGCGTTGATTACCGCCATTATTACCGAATGTGGGGTGGCGCATGGCGACTATGGACGTTCTTTAGGAGCATTTAGGTAGGATTAGGGGCGCAAATGCTGATGCCTGAAAGTATGCAGGCTGAGCTGACTCAGCTACTCGAAGCCGGAGCGACTAGAGATACGCGCGCGCGAGTTACGGAGCTATGTGCACAGGTCGGATTTTACGAACCAGAGCGCTCCTGTGTAAATATTCTCTTATTACAGGAACTGCTTGGTAACAGCTCTGTTGTTGCCGCCGCAACGGCACAGTCTTTGGACTGTGCCGATCCAGATATGACATTGAACAATCTGGAGCGTTGTGCGCAACAGGTCGAGCCGGCGCAACTGTATTCGTGCTTGGCGCACGCAGATAACCGCCGCACGTTATTGATTGTTCTCGGAGCTTCCAGCTTCCTTACCAATGTTATCTGCCGTTATCCCCATGTGCTTCCTTCCCTGTTTCTCACCACAGATATCTTTGTAGTAAAGGACACGGCGCAGATGGTTCGTGAGCTGAACGAAATGCTCGATGGACGCGATGATTTTGCTGCTTTACAGCAGGTACTGCGTCAGTACAAATACCGAGAAGTTTTGCGTATAGGGACGCTGGATCTTAGTCTGGAGGCGCCCCTAGAATATGTGACGGCAGAGCTTTCTTCCCTAGCGGCAGCCTCTTTGCAGGTAGCGGTGGCATTCTGTGAGTGCTTGTTGCACCGCGAGTACGGTTGCCCGCTGCTGGATGAACCTCGCTCCGACGAAGGGGCAGAGGCAGAATTAACGGTACTGGGAATGGGAAAGCTAGGGGGAAATGAACTCAATTTTTCTTCTGATATAGATCTTATTTTTTTCTATACCTCCAGCCACGGAACCACCAGTGGGATTAAGGGGCGCAAGGACTCCCGCATAGATCTGCATAACTATTTTGTGAAGCTTGCGGAAATGGTTAAACGTGCCATCAATCAGGTTACTGAAGATGGTTTTGTGTTTCGGGTTGATCTGGATCTGCGCCCCAGTGGCCGCCATGGCGAAATTGCTTGTTCAGTCGCGGCGGCGGAGGCCTATTACGAAAGCTGGGGGCAGAACTGGGAACGCAGCGCCATGATGAAGGCGCGCCCCGTGGCCGGGAGTCTCGAGTTAGGCGAGCGTATTCTCAAAATTCTCGAACCGTTTATTTACCGACGCTATCATGACTACGGCATGGTTGAAGATCTTAAGCAGATGAAGTTGAAGATCGACAGCAGTTTGACCAAACGGCATGAGAGCGAAACCAATCTCAAGCTCGGGCGCGGTGGAATCCGCGAGATAGAGTTCTTCATCCAGGCTTTACAGTTGGTGTATGCGGGGAAAAATCCCCATGTGCGCGAGCGCAGTTCACTTAAAGCTCTCCAACTGCTGCATGACGAGGGCTATCTGAGCGAAAAAGAGATTCAGTTTTTACGCCAGGCCTATATATTTTTACGCACCGCCGAACACCGTATTCAGGTGGTGCAGGAGCGCCAGACCCACAGTTTACCCAAGGGCGCGCGGGAGATGCACTTGCTGGCGCGCCGGTGTGGCTTCGGGGATGCAACGGCATTTATGCGTGAACTGGAACTACATCGAGGTAACGTAACCCGCCTTTATCGTGACCTGTTCTATTCTAGCGAAGAAGAGATACGCGACGAAATTAGCACCGAGATCTGCTTTCTGTTTGACCACACCACGGATTCAGAGGTGGCCAGAGGTATTCTGGAAGGGAATGGTTTTGTCGAAGTAGATGTTGCGTTTGATTCCTTGATGCGCTTGTGCGAGGGAACCATCGGTCCTCCGATGACTAGGCCTGTGCGGCGCTACTACGATCGAATCGCCCCATTACTGATGCAGGAAGTATTAAGTTCACCTGAACCTGACATGGCGCTGCGATATCTTGAGAGGTTTCTTCAAAGCCTGCATGCGCGCGGTACGTTTTACGCGCTCCTTGCCGAAAACCACAATATTATCCATATTCTGATATCCCTGTTTGGAACTAGCACGCTGCTGTCACGTTTTTTCATTCAACACCCAGAGTTGCTCGATTCGCTGGTTTCCAGTGGCTACGCTGAAAGTTATAAAACTGCAGAACGACAGCGGACTGAATTGCAGGAGCGCCTGGAAGGGTATACCGATAACTACGAAGGTCAACTCGATGCGTTGCGGCGCTTCCGTAATGAAGAATTTCTCCGCATCGCCCTGAATGATCTTAAAGGTTCCACCGTAATTGGGGTTGGTCCTAATCAACTAAGTGGGTTGGCTTGTGTGTGTCTCGAGGCGGCGGTGAAGATAGCCTATGCCCAGATGCCCCGGCGCTTTGGGGTGCCGTATTACCACGACACCGATGGAAACTTGGTTGAAGCGGAACTTGCGGTACAGGCAATGGGAAAGCTGGGCGGACTGGAACTGAACTATCACTCAGATCTGGATATAATCTTTATGTTCAGCGATAGGGGGCACACGCTACCCATTCCGGGCGAACCAGAGGATAGTTTTAGGCAGCTTACCAATCAGGAGTATTTCTCCAAACTTTGCCAGCGTGTCATCTCAGCGTTGACCCTGATGACTAGTGAAGGGAGGGTATATGAAATTGACACCCGCCTGCGACCCTCGGGTAATCAGGGGCCTCTGGTCACTAGTCTGGATGCGTACGAGGATTACCACCGCACTCGTGCTCAAATATGGGAGCGTCAGGCGCTGACCAAGGCCAGGATTGTGGTGGGTTCACCTTTTATGCTGGAGCGGATTGAAAAAATAAACACATCTATTACCTGGGAAGCTCAGGTTCCTCTTGAGTTGCGCGCCGAAATATTTCATCTGCGCGAGCGTATGGAGCGAGAGATTGCTAGGGAAGATCGTGGCCATCTCAACATCAAGACCGGACGTGGGGGGCTAGTGGATGTAGAATTTCTTACCCAGTATATTCAGCTTAAGTATGGGGCCACCTACCCGCGGATTCGCCAACCAAATACATTGAAGGCACTCCAGATGATCCGCCAGGAAAAACTTCTGCCCGCAGTGGTCAGCCGCAAATTGATCAGCGGTTATGCCTACCTGCGCCGTTTGGAAAATAAACTTCGTTTGGTACACGATCAGTCAATAAATGAAATAGCCACAGACCGGCATAATTTGCGCAGATTAGCACGTTTAATGGGGTGTAGTGGCACCTCACGCCCTTCGGAGGAGCTTTTCTATGCTGAATATCAAGAGCAGACCTCCACTCTGCGGCGCCTGTTTAATCAATATCTTAATCCAGCCCTAGTTGAACCTGAAACAGACAAAGAGACTGAATAAAGTAGTCAGGTAGAACGAGCAATGTAAGTAGTAAGGTTTGCAGGTGTGCAATTTTGCGTGCAGCACATTGTGGATGCCAAGTTGAGTACATAAAAAAAGGCCGGTCATATGACCGGCCTTTTAGTCTCTTACCTGTGGTTGCGAGGCAGAGTTTGTGCGGTATTACTCTTTGTTGCCAGAGTAATATGTGGTGGGTTTGCCCTTATCGTCCAGGCTAATAGTCTGTTCCCACTCACGCCACAGCTCGGCTGAAGACATGTTGCCGAACGGCTTGTACCAGAGTTGAACAGTTACATCCATAGAGCGCTCTTCTGCTACCTGTGCGGTTTTACCGTCAGGAGTATCTACGTCGTCCACTGGGAAGAAGATCTCGAAACGCTCCTGAACTTTATGTCCGGGATGCAGAGCAGTGTCCTCAAGGATACCACTCTTCTCGTAGGGGCCGCGACCCATGTTGTTACCGCGTGCCATGAGAGCGGGGGTAGGCATGTAGGTTATTTCTTTACTGTACAATTCGTCATCATCTTCTGTGCTTGCTTTTACCGACAGAACCAGTCGGTTAGGGGTCGGTCAGCCATCAGGGATGCCGTGACCTGCTCTGTTTACCATCGAAACATTGACGATGGTTTTGGGGCGCAGGGTGGACCCGTCCAACCACTGTGATGCGTATGCCTGCACTTCGAAGTCAACAGCCATCTCTTGCATGGTCTTGTTGGAGTAGCTGACCATCTTGTGGCCGAGGCCACTCTTGCGCATATGGCAGTCCTGACAGGTTTCCTGTCCGCCGCCAGCTTGGTATGCCCACAGGTAGCTGCCGTAAGCAGTGGCGCACTGAGTTGGGTTGTCTAACTCCAAGTTCGGGCCCAAGCCGTGGCACTGGCCACACAGGATCGCTTCGTTCATGATGAGGCTACGTTTAGACTTACTGAACTGGTCATCCATGTGATCGCCGTCATTGTAACCGTAGACGGTATCGTGCTGCGGGTAGCCATCGGTCCACTTGTGGGTAATGGCATTGCGATTGTGGCAGATGAGGCAGTTGATATTGAGGCTGGTGAGAGTTTCCGCCAGCCGGGTGCTGGTCTCTACTGCTTTCTTATCCTTCGGATTGTTGGCGGCGGCAATAGCATTGTCGTACCACTCAAGCAGTGTGTCTGCCAGCTCAACCGCAACTGCATCCGTTGCGTCAGCCAATTGAGGCAGATGGCACTTCATGCAGCCCATCCAATGCTCAATTTTGATATCCTTGGTGGACTCCACTCCGGAGTAATCCCAGGACATAAAACCATTTTTCATGGCGGTGATCATGGTTGCAGCAGCGCGTCCAGTACCGTAAATGGAGCGTGCGTGGGGTGATTCATTCCAATCTTCGTGGTTGTTCGGGTGGCAGCCGACACAAGAGGACACATCATACATGTCGATGAGTTGTTGCAGGCTTTCGGCCTTACCACGCTTGGCGGCAATGGTCCCGTCGCGCCCAACTCCTGCTCCAAGAGCAAAAGCCAAGCTTGCGCTGAGGCACAAAACCATCGCTGTCAAGCTGATGATTTTCAATGACTTCATAGTTTCTCCCTATAGCTTATAAAAGAAATATAGCCCCCGCCATTAAGGCGGGGGCTATGTACTGCTGGGTAAATTAGCAACCCACGAGGGCTGAGCCTGCAGCTGAAGGCTTAGAGCCTTTTTTTACATCAAGCTTTACATTGTCACCCTTGCTGATTTCGCTAGCTTTGCTGCCAACATCTATAGTTACTTTGTTGCCGGAAACCTTGGTGACTTCACCTGAATAGGTTTTTGCCAGTGCAACAGAGCTCAGGCCGGCCAGGAATGCTAGAGCTACAACAAGTACCATCAGTTTTTTCATTGTTTGTTCTCCTTCTTTGGGTTGTGTAATGTTGCGCACGAATCTAATTTGGCGCAACCGTCTCTTTAAACTTCAATGTAACCACTTAAGTGGTCTGTGTCAATAATAAGTATGACTGTTCTTTTTAGAACCATGCTTCTAGTGTCAGGTAAACTTGGTCCATTCGCTCGATAGGTGCGAAGAACTGCGCGCTGAGCGGGTCATCAAGTTTATCAATGTCAACCGGAGCTCCGAGCCAGTTGCCGCTACCAGTGTAGTTGTATTCATAGTGCTGATATCCGAGGCGCATGAATGCTTTGGCTTTGTCGCTCAGAAGCTGCCCCACGGGTAGATCCCAGATTACGTAGGCTTCGCCGACGTGGCCACGGGTAGCGAGTTTAGCTTGCGTCATATCGTCGTGGCCCGGAGTCATGGAGATCCAGTATTTGGTGCCGTAGTTGTATTCGAGACCGAACTTCAGCCCTTGTTGTGTCATATCGTAACGCACGCCGCCATAGATGGTATAGCCATCTTTATCGCCAGGATCGTTCCACCATGAGCCAAGCAGGGTGGAGCCCATCTCGTCGGTGCCGCTAGGGTCGGTGTGGCTCCAGCCACCAGCTATAAAATAATTGAGATCTGCTGCTTTGTCCAGATAGACAAATGAAGTATGATAAATATCCCCAAGATTTTCGCGGTCAAGCCATCCATCGCCAGTGCCCATGGCTATTTCCAATGGATTGGCGAAATCGACCCCGGAAGGTACGTTGATGATATTGGCTGCGAGGAACACTTGGATATTCATGAAGCGGTCGCCCTTGTTGATAATATCCCAGCTGATACCGCCAAAGTCCATATCGTTGAGCTCGTTGGATCTGTCAGTGGGGCCAGCCTCAAAGCCGCGTCCATAGCAGAAACGAATTTTGCTGTACCCCATAAACTCAAATGGATTTTGGAACACCGCTCCGATGGTGGCTCCGTCGAAAGCATAGTCCATGAAGTTGACTGGAGTTGCCATGCGGGTGCTGCTATCTAGCCCCATGCGTAACTGCGCGGGTGGGCCATCAGTGGTGGGGCGACGTCCGATGGAGATCCATATGGGCAGATCGGCGACATTGTTCCAGTTGATGTAGGCACGGTCTACGCGCAGGATACTGTCATTGGGCTGGCGCGAGGTGGCACCATCCATCTGGCTGAAACTGTTCATGTAGTAGGGTCCAACGGCGGTGGGGTTCTCTTGCATGCCCCAAGCCTTATACATAGCTAGACGTCCTTTGAACTCTAAATTGTCTGAGATGTCGGCCTTCATACCAAGGCGAAAGCGGTTGGTATAGAGGATGTCGTTTTTCCAGTTATTTTTTCTGGTCATGGTGTAACCGTCAGTAACTCCAGCGGCATTCACCTGAGCTAGGGCTGCCGGGAATGCCGCCGCAAATGCGGCTGTGCCTGGAATAATACCTTGCTGCATTAGTCCCATTCCTGCTAGCGAGTTGGGCAGATCTTCCATCATCCCTTTGCGCTGAGCTGGGGTGTAGGTGTTCATCATCCCTAAAATTGACTGGGTATCCATGCCAGTTACTTTGTTCATGTCTGCAACGGCGTTGGCTATGTCCATTGCACCCCAGTATCCTTTGGTAGCGGTATCGCTGTAATCCATACGGAAACGGTAATCGCCAGAAAACTGAATTCGGCTGGCTGCGTCCCATTTTTCAGCGCTGGTTTCGAGTATTTCGACGGAATCGCTATTGTTGCTGGCGGCATCCTGCACTTCTTGAAGTTGGGCACGCATCTCTTCGAGTTGCTCAGCGAGCATTTGTACCTGTTTTTCAAGTTGTGTAGCCGTTGGTGCTGCCAAGACGCTAGTTGGCAGTAGCATCAGGGTTGCCAGTAGCACTCCTACCATTTTTCTTACCATAGTTTTGCCTCCTATTGGTGTTGAGTGGGGAGCGTTTTCCCCAAGCGCGGGTTTATCGCAGATCTTCCGTGATAAGACCCGCTCTATATGAATATTTAGAACTCGGCATATCTGAATAACACAATGTGTGCCAATCTTCGCAAATCACTGAAATCTCGAGGTTGTGCCGATTTTCATCGGGTAAAGGCGTTCAGAAATTGCTGGGTGAGAGGAGGAGGTAAGCTATTTGGCTATAGGGATAGGTTAAATGGCGTGATAGACGCACTGCGTTGCAATATATACGCATAAAAAACGCGCTTTTCGCATATAGAGGGCATATCGAGCGTATAGCTGGATATGTACTAGCGAAAAGCGCGTATGGATAAAACAGGTGGAAGTGGTGGTATGGCGGTGTTGCTTGAACCGCAGTTAGATCAAAGTGACCCAGTTGTGAGAATCTTCAATGCGCCCGTACTGGATTCCGGTTAGGGTGTCGTAGAGTTTCATGGTTAGATCACCAGTTTTGCCCCCGCCGATACTTACGGTTTTATCTCGGTAGGTCAGGTGACCGACAGGGGAAACAACAGCGGCGGTGCCGGTACCAAATGCCTCTTGTAGACGTCCTGACTCCGCTCCCTCAAGCACTTCATCGATACTCAAGGCGCGTTCTTCGATGGTGTAGCCCATCTCGGTTGCCAGCGTGAGGATGGAGCGGCGCGTAATGCCATTAAGGATTGTGCCATGTAGGGGGGAGGTTACAATTTTATTATCATACACAAAACAGATGTTCATGCTGCCCACCTCTTCGATGTATTTTCGCTCAATTCCGTCGAGCCATAAAACCTGATCATAGCCCTGTGTCGCTGCTAGAGTAGCGGCGCACAAACTGGAAGCGTAGTTCCCTCCGGTCTTTGCCTCGCCAGTGCCGCCCGGCGCAACTCGAACATATTCATCCGATACCCAGATTTTAACCGGGTTAAGTCCCCCCTTATAGTATGCCGCCACTGGGGAAAGGATTATATAGAATAGATATTGGTCTGCTGGTTTTACTCCGAGCACGGCTTCGGTGGCGATCATGGTAGGGCGAATGTACAGGCTGGTACCTTCGGTGTGAGGGATCCATTCCTGTTCGAGTTTGAGTAAGTCACTCAGAGCTTTAAGGCAAAAATCTACATCCAATTCTGGCATGCACATGCGCCGTGCACTGAGGTTAAAGCGCTCGAAGTTATCGCGTGGGCGAAAGAGGGCGATACTGCCATCCTGACGGCGGAACGCCTTCAGTCCCTCAAAAATTTCCTGGGCGTAGTGTAGTACCAGCGCTGCCGGGTCGAGAGAGAGAGGACCGTAAGGTTTGATTTTTGGTGAATGCCATCCTAGGCCTCTGTCATAAGGCATGGCGAACATGCGGTTGGTGAACTCTTTGCCAAAAACCAGTTGAGTTTCGTCCTGGATTGGCTGCTTGGGGTGCGGGACAGGTAGAATTTCGATTTCCATTAGAATTGCTCCTTCTGAAACTTGTTCGACTGACGGCATAACACAACGCGATATAACTGCAAGTGGATGTCGCAACTATTCTGGATATTCAATTAATAATGCAAAAAGCGCAACCATAGCAAATGCAGTAGCTGCGCTTGGTTGCACCTATATGCGGATGGAATACGCCACGCAAAACTTAATTTAACTAGCATACTGCTATTGAACAGCGCAAGTAGATTGTTACCCAGACCTGTGCTCTGTTATGCAGTTCTGCTCAGCGTTTATTATCAGGCGGATAGTTGTACAGAAGGGTTCTACGGTTATTGCGCTCCTCGGCGGAGGAGAAATCGGAAGCTTCGCGTTGTTGACGGGCTATCTTGGCCTTGCGTTCCAAAGTTATTTTTATGTCGTCTTCTGAGCGCGGTGTGATCATATGCCCCTCCCATCAATACATCATGCTGATAGATCTTTCGATAACCTGCCTGCCATTGCAGTCTACCAGCCATTGTGCCAAGGCCAACAGCAGAATGCAAAGAAAATTACCATTAATGGGAATGGTTCGCGTGTTGCAGGGTTAAATCAGAGTTGCAGGCTGGCCCGTGAAAGGGCAACTATCGCCACCTGATGCCCTGCTTGCGCGAGGACTTTTGCGCATTCTCGACATGTGGCGGTGGTGGTTACCACATCATCCACCAGAAGAATACGACGTGCCGATAAAGAGGCACCGATGCTGAAAGCACCATGGATGTTTTGGCGGCGCTGGGTCAGATTGAGTTTGGTTTGGGAGGAGGTAGGTCGAGTGCGAATCAGGTGCCTTGTATCCACTGAGATATCGAGTTTGGCGCCTA
>JAQUDG010000151.1 GCA_028685815.1 Desulfuromonas sp.
AAACAAATAATTAGACCATACATGAAGCTTTACAGTCGGGCGCTGACCATTTGGGCCAACAGCAGCCGAGTGGAATATGCACGCAACCAGGCCTATAAAAAGGGGGAGCAATTACTCCAAGAAGTCGAATTGCTGTCGGTCGCCTCGGCGGGCAGAATTTCCACCCGCATCAACACCATCCACGCGGAGATCAGAGCGGCGAGCAATCTTTTGATTGCCTGCCTAGTGTTCGGTCCGATCGCCATCCTGGTTATCACCCTGTTCTTTCTCCGCCGCTTTACCGGCTCGTTCAATATTCTGATGGTAGCCGCCGGGAAGCTCGCCGAAGGGGACTTCAACTACCGCATCACTGCGCCGCTAAAAGATGAGTTCGCGGTTCTGGCGGCAGCCTTTAACAGCATGGTTGATTCAATCAACGCTGAGCAACATGCCACCGCGTCGGCGCGCACCCTTTATCAGACCCTTTTTGAAAGTGCAGGAGATGCGATCTGCATCCTCGATACGGGTGACAGCCTAGGGCAGATTATTTCGGTAAATCCAGCCGCCAGTCGCATGTACGGTTACAGCAACGACGAACTACAGACCATGAACTGCGTGGAACTTTCGCCCGAGGAAGAACATGAAATATTTCGCCAGAAGATGCTGCAGGTCGTACAGGGAGAATGGATCAATTGCACGGTTACCAGGACCCGTAAAGACGGCCAGCAGTTCCTAGCGGCTATCAGCGGTGGGCCGCTGGAGATAGATCAACATTCCTACATCCTAACCTTCGCCCGCGATGTCACCGAGCAACATCAGGCCCAACAGGAAATGCAGCGCGCCAACCAAATGGCTCTGGTCGGGGAGATGGCCGCCGGCCTGGCGCATGAAATCAAAAATCCACTGGCCGGGATCAAGGTGTCCCTGGACGTGATTTCCGACGAACTGGATCTGCCTGTCGAAGATAGGGAAATCTTCGTCCGGATCATCCACGAAATTGACCACATGGAACGACTTCTGAAAAGCCTGCTCAAATATGCCCGCCCGCCAGTGCCGCACTTTGATCTGGTCGACATCAACCTACTACTCGAATATTCAATCAAAACTGTCGCCTTCACCGCCGACAACACCACCGCTAAGCAAATTCTATTCGAAAAAGATTGTTCTGCCGAACTGCCGCAGATTGAAGCCGACTCCAGCCAACTGCAACAGGTTTTATTAAATATCTACCTCAACGCGATAGATGCCATGGACAATGGCGGGATCATTACCACCGTCAGTCGCAAGGCTGATCCGCACCATGTCCGGATCGAGATCTCCGACACCGGCAAGGGCCTGTCGGAAAGTTCGCTGGAAAAGATTTTCAACCCGTTCTTCACCACCAAAGCCAAAGGTAGCGGCCTAGGGTTGTCAATCTGCAAGCGCCTAATCGAACAACATAAGGGGACAATCGAGGCGCAAAGCCGGCCCGGCGCCGGAACTTCATTTATAATCATTTTACCATTGACGCAAACCGACAAGGAGAAAGCTGCATGCTGAAACAAGAGCGAATCTTCCTTCTAGACGATGATGAACTGATCATCACGATGCTGGCCAGAGCCCTGCGCAAAGAAGGTTACGAGACTCACCTGCTGAATTCATCTGAGCAGGCGGTGGAAAAAATCTGTGCTTGGCAACCGCATGCCCTGCTCCTCGACATAAACCTTGGAGAAGGCCTTAGCGGGCTAGAAATACTTGAAAAGCTGCAGGCCGAAGAGGTCGACTTTCCGATCATCATGCTGACCGCCGATGACTCAGCCGAGTCAGCAGTCAGGGCCATGCGTTACGGTGCCGCGGACTACCTAAACAAGCCATTCAATGTGGAGGAAGTGAAAATTGTGCTGGAGAAGTTACTGGCAAACTCGCGCCTAAAAAATGAAGTTCGTTATCTCAAGGGATCGACTAGTGCATCCATGAGCAGAACCTTTATCGGTGATTCTCCCGCTACACTGAAAGTTCTCGGTAATGCGCGGAAGATGGCCGAGGCGGGAGTTCAATCGACCCTGATCACCGGCAAATCCGGCACCGGCAAGGAGATTCTGGCACGGAATCTTCACTATTGGCGCTTCGGCCAGAGTAAAGATTTCGACAGTATCCCCTACATCGCCATCAACTGCACCGCCCTACCGGAAAGCCTGATTGAAAGCGAGCTATTTGGGCATGTCAAAGGTTCATTTACCGATGCCAAGACTGATAAGCAGGGAGTTTTCGAGCTGGCCAACGGCGGCACCCTGCTCCTCGATGAGATAGGCGATATGCGCCCGGAATTGCAGAGCAAGCTGCTACGGGTTTTAGAAGAGCGAACCGTAAGGCGGATTGGCGGCAAGGTTGACCTGCCGGTCGATATCTACATCATCGCCAGCACCAACCGCGACATCAAACAAGCAGTCGAAAAAGGCGATTTTCGCGAAGACCTGTATTACCGCCTCAACTCTTTCGCCATTCACCTGCCGCCATTGAATGCCAGAGAAAATGATGTACTTATTCTGACGAAGCATTTTTTAGAACATTTTGCCGGGAAATACGGCAAGAAGCCGGTTGAGGGTATTTCAAAAGAGGCAGAAAAGTTATTAAAAAATTATACCTGGCCTGGCAACGTCCGCGAGCTGCGCAATGTCATCGAAAAGTGCGTTGTCATGGAAGATATGGGGATCCTCGCTGCGGAAAACCTCCCTCTGGATATGGGGGGACGGGACAAAAACACAACCGAAAAGCGGAAGAACTTTCATATTTTCTTACCCGAAGCTGGCATTGCGTTGGAGGAAGTCGAACGAGAATTGATCCGCTTGGCCCTGCAACGGACCGACAACAATATGACCAAAGCCGCAAAACTGCTGCAAGTGAGCTACGATACCCTCAGGTATCAAGCTAAAAAATACGAGCTTGTTTAAACCTGGTGGTAGACCAATGCATCCGCGGTGGGCAGTGCTCTTGCCCTTCGTTGGCTCTCTGAACAGCTTTGTGGGTTCCCATTGTGTTTTTTACTATAGCACCTCTCGCGTTACATCAATCATGCGTCCGTCTACGGTGCGCTCTATTTTATCTTCGATCTGGCTGCACAGCGAATCGATTTGACCTTTAGAGGTCGCCACCACCACGAACGACCACTCGCTAGCGTCGTGCCTGTCGCGTTCACCACTCTCGCAGACCGCTACCGCTGGGTTACGTCCGAAGCGTTCGTGCATGCCACCTATGCGCTGGCGTTTTTCTTTCAAAGAGCTGCATCCGGGCAGGGAAAAGGTAATGGTCATGAGGCCAATATGCATGTCACCCTCCGTGCTAGAGTGTTGTTAGCGGGCTATCCATCTACTTAAGCCTGCTTGGAAGTTTCAGGTTGTTTTCCAATTAACTACGTACCGCAAAATGTTTGATATACCCGTTCGGATGGGAATGGTGGTGCTTGATAGGCTTGGGGAATATCGTTATTTTTATAGGGTTCTTTGAGCACATTCAGTAAAGCATGGAGTGGCTTCAGATCCTCCGTATACGCAGCCGCTAAAGCTTCTTCCACTTTATGATTGCGCGGAATAACGGCTGGGTTGCTGCTCTTCATGAGGCAACGAGACGATTCAAGTGGTTGGGTATTTTGTTGAAGCCTTGCCTTCCACCGCTCATACCATTCGCTAAAATTCTTTTGCGCATAGATTTTGCCAACGGGCATATCTGCTTGGCTCAAATCACGAAACGTGTTGGTGAAATCTGCGTGATTGGTTTGCATCCAGCCCAACAGATCCGCTATAAGGCGTGCATCGCTTTTCTGTGCCCCAAACAGACCCAGCTTGGCACGCATCATGGTAAGCCACTTAACCTGATATATCGCCGCAAAGGTGTTGATTGTCTCTTCAGCAATTTTCACCGCTTTACTCATGTCGGCATGGATCAGCGGCAGAAGTGTCTCAGCTAGCCTTGCAATATTCCACTGGGTGATTTTACTCTGGTTGGCATAGGCATAACGCCCCATATGATCAATGGAACTGAATACCGTGTTCGGATCATACGTACCCATAAAGGCGCAAGGCCCGTAATCAATGGTTTCACCAGAAAGGGTCACATTATCCGTATTCATCACCCCATGGATAAATCCAGTCCGCATCCAGTGCACAATCAGATCGGCTTGCTTTTCCATCACGGCATTTAGCAAAGCAATGGCCTTGGTATCACTGTCAATCAAATCTGGGTAATGGCGCTCTACAGTGTAATTCAGTAATGCTTGGACAAGATGCTGCTCACCTTTGGCTGCGGCAAACTCAAATGTCCCCACGCGAATGTGAGAGCTGGAGATACGGGTTAAAATGGCACCGGGTAATGTGTCCTCCCGCATGACAGGCTCACCAGTTTTAACAACAGCCAAACCTCGTGTTGTCGGTATGCCTAAATGATACATTGCTTCGGATATAATATATTCACGTAGCATCGGTCCAAGTGCGGCCCGGCCATCTCCACTGCGTGAATAAGGGGTTCTTCCTGAGCCTTTAAACTGAATATCAAGTCGTTTCCCATCAGGGGTGATGTGCTCACCCCACACAACGGCACGACCATCACCCAGCATGGTAAAATGCCCGAACTGATGCCCGGCATAGGCCTGCGCGAAGGGCTCGGCATCTTTGGGAAGCTTGTT
>JAQUDG010000045.1 GCA_028685815.1 Desulfuromonas sp.
GCTCCAGCGCGGCCGCCGCGCGCCCCATCCCTATATTAAACAGCTCCTGCAGAGCATCTTGTTCCGCCTCGGAGAGATGAATCATATTCGCTCCTGTGATAAAAATGCAGCTTCAAGTTGGTCAACATTTACAGGCTTGGTCATAAACCCAACACCGGCTGCTTCAGCGCGGTGGCGGGTGGCGTCCTGCACATTGGCTGTCACCAGAAAAATTTGTAACTGCGGGTGGATCTGCATCAATTCAAGGGCTAGGTCGAGTCCATTCATATCGGGCATATTGTAATCGAGCAGGGCTAAATCGGGTTGTCGTGCCGTCGCTAGCTGAATCGCTTCGGTGCCATTCCGCGCCTCCATAATTTCCCAGCTATGGAAGTTTTTACTGATGACGTTGCGCATCATCAGGCGTGCAAGGTTACTGTCATCGACAATCAGTACTGTGTGTTTCATATCTACTCACCTCTTGACAGTGCATCAGGATGATGGCGCCGTCATTGATTTTTAGCCGGCGCAGGGGGAGATGCTTCGCATGCCAACCCCTTCGCCTCCATGTAAAGGGTTACCTGAAAAAACCTTTAGGTAGCGCTAGTGCCAATTTTTTCGATGTTATCGCCATCAATCAGGTGGATTTCTTCTTCCTGCTGTCTCACATCGCCATTAAGGGTTGCGCCAGGTTCGACACTTAAGCCTCGGGTGAGGAGGGTACCTTCAAAAAAACTTCCGTTCTTGAGTTCAGTGGTGTCAGCGGCAAGTTGTCCATGAATCTGTCCGTGGCAGATACAGCTGATGCAACTGATCTCACCGCGAACCGAGCCGCAACTCCCGATTATGAGATGTTCACCGTGCAAGGTGCCGTCAAAGGCTCCATCGATTCGCATACTGCCGCTGAATTTTATTTCACCCTGCATGCTGGTTTTTTCCCCAAGAATGGTTGAAATTGGGGCACCCGCTGCACTTCTGGGTGAGGGTGTTTTTCTTCCGAACATTTAAATGAGTAACTCCGGTAAATTATTTTTCGCCGAGAAAAATTAGTGGATATGGGTTTATGGGTTTGTCGTTCAGCCTGACTTCATAGTGCAGGTGGGAGCCAGTGGAGCGCCCACTGTTTCCCATGGTGCCGATTATTGCGCCACGCTCTACCATATCCCCCGTCCGCACCTTGAAGTTTTTTAGGTGGCCAAAAATACTGGTGTAGTCGTCAGGATGTTTTATTTTCACCATTTTACCGTAGCCGCCATTGGTTCCAGCAAAGATCACTTCCCCCGCTGCTGTTGCCATGATGGGGGTGCCAATCTGGTTGGCGATATCGATACCATAGTGAAATGCGCGCCGTTGGTTAAAGGGGTCGGTTCTGGCACCGTAGCCCGACGAAATCCAGCCACTGACAGGTTCTCCCAAAGGGATACCCGTAGCTAGATTTATCATTTCACCAGCAAAATCCATGAGCGATTCAGGTTCATTGAGTGGGAGCGGGTAGTAGGGACCGCCCAGGTTGCTGTTCAGGTCTGTCTCTGGGGGGATTTCACTCGCGCTGGTGGCGACCTCAACCCCTACCTGGGTTAGAATCTCTTCGATCTGGGTGCTGCGCTCACGTAGCTTCGCTACCTCATGGCGAAAAAGCTCTGCTTTTTGCTGTCTGAGGGTTTGGAGTTCGGTAAGCATTAGGTAACCCTGCTGTTGCAAGATTCCGAGCTCATGTCTAGCTTGGCTCAGGTTTTGGTGCATTTTCTTGTTTTGAAGTATGCTGTGCAGCCCGAAACCGGCGGTAATACTTAAACATACCAGCATCAGAATGCAGAGTGCGGAGTAGAGTTTCAGGCGGGAGGTTTTAACCGATAGGGCGCGACTGCGACCTTCAGCACCGGATATTATAAAGTGAATTTTACGTGGCATATTTCACCAGTCTTTTCATATGGGGTTAAGGGCTTAAATAGCATGCTTACGGGGATGGGTGCGGCTAATCGGCTTTGGCACGATATGTAGCCCTGAATCCCAGGATCAAATATCCCGATGCATGCATCCCGCACCACAGGTCAGTTGAGACAGGGTTAGCGTGTAAGCGGGTGGTCTGTTCGAAGGGGGCAAGATCGTGACTGTACACGCGGAATTCTTGCACGTATACTTGCCACCCCTCCTCAAGGTATGTGTTCCCTCTCGTGTGTTGGCTTCTTTGAATGGAGTAGCTCTTTATGGGGTAAAAGTGACAAGGGTTGTAAGGTGATTGTCCAGACAATATGGGGTCGGTCGCCCAGACGATCTGGGTGCTGTAGTCATTCAGCCTAGCGCCCCGTTTATTGATATAGTTTAGGCCAAGGGCAACATACTAAATTAGCAGTGTGCGGATGTCAAATATTTGCAGGTTATGCAGGCAGTTCCGTGTCGTTTAGATCTTGCATCCTGCCAAAGGATTATTACACTTGAAAAACAGAATTATCATTGTAGGAGCCGGCCCTGCCGGAATGATGGCGGCTGGACAGGCTGCCTTAAGTGGAGCCGAGGTGCTGGTGTTGGAAAAAATGGGGCGCACCCTGCTCAAGCTGGGCATTACCGGCAAGGGGCGCTGCAATATTACCAACGTGGCTGAAATTCCTGAATTTATCTCCCATTTCGGAACTAACGGACGTTTTTTGCGGCAGGCGTTCCATCGATTTTTCAGTCCGGAGTTGCTGAAGCTGCTACAGCAGGCGGGGGTTACGACCACCACCGAACGAGGTGGACGTGTGTTCCCCACCAGCGGTAAAGCGTTGCAGGTGGTGCAGGCGCTGCGGCGCTGGGCCGAAAAAAGTGGGGTGGAGATAAAATCGACAACCGCGGTCGATGCGCTCCTTACAGATGCTAATGGCGTAAGCGGAGTGCGCTGTGCCGGGGTCGATTATGCGGCGGCGGCGGTAATTTTGGCTACCGGTGGGGCTTCATATACCGCTACTGGGTCTACCGGTGAAGGTTATCGCCTGGCGCGTGAGGTGGGGCATAGTATCGTGGATGTGCGCCCAGCACTGGTTCCATTGCTGACTGCATCTACAGGAGCAGTCGCCCGTCTCCAAACCTTGACGCTGCGCAATGTTGGGGTGCAGTTGTATGTCGAAGGGAAGAAGCACAGTGAAGCTTTCGGGGAGCTTACCTTTATCCCCAAGTGTGTATCTGGACCCGTTATTTTGACCTTGAGCCTAGCCGCGGTGGATGCCGTGCGTGCGGGGCAGAAGGTCAGTATTGAAATTGATTTAAAGCCCGCGCTAGACGACAAAAAGCTCGATGCTCGACTGCTGCGCGATTTCGAGAAACGCGCCCACGAACCTATGCACAGTATTCTGCGCGGTTTAATCCCACGTGAGTTGGTGGAGGTCTGTCTGGAATGCACGCGCGTAAGCCACGCTCGCCTCGGGCACAGCGTAAGTGCTCAAGAACGTATGAATCTGCTGCATTGGCTCAAACATTTCACCATCGATATTGGCGGTCATGCACCCATGGATGAGGCTATTGTGAGTGCCGGCGGCATTGACCTAAACGAGGTCAATCCTCGCACCATGGAATCCAAGCTCGTGCCGGGGCTCTATTTTGCTGGAGAAGTACTCGATCTGCAGGCGGATACTGGGGGTTACAACCTACAGGCCGCGTTCTCAACAGGTTGGCTTGCCGGAACTAGTGCTGCCGAAGCGCAGCAAACGGAGTTTTGATAAGGTGCTGATTAGTTGTTAACGCAGCCCCTTAAATGGACCTCCCTCCATCTACATGTATATTGAAGGATAGAAGCATGTTTTTGATTGACCAGCCCTATATCTCAGATTTTTTTCGCCAGACCCTTAAAGAGCACTGCATCCCAGTGGTGGCTACTCCGGCTGCTTTGCAGCTGGATTTATTGCCAGGCACCAACTTAATAAACCCAGCAGAAGCAGCGGCGCAGATACGTGCTCAGGTGGAGGCCCGTTCAAGTACTGGCGCTGATTCTGCACAGTATTCTCCGCTGTACACCACCTCGGAAAATGCCCTCGATTGGATCGCTGCCAATCTGGCCGACACCAATATCCCCGCAACCATCAATCTGTTTAAGGATAAGCTTGAATTCCGCCGCCGCACTAAGGCGCTATTCCCAGATTTTTTCTTTCAAGGGGTACAACACGCGGATCTGGCAACGCTGGCTGTCGATGAACTGAAATTCCCCTTTATTATCAAGCCCTCGGTGGGGTTTTTCAGTATGGGGGTCCACAAGGTGCACACTCCTGAAGACTGGAAACCAATTTTGGCCCGTATCGATGCCGAGATTGCAAGTCTGCAGCAGGTCTATCCGCGCGCAGTGCTTGATACGGCCACCTTTATCTTGGAGGAATGCATCGAAGGGGACGAGTTCGCTGTAGATGCCTATTTCGATTCCAGCGGCAAAGCGGTGGTGGTCGGCATTCATCAGCACCTGTTTGCATCGGCCAATGACGTTAGCGATCGGGTATATATTACTTCGAAACAGATTGTATCTACGTACCTTGAGGAGTTTACTGATTTTGCCACGACTGTTGGCGCTCAACTTGGAGTACGAAATTTCCCCGTGCATATAGAACTGCGGCGTCAGGGGGGCATCATTCTGCCCATTGAGATCAACCCCATGCGTTTCGGCGGCTGGTGCACCACTGCGGATTCCACCGCCATGGCGTTTGGATTTAATCCGTATGTTGCCTACTACACCCAGCAGGAACCGGATTGGAGCACCATCTTACAAGGTGGGGATACTACGGTTAATAGCATGATTGTGTTGGATAATTCTACCGGGCTTGCTCCGGATGAAATAGTGGCATTTGATTATGCGGCGCTGGCCTCCAATTTTGAGCGGGTGCTGGAGCTGCGCCCAATTGACTACCGGCGCTACAATGTGTTCGGATTCTTATTTAGTGCGACCAGAGGGGATAATATGCTCGAACTAGAGCGGATTCTGCAGTCAGATCTGCGCGAATATGTGCGCCAGTGAGTTAAGAACAAACTGTGCAGTTCCTAAACACAGGCATTGCACAATATTTTACCCTTCGGTACGCTGATTATGTTTGGCGCAAAATCGATTGCGTGGTATTGCTTAATACTTAGGAATGATTCGGATCAAGGGCTGATCCGGTTAACTAACGGCCTGAGGTGTTAAGTGTTCAGGCCCGAACCAGGTGTAGGAGGACAACAATGGAACAATATGTATGTGGACCATGTGGCTATGTGTATGATCCCGCTGAGGGTGATCCAGATAATGGGGTTGAGGCAGGAACTGCCTTTGCCGATTTGCCCGAAGACTGGGTTTGCCCTGTGTGTGGCGCGCCCCAAAGTGATTTCGAGCCGGCCTAATTTACTCACCCGCTCTGTATAACAAAACCCCGTTAGCCAACTATGGCTAACGGGGTTTTGCTTTGCGGGATAAAACCTTGAAAAAGTAATGCAGGGTTAATGTGAGGGTAATGCACAGGCACCTGTGGATAACGTTGTGGCCTTCCGCATAAACGTTTGCAGTATCAGCTCTTGCAACACTATGCCTAAGGTTTAGGCAGTGTGTGTATCTGCTCCTTTACCAATATTTGTGTCACGAAATGTCGGCGCCGCGCTTAGGTCGGAGTCAAGCCAATATCTGCCGATATACCTTTTCTATACGGCTAAATGTACTGCCCCACTCATATTTGCGTAGTATCTGCTGCGCAGCTTCAGGAGGTTGAGCAGATGGCTGCGTTCGGATAGAAACCATCTGAAGGCGAATGCTTTGCTCAAGTCTATGAATAAATCCTGCCTCAGCGTCTGAACGAGGGCGATCAATGCTTTCCATTTTAGGTAGTTCAATGCGCTGAATCCAATCGCACTTTAGGGTGTTAAACACCTCCGCAATGCCCGGTAGATTGGTTGTTACAACCCGACACTTGCACCCCAGAGCTTCCAGCACCACCAGCGGAACCCCCTCGTAAAAAGAGGGGAGGACGAACAGATGGCTGGCCTTAAACAGGTCGGCTAGGTGCTCGGGGGTAACGCTGCCATGCAGGGTTGCCTGGGTTCCTAGGGTTTCACTTAAGGCCACGATCTCCTCTTTTTCCGCGCCGCTCCCTTCTCCAACTAGATGAAAATGCCACTCGGTATCCGTTATTTGGTGGAGTGCGTGGATCAGCCAGGGAACCCCCTTGGCGCGGCTGAGTTTGCCGGCATAGATGATGTTGATGGGGGTGTTGGCAGGGACGTTGGCAGAAGTGTTGGTGGCGGCTGCCTGAAATAAGGTGCTGTTGTAACCGGCCCCCACGATATGAATTTTTTCGCTGGGAATTTCGTAGGTATCAATGATCTGGTGCTTCTGCTCCAAGCTTAAGGCACATACCGCGTCGATGTTGCGGCAACCGCGCATAACCTGTGGCTGAAGATGGCCACAGGCGTGGAACTGGCGTAGATCCGAACCGTGGCAGCTTGCTACCAGAGGGATGTCGGGAAAGCGCTGGCGTGCCAGTGAGGTCAACAGCCACAGATGGTGCGCGTGAATCAGGTCCGGTTGCCAGCGCGCCACAGCCTGCTGCAGACGCGTGTCAAAGCAGGCTTCATAGCGCAGCAGCTCATCAGCGTCTAGCTCACAGAACTTGGCGCTTGGGTAGGGCATGACATCGCTCATCCCAACGATTTGCAGGTCAATATCCTGTCCAAAGCGAATTAGTTCCGGCTCAAGGCACGGAAGTGAGCCACAGTGTGCGGCAAATTCAAAATTCGCTGGCACTCCGGCGAGCAGATAGTTGGTGTACCCATACCGGCTGGCATGTTGCATGGTGGCTTGAAGATACGTGCCGCTGCCGGTGAACGATGGGATCTGGCTGAGGATGTGCAATATTTTCATGCGACTGCCTCATGGTTAGACAAGCCCCTAATTCAACGCGCTAGCGCTGCGGGGTGGATGGCTGTTTTGAACGTGACCCTCGACTGTTAACAAGTGTCCCAAAGAAAAAACTTTTTGCAAGCTGCACATACAGCCAGGCTCGCATAACTATGAGAAACAAGCTTATGGGATCTTTGTCTATTTTAGTTGCTTGCTCCCTCCATCCTTTGGTTAAACGAAGTGTCGCTTTTCCTTACACTGTAAGCGCTAAAGGGTCGATAAGCATGAAATGGAAAGTGTAAGTGGTTGGAATTAAAACTAGTTTTAATTTGGAATGCAAATTGCAAATGCAGCTTTAGTAGCTGAGCTGAAAATTAAAGAAGCAAATCGACCAATACAAGGAGAACAACATGAAAAAATTCTTTCTATCACTTTTCGGCATAGGAATATGCCTACTTGCGCTGCAGGTGCAGGCATTAACTATTGATTTTAGCCATCAGGTTCCAACGGATGGCTCGGGAAAGACTAGTGCATACGGCGTCTCTGCAGATAATGTGGCTTTGTCAGGGTACTTTATCGAGACCTTTGATCAGCCCGGCACCACTGCCCGTACTGTTCAAGCAATAGGGGGCTCGATAAAGATTGCTGCGGGTGCAGGGTTCAACACCCTCGATCCCGAGAAGCTAATCGTCACCGGCGGTGGGATGGGCATCACTTCAGGATCTACCCCCAACGTGGCAGCGGCTCCGGCGGGTGATACTACCCACTACGCTTTTGGCCCGGGGCATGGCACCAATACTTCCAATGCAACAGTGAAGATTGAAAACACCGCATTTACTGCCTATCAACCCGGTCTTTTTATCCAATACCTGGGTTTTTATATAGGTTCTGTTGATACTTACAACAGCATTGCATTTTATAGCGGTGACGGCTTGCTCAAAACAGAGAGCGGTTTTTTGATTGACGGAATTCTTTCAGGCAGTGAGATCCTCGCGGCCATGCACGGGATTTCGGGCAATCAGCTTGACGACAGATCCAATGTGTACGTCAATCTTTTCTTTGACAATGATGAGCTGTTTACCGCTTTTGAATTTCGGACAACCGGTATCGCGTTCGAAGTGGATAACGTGGTTACCCGCGTTGGTCTGGATCAAGTCCCATATCAGTCCCCAGCGCCGGTTCCCGAGCCTTCAACATTCTTGCTGCTCGGCGGCGGTCTTGTGGCTCTAGGTTTTATTTCCCGACGTTGCAGAAAAGCCTAACCCCTGCTTGAGTGTCGGAAATCTTTACACTAGATAGCGCAGCAGTTGTTGCTGGGTAGATCTTGGTTTCAACGTTGGCACTCGCTGTTTCGCGCAGTTGAAAACATCCAGAGTGTCCCCAAATTGTCCCTCCGAAGACAGCTTGATAATGGATATGTGTAAAACTAGGACTTACGCCGCACGGTGTAAGTCCTAGTTTTATATGGGTATTTCAAAAAGGAAAGCCGCTATGATCCCTAAATTGCTTATATCACAGGACTAAATAACACTTGCTCTGTAAAAAAAATCTCTGTGGAATGATTGTTGACGAGGTAAGAAAGTAGTGAACACTTTTTAAAGTCGGGTTAGTGCCTGGGTAGGAGGTGTGACGCCCTGTGTGATCTTTCATTCTTATCGCGGCAGTCAATATTGCAGCGAGGAATTTCAAGCACTGCTAACAACCCATCAAATGACCAACAGCATGATCCGCAAGGGAAACTGTTGGGATAATGCCGTTGCTGAGAGTTTTTTTGGCAGCTTAAAAACAGAGCGGGTGTACTTTACTAACTATAAAACTAGAGAAGAAGCTCGCTGAGATATCATTGACTGTATTGAAATGTTTTATAACAGCAAGATGCTTCATGTATATCTTGGGTATCTGAGCCCCAGAGAATTTGAGAAGATGATGGCAATGAAAAAAGTGGCTTAACTAACTGTCCATTTTCACTTGACCATGTCAAAGATGTTAGGCAATAAAAAACACCCACATCAAAGACAGATAGGACGTTCTAAAAGTTTATGGCGGGAGTAGATGGGAATCGGACCCACCGAAGACGGGATACGTCTTCCATCGGTTTTGAAGACCGTGAGCGCCACCAGGCTACTAACTACTCCCATTTGGAAATATTGTGGATTAGTGCGGGAATTTATATCAGTTCTGCTTGTTTGTATCAAGGGCTTTGTCTAAGCGCAATACTCTAGGGTTGTACGATTTTGCCTGCGGCGGTCATGGCCTCGATAATGTCGAGCATGTTTGAAACCTCTCCCACCTTGAGTTGCCCTTTGAGCTCAAAATATTCGAGACAGAGGCCGCACGAGGCCAACTTCACTCCTTGTTGCTCCAAGTGCTGCAGGGGTTCGAGCACCTGCGAATCTGTACAGGTGAGTTTAACTGCGCTGTTGACGAACAGAATCGCTTTGGGCAACGGTTCCACTTCACAGAGGGTGAAGACGAAGTTGCGCATCAGGATTTCGCCGAGCTCGTCGCTCCCTTTACCCATACAATTGCTGGCAATATACACGATATTGCCAGGGTTTTGGGTAGGGGCGACAGTGGGTTGATTTTCTCTTTTCACAGAGTTATCCACAGGGGGAGTTTGACATTCTAAACCCTCCTGCAGGGTGAGGGTCAGACGAATGTGGTCATCCATGTTTTGGCTTTGAACCGCGTACCCCTCTGTGGTGGCCAAACGGGTGACATTGGCCTGGGCAATGTCGTCTCCGACCAGAACTACAGCGCCTACACCGGGGTTGGCGAGCAGGTATTTACGGGCTTCGAGTACCGGCTTGGGGCACTGCATGCCGCGGCAGTCAATGGTGTGCATGGGCAAACCTCCTGTGCATGGTTGGCTTTTTTCTATTAAGTGCTTAGATTTCTTGCCAGCTTATGTTGCGGCGTATTTTAACCTGCTGTCTGGTTTCTCACTAGGCGTACTAGAGTTTCTACGTGCGGAGTTTGGGGAAACATATCCACTGGTTGAATCGTTTTAATGCGGTAGCCGTTTTTACTCAGATAATGCAGATCGCGCGCGAGGCTGTGGGGATTGCACGATACATACAAGATTTGTTGCGGCTGTACATTGAGTAGAGCATCGAGCACGGCATTATCACAACCGCTACGCGGTGGATTGATTACCGCAACATCAGCGCGATGGGCGGCACTGGCTAGTTGGGGCATGACATCTTTAGCATCCCCGACCACGAAACTGCAGTTGGGTAGATGATTGAGAATGGCGGCAGCTTTGGCGTTGGAGATTGCTTCTGGGTTGATTTCGATGCCGGTTACTTGGGCGCCGCTACGAGCCATGTGCATGGCGATGCCTCCCACCCCACAATAGATATCAAGGGCGTGCATTCCCGGTCTAAGCTCGGCCCACTCGGCAATGGTGGTATAGATGAAGCGTGCCTGTTCGTGGTTGACCTGAAAAAACGAGCTCGGCGACAGGCGTAGGGAGACCTCTCCCACCTGATCGATGAGGTCGCTGGCACCCAAAACCTTCACCGTGGTGGGTCCGAAGACTACCGTGCCGATTGAAGGGTTGATGTTTTGATGCACGCCGATCACTTCAGGGACCTTTTTGCGCAGCCACTTGGCCAGATGGGTAATTTCACGGTAGTTGCGTTCGCTGGTGACGAAGGTTACCAGCGCTTTGTTGAACCGCGGACTTACCCGCACCGCCAAATAGCGCAGCAACCCACGTTTTGTAACCGAATTGTAGACATAGACGTCCTGCTTTTCGATCTCTTCGCGCACGGCCTGGGCAATGGCGTTTATCAGTGGGTGATGCTGGGGGCAGTCGCCGATGTCGATAACCTCGTGGGTACCGCGTTTATACAGTCCGACCATGGCTTTGCCGCCGATCTTGGCGAGCGCTAGCTTGGCGGTGGTGCGGTATCCCAGAGGGTTCTCTGCCTTATGCACCGCAGCCACTGGAATGGTTTTTAGCTCAGGGTAGAGTTGTAGTGCGTCTTTAACTTGCTGCTGCTTGTGCTGTGCCTGATGGTAGTAGCCCATGTGCATAAGAGGGCAGCCAGGGCAGCTGCCTGCAAGTGCGCATGCTGGGGTAGTGCGCTGTTGACTGCGGCGCACCACCTTGACGAGCTCACCCACGCGGCTGCGCAGCCCTTCACGCAGGATTTTTACCCTGACCAATTCGCCCGGTAGGGTGCCGGGAACCCAGAGTTCTCCACCTTGCTCGCGTACAACTCCAATGCCATCGCCATTCAGCGATTCAATGGTGATCTCGAGTGGAGGCTGGGGTGGTTTTCGGGGGTTGGAGCGTTTGTCGGTTTTTTTGTGTGTAGATGCCATCTGAATATTAGGTCTTTTCGTTGCGGGTGGGCAAAATGTGATGTGGTAAATTCATATTAATCTGATGATCTTTTATCGCCGCTGCACGTTAACTCCTTCGCGCGAGGGTGTCAACAGGGGAGCGGCGTAAGGGCAGCACATAGCTCTTTTTGGCGCTTGACCCAACGTGCGTGTATTGCTTTATACTCTGTACCGATTTGTTCCGTTATCATTTCTTTTCTGGTCTCTTTTCCGGTCTCTTTTCATGCTTAAGGTTTAAATATGCTGTTACCCCCTGCAGAAGGCTATACCACCCGTGCTCTACGGCTCGGGAATCTAACCATTGGTGGTGGCGCGCCGGTGTCGGTGCAATCCATGTGTAGTACCGATACCCGTGATGTCGAAGCTACGGGCGCGCAGATAATGGCGTTGGCCGCAGCTGGGTGCGAGATTGTCCGCTGCGCCGTGCCTGACACCGTAGCGGCTGACGCACTGAAGGAGCTGGTGCGCATCAGTCCTATGCCCTTGGTAGCGGATATCCACTTTGACTACCGTCTGGCTCTGCAGGCGCTGGAAGCCGGGGTGGCCTGTCTGCGTATCAATCCCGGCAATATTGGGGCCCGCTGGAAGGTGGCTGAGGTGGTGGCCGCATGCCGAGAACGCCAGGTGCCAATCCGGATTGGAGTGAACGGCGGCTCACTGGAAGCTGAAGTGCTGGAGCGTTATGGCCATGCCACCGCTGCGGCGATGGTAGAGAGCGCGCTGGGGCATATTCATATTCTGGAGGATTTGAATTATCCGCTGCTGAAGGTCAGCCTGAAGGCTTCCGATGTGCGCCGCACCGTAGAGGCGTATCGCATGTTGGCGCACAAGGTGGATTATCCCCTGCATGTGGGGATCACCGAGGCCGGTACTACCTGGGCCGGAACCATCAAGAGCGCCGCTGGGCTGGGGGCATTACTGTGCGATGGGATTGGTGACACCTTGCGGGTGTCGCTCACTGGTGATCCAGTAGAGGAGGTGCGCGTCGGCTGGGAGATCCTGAAAGCGCTGGGATTGCGTCAGCGCGGGCCAGTATTTATAAGTTGCCCCACCTGCGGGCGCTGCCAGATCGACTTAATCAGCGTGGCTGAAGAGGTGGAGCGGCGCCTGTCCGGATTGCAGACACCGCTCACTATCGCGGTGATGGGCTGTGTGGTGAACGGCCCCGGTGAGGCGCGCGAGGCGGATATCGGAATCGCCGGAGGCAAGGATATGGGGTTGCTGTTTCGCCATGGGGTAAAGTTGCGCTCGGTGCCGCAGAGTCAGTTAGCGGATGCCCTAGTGGCGGAGGCTCTAAGTCTGGACGCACAACAGCGGGAGCAGTAATTCTCTGGAGGCAACGGGGAGCGGTGCGTGCCTACATGCCTTGTGCGGCGCTGGCTGGAACCGCGCGCTTAAACGCCCAGGCTTCAATTTTTTTGATCTGCTCCGCCATGGTAACTGAGATAGGCACGGTTCGGCCAAGAGCTTCCATGATATCCTTCTGGGTCATGGGGCGCTTCAGTGCGAGAGCCTCGAAGCTGGCACTCGCTACCGCCTGCTCAATCTCAGCTCCGGAAAACCCCTTGCTTGAATGGGCTAGGGTTTCTGGGTCAAATGCCTGCGGCTCAAAGCCCTGACGTTGCAAGTGGATGGAGAAGATAACCTTGCGCTCTTCCAAGGCAGGAAGGGCGATGTAGAAAATTTCATCAAAGCGCCCTTTGCGCAGCACTTCTGCTGGGAGCATCTCGATGGCGTTGGCGGTAGCGGCGACAAATACTGGGGCGGCTTTTTCTTGCATCCAAGTGAGAAAATACCCCAGTACGCGCGATGAAGCACCGCCACCTGACTTGAATCCCTGGGTGGAGATACCCGATTCAAGTTCATCGATCCACAGTACGCAGGGTGCCATGGCCTCGGCTAGGGCGCAGGCCTGATTTAAGCTGTGTTCGGGGGAACCGTAGGTGCCCGCATATACAGTAGCCATATCCAACCGCAGCAGAGGTAGTCTCCAGCGTGCGGCGATAGCCTTTACAAACAGGCTCTTGCCGCAACCGCTAATCCCCATGAGGAGGACTCCGCTGGGGAGGTTTTCTCCCGCAGTTAGTTGCGCGGCACCAAACGCTTGCTCGCGTTTTTCCATCCAGTGCTTTAGGTTCTCCATCCCCCCGATCTGATCAGCCTGATGATTGTTGTCGACAAACTCCAGCACCCCAGATTGCTGTACAGCGTTCTTTTTATCCAAGTGTAGAGCCGAAACCACCTCTTCCAATTGGCCACTACGGGTCACCCGGGCCAAACGTAGGGCGCGCTCCAAACGGATCATGTCGAGACCAAGGGCGGCCCGCACCATGTGCTCCATGGCGTCCGGCTCCTTAAGAAGTTTATCCAGAAACGGGTCACTGGTACGCAGTTTTTCCAGAAAAGAGGAGATCTCGGCCGCATTTGGCAGCGGATGCCATAGCTGAACCACATGGTTCCGCAGGGCTTTGGGTATTTCCAGTTCGCGGCCGAGAAAGATAAGACACTTGAGCCCACCTTGCGCGCGCTGTTGGGAAAAATCTAGCAGCAGGCGCTGGATTTTAGCCTCATCATGCCAGAACCACTGCATGTCCATGAAGGCGAACACCCCTGCGGCCTGTTGTCCAATCGCATTGGTTAGGGCTTTCACCGCGCCGTTGCCCTGTTCAGCTTTCGACACAGTTTCTTGAGTCGCATCGGTGCATCTCCACTGATGCACTTCAATATCTTTGACTCCACGCGTAACTGCATTTTGTATTAGGTTGATGCTGCGTGATTCGTTGGTGGTGTTGATCGCGAGGATAGGGGTGCCTGCGATAATATGTTGCACCAGATTTGCGAGAGTCAGAGTTTCCTTCATGGCTTAGATTGTCCTTTTTATACGTATATTTGTCCATTTATGGATGAGCAGGTTTGTGCCGCGTGTATCCGCGACCGTATTCGGAATCGCATATGGCTTGAAGCTATGGATTTATTGCAATTTGGGGCAAAACAAGCTAGAAACAGGCTAGCTTTTGCTACTGCGTTTATTCTATCAGTTTTTCAATCTAGCTTCAGGGATAATTTAAATCATGCGTTTAAGCCAGTATTTAATGCCTACTCTTAAAGAAACCCCGGCCGATGCGGAAATAGTAAGTCATCAGTTGATGTTGCGCTCCGGTATGATTCGCAAGGTCGCCGCCGGAATCTATACCTACATGCCTCTAGGATTGCGCAGTGTGCGCAAGGTGGAGCAGATAGTCCGCGAAGAGATGGATCGGGCCGGGTGTCTGGAAATGTTGATGCCTATGGTTATCCCGGCGGAACTGTGGGAAGAGAGTGGACGCTGGGATCAGTATGGACGTGAACTGCTGCGTCTGCGCGATCGCAAGGATGCGCAATTCTGCCTTGGCCCCACCCATGAAGAAGTGATTACCGATGTGGTGCGCAATACGGTAAAATCGTATCGTCAGCTGCCGCTGAATCTGTATCAGATTCAGGGGAAGTTCCGCGACGAGATTCGCCCGCGTTTCGGGCTTATGCGCGGGCGCGAGTTCATTATGAAAGACGCGTATTCTTTTGATCTGGATTCAGACCAAGCCGATATTTCCTATGCGAAGATGTACGACGCATATCAGAATATTTTTCGCCGCTGCGGCCTGAATTTCCGCGCCGTAGAGGCAGACACCGGTAACATTGGGGGGTCGTTCTCCCATGAGTTTATGGTTCTGGCGGACTCCGGGGAAGATGCCATTGTTTCTTGCGATGCTTGTGATTACGCCGCCAATGTGGAAAAGGCGCAGCTGCGTCAACCTGAAGGTCGGTGTCCTATGCCCGAGCTGGAGTTGGAGAAGGTAGAAACCCCGGGGCAAAAAACAGTGGCTGAAGTGGCGGAGTTTTTATGCATCCAGCCACAACAGATGCTTAAAACCCTGCTATTCGAGACCGATGCTGGCGCGCAGGTGGCGGTGGTGTTGCGGGGTGACCGTGAGCTCAATGAGATCAAACTGTGCCGCAAGCTCGGGTGTAACGAGGTGCAGTTGGTGGACGAAGCGACGGTGGAAGTTCTGAGCGGTGCGCCGTGTGGGTTCGCTGGTCCGATAGGGCTGAGTTGCCCAATTTTTGCGGATAACGAAGTTGCCATGATGGCAGACTGCGTTGCGGGTGCCAATGTTGTAGATACCCATTATCGTGGCGTCAACTATGGGCGGGATTTTGCCGTGAGTGAGTTTGCTGATCTGCGTCAGGCTGAAGCAGGTGACAGGTGTCCGCGCTTTGAGTGCACCGGCACTCTGCAGAGTTGGCGCGGTATTGAAGTAGGGCACGTGTTTAAGCTTGGCACCACGTATTCCGAAGCACTGGGTGCTACGGTGCTGAATGCTGAAGGTAAGGATGAGACCCTGGTGATGGGGTGTTACGGCATTGGAATCGGGCGCAGTGTGGCCGCAGCGATTGAGCAGAATCATGATGCTAACGGAATCATATTTCCCATGCCAATAGCTCCATTCCAAGTGTTGATTACTCTGCTCAATCCTAAAGAAGCGCAGGTCGCGGAAGCTGGCGAGACTCTGTACCGGCAATTGCAGGATAACGGTATAGAGGTGTTGCTTGATGATCGTGATGAGCGCCCGGGGAGTAAATTTAAGGATGCGGATCTTGTCGGGATTCCCCTGCGAGTTACGGTTGGTGCGCGGGGCCTGAAAGAGGGCGTGTTCGAAATTTCATGGCGCAGTTCTGGGGAGAAAATGATGGTGCCTATGGATGAGGCGCTTCAGTGGTTGGTAGGGCAGGTGGGGGAAGCCATGCAGAAATTTACGCAGGTTACACCGTCTACGCAGTCCACTCGGAAATAATCAAATATGTATCAGGTGGAGGTGGACGATAGAGGCCGAGTGGCGCTGCCGCGCCGCGTCGTGGCCGACCTTAGCGCTTCTAAGTTGCGGGTGGAGTCATGCTCTGCGGGACACGTGCTTCTTGGGGTGCATGGAGCACTGAGGCCAGAGATTATTGTCACCCTCAACACTGTGGGCATTCCAGATGTGTTGTCTTTTTTCAACATGTTTCGCAAGACCGGCATCTTACACCTCGATCTGCCAGACGGGTTGCGCTGCCTGTTTTTCAAAGACGGAGAGATTATCTTCGCTACCAGTGAACGCCTAGAAGATGATCTTGGTGAGGTGCTGTGCGAAATGGGGAAGCTTGAGCGCAAGGATCTTCGCAGCGTGCGCGCTGAGATTAGCTGCAGCGTAAACTTAAGTCAGGTGCTGGTCAAACGGCAACTGGTGGCGGCGCGCGATCTGTGGTTGGCAACTCGTCAGCAAGTTGAGTCTATTGTGTATGCGCTGTTTGCGTGCGACAGCGGCAGCTGCTTCTTTGTTTCGATCGACCCGGAACAGGACAATATTGTACGCCTGTCCATGAGTACGCAGAATCTTATCATGGAGGGGCTGCGGCGAGTGGATGAAAAAGCGCTGTATTGGCGCAGATTGCGTGGGCCGGAAGCTGTGCTTGGTTACAGTGGAAAAGTGCCGCAGGATTTGAGCTCGGAGGAAAAGATCTTGATGCGCCACCTTTATGTCGCAGGGCAGTCGGTGCGCAAACTCCTCGGGGCGAGCGAAATGTCGGAATATGACGCGCTTCGCACCATGTATCAATTGGTGGAGAAGGGGATGCTCGAAGTAACCGAGTGCGAAGAGCATTTGCAACCACTGGCGCCTGAACTTGAAACCATACTTGCCTTGTTTAATGAAATGTTGGCGCTGCTGTACGCGCAAGTCAGCCCGTACAGCGGTGAAATGCTAGCAGAGGTTAATCGCTTTATCCGTGAGCTGCCCCATCCGCATATATATGTATTTAGAGGAGTGCAGATTCACCCTGATGGCACCCTAGATATGCGTGCTCTGGCGGAGAATCTTAACGGGCTTGAACTGGATGAACAAAAGCGTCTACTGGTGGAAGCGCTCACAGAGGTTGTGTATCTTGAATGCTCTATGGCCAGAAGAGAAATGGGTGCTGATGCCGCGACTGATATGGTGCGACGGGTGCAGGAGTTTACCATGCGTGCCCGCCGCAAGCTGCTTGACTGATAGTGCGTCTTAGATAGCGTGTTGTCCTTTCGACGTCACCTGTATAGATGGAGAGTGAATCATGAAAGACCGGCTTATTTTTGCGCTGGATGTAGATACATTTGAAACTGCTGCACATTGGGTTGAAGTGCTCAGAAGTGAGGTAGGGATGTTTAAGGTGGGTAAGCAACTGTTTACCCGTTGTGGTCCGGCAGTTGTCGAGATGGTCCACGCTGCTGGAGCCCAAGTGTTTCTTGATCTTAAGTATCATGATATCCCTAACACCGTAGCGGCCGCGGCGGTTGAAGCAGCGCGCTTGAAGGTGAAGATGTTCAATGTTCACGCGCTAGGGGGAGCCAACATGATGTCCACCATGCAAGAAAGACTGCGTGCCGCAGCGCTGAATGAGGGGTGGGATGTCCCCATAACCCTGGGGGTGACGGTATTGACCTCTTCAACCGCAGAGGATTTGCGCGCGGTGGGGATTGAACATCCTGTGGATGAGATGGTGGCACGTTTGGCGGTTCTGGCAAGGGAGTCAGGTCTTAAAGGAGTGGTGGCTTCTGCACGTGAGGCAAAGCTTATTCGCGCTGCTTGTGGGAAAGATTTTTTGGTGGTGACACCGGGAGTAAGGCCGGCATTTGCGGCGGTGGATGATCAGCAGCGGGTTGTCACTCCTGCAGCGGCGATGGCCGCGGGGGCTGATTACATCGTGGTGGGGCGTCCGATCTCCGCTGCAGTAGATCCAATCGCGGCTGCGCGCGCCATAGTTGCAGAAATGGAAGGTGCGCGTGGGCAAGTATAACGCTAAGCATAGGCTTGTATGCGGGGTTAATGTCGTTGCCGCCGCCCTAGAATCTGGAGGCGAAGAGTCGAGCGGTTTACGTTCACGCGTCCACTCGTTGGTGTATGTGCGCGAAGGCGCTAATCCGCGAGTGCAGAAGCTTATTGACTGCGCCCGTCAGCGAGGCATAGATGTCAAGCAGTTGGAGCGTGGCGAACTCACACGCCTCTGCGCTACCGACAGACATCAGGGCATTGCGGCATATACTGAACCCATAGAGCACAAAACCCTAGCGGAGGTTCTGCGGAATAACCCGCCCGCTAGGCGGTTTTTTCTATTGTTGGACAGTATAACAGACCCGCATAACTTTGGGGCTCTGATCCGTTCTGCGGCCGCTGCCGGATGTCAGGCTGTGATCTACGCAAAAGACCGCAGCTGTCAAGTGACGCCGGTGGTGGAAAAAGTTGCCGCAGGCACCTTAGGTGCTATCACGTTGTGTCAGGTCACGAACCTTGCGCGCACTATTGAAACGCTCAAGGCCGAAGGCGTATGGGTATACGGCCTGGCACTGACTGATGCAGTTTCAATATATGCAACCAACTTGAATGGTGATATCGCATTGGTCGCTGGGAGTGAGGGGAGTGGCCTCCGCCCTGGAGTGTTGCAGGCCTGCGATGCTGCGCTGCAGATACCCATGCCGGGAGAGGTTGAATCGCTTAACGTCTCTGTGGCCACAGGTGTTGCCTTGTTTGAAGCTGTACGCCAACGTCTAGAGCTAGAAAAAAAACATTAGGTATAAAAAAGCACGGAAAACGGTTGACACCCGCACTCAATTCAACTATAACCCTCTGCGTTCACACACAAAAGAAATGTAATAGAAAAAAAGGTTGCAACCCAAGCTGGTATGGGGTACACATTGCAACTCTGCGCTGGCGTAGCTCAACTGGTAGAGCAACTGACTTGTAATCAGTAGGTTGGGGGTTCAAGTCCTCTCGCCAGCTCCATAGAAAAAACAGGCGCAAGCCTTTAAGAAAGTCCTTTGGAGGGATACCCAAGTGGCCAAAGGGAGCAGACTGTAAATCTGCCGTCGTAGACTTCGGAGGTTCGAATCCTCCTCCCTCACCAAAATTTCACTTCGGGTGAATATGTTGTCTGGTTACTGCAGGAGCCAAAGCGATAAACTGCGGAACTGGGGACAAGCTAACCCA
>JAQUDG010000152.1 GCA_028685815.1 Desulfuromonas sp.
GCGCTATAATTCTGATGCGGTTGTGCTGCACAAGTGCTGCTACCGCTGAGGATGCATCGGTAATAAGCAACACTCTGGAGCTTTTGGCCGCACACTTGATGGTCCTACCTACAACCCCAGACGCTGCGACCACGGGCATATTTTCCTGAATCCCGGAATCGGTGCCCTTGTTGATGGTTATAGTGCGGAACCAGTTCATGGCATCAGCAGAGATCACCAGAGCTGGAACAGTTTCTCCCTTTACCCTGTCGCGAAAGTTTAGCAGTTGCTTCAGGCGTACATTTTCCGCGGCCAGTTCGTTGTTCTCTATTTCAAGGTGGCTCAGTCGATTTAGTTTGAGTACCAGTTCATTGTTTTTAAGTTTGACACCAACCAGGTACAGATAGTCTTGCCACAAAGTGATTACGCCATTAGTAGTTCTGGTTATCCCTTGGCTCAACGGTTCGGTCAGAAGCAATATGCTACGTTCAAACAGATTGGTGTCTGGTTTCTTGCGCAAGTCATAGCTGTAAAGCAGCAGGGCGCATAAAAGGAGTACGAAAAGGGCGAATAAACGCTTTTGCAGACTAATGAATTCAAGCATTTAACCCAGGCCAGTGTAAAGAAAGGATTGCTGTTTTTTTTGGCTTGCGTTGAACTCCAGCATAATCTCAGCTGCTTATCGCCACACGACGCAGCAACTCCAGCTCATCGAGTATTTTACCTGCACCCAAAACAACGCTGGACAGAGGCTCGTCAGCTATCACCACCGGTAAGCCAGTTTCGCGGTGCAGCAGCTTATCAATATTGCGTAACATGGCGCCACCGCCGGCTAGCACAATCCCTTTGTCGACAATATCTGCCGCGAGCTCAGGCGGAGTGCGCTCCAATGCTACCCGCACTCCCTCTACAATGGCGTTGACCGTTTCTGCCATGGCCTTACGAATTTCAGCAGAGCCAATGCTCAGGGTGCGTGGAATTCCTGTCACCATGTCACGTCCTTTGACGTCCATGGTTGTCTCTTCATCACCTTCAAGTGCGCTGCCGATATCGATCTTGATTTGTTCAGAGGTGCGCTCACCGATGAGCATGTTGTACTGGCGTTTAAGGTGCTGGGTAATGGCTTCATCAAGCTTGTCTCCACCAACGCGCACACTTTGGGCGTAGACAATACCTGCAAGGGAGATAATTGCCACTTCGGTGGTGCCACCACCAATATCCACAATCATGCTGCCATGGGCTTCAGTTATGGGGAGCCCTGCTCCGATGGCAGCAGCCATTGGTTCTTCAACTAGATATACTTCTCGCGCTCCCGCCGCTTCGGCTGATGCTTTGACGGCGCGTTTTTCTACCTGAGTGATCCCCGAGGGTACACAGATTACGATGCGAGGACGTACCAGCGCTTTGCGATTGTGAACTTTTTGGATAAAGTAGCGCAGCATCTCCTCGGTGATATCAAAATCAGCGATGACTCCATCGCGCATCGGGCGAATTGCGACTATGCTTCCGGGAGTACGCCCGAGCATTTTTTTAGCTTCGACCCCGACTGCCAGCACTCTTTTTGCGCCGCTGACATCTTTCTGCACAGCCACCACAGAAGGCTCGCTCACCACAATTCCTTTGCCTCTAAGGTAAACCAGCGTATTGGCGGTACCTAAATCAATAGCGAGGTCGTTGGAGAAAACTCCTAGCAGGGCGTTAAATATATTTAGCATGATCCAAAATCACTTTCGGTAAGTTTGTTGTAGGCATGGCTCCAACCATTGCCTCTTTTTACGGGATATGGTTGAGGCTAGCGGTGCTTTGCGCCAATTGTGCAAGGTAGCAGAAAGGCTGCAAGCACTCAAGTTTAAAAGAAATGTGCCGCACAAATATCCCCCGTTTTGGCCAGCAGAGGACGGAAAGTCTTCTTTATATAATATGTTGCATTTCGCCCTGTGCTTATCTAATATTCGACCCTGGTTTTACGCTGCGCCTGATAGAGACTTATGCGTGTAATAGATAAGCGCTTTTGGGGCGCTTCCAAGGGGAAATAAAGGAGAAATACTAAAATGCTCGACCTGATTCGCAAAAAGCAGAAAACATTCATTGTAAAAGTTGTTTTCTGGACAATTATAACGGCCTTTATCGGTACGATTTTCCTAGTTTGGGGGAAAGGGCAAGAGCAGAATGAACAGCTCACCGTTGCCGTTAAGGTGGGTAATATCGATATATCCTTCGATGAATTCCGCATTGCCCACAATAATTTATATAACCTGTACAAAAATCTGTATGGAGACACCTTTACCCCTGAAAATGAAAAACAACTCCAGCTTACGCGCCAAGCGGTGGATATGCTTGTCGACCAAGCGTTGCTGCTTAAAAAAGCCGCTGAGATGGGAATTAAGGTTAGCAAGGACGAGCTTGTCTCTGCGATCGCTTCGGTGGAAGTGTTCCAAGTTGACGGGACCTTCGATAAAAAAAGATATGTTGAGGTGCTAAGTTATCAGCGCATGACACCACAAGATTTTGAGCAGATGCAGCGCCATCAGATGCTGGTGAACCGCGTGCGTGCGCAAATTCAGGGACAGGTGCAGGTCACCGATGCAGATGTAGTGGCAGAGTTCCGTCGCATTATGGAAAAGATAAATTTGGCGTATGTAGAGTTTGACCCTAAGAACTATCTCGATGCAGTCGTATTAGATGCTGCGGCAGTTGAGCGTTATTACGGCGAAAATAAAGAACAGTACAGAATCCCAGAACAGGTGGCTCTTGAGTATGTAGAAATCTCCGCGGAGTCGGTGCGCGAACAAATCGACCCGACCCCAGAAGAGTTGGAGCGCTATTATCAGCGCCACTTGGACGAGTTTAGTATCGAAGAGCAGCTTCAGGCGCGACATATCCAGTTTAAGGTTGCGCCGGATGCCGATGCGCAGACACGTCAGGATAAACGTGCGCAAGCACTGAAAGTCCTTGCTGAACTTAATGCGGATAATTTTGCGACTCTAGCGAAACGGTACTCCGAAGATGTAGAGAGTGCCGCTGCCGGGGGCGATCTTGGATATTTCAAGCGCGACACGTTTGGTGCAGCATTTGAAAATGCTGCCTTCGCCCTAGCGATAGGGGAGATAAGCGGAGTCGTAGAAAGTAATGTCGGCTACCATATTATACAGGCTACGGAGCATATTCAGGCAGGTTACAAGCCTCTTGAACAAGTGCGCGGGCAGGTCGTTGAAGGATTTATAGCAGATCAGAGCATCAAACTTGCCTATGAGAAAGCTATTGACGCATACAACATGAATCGCAAGCAGGGTGGCATCGTAACGGTGGCGCAACAGCTTGGGTTGTCTCCGCTGAAGACCGGTCTTTTTGCCCGCAATGAAACCATTGGGGGGATAGGTACCGTTCCAGAGCTCGGTAATCAGGCTTTCGGTGTTTCGGAGGGGAATATGCTCAAACCTCTCAAAATTAGAAATAAGGTGGTTTTGGCTCAAGTAACAGAGCGCAAACCAAGCTATATCCCCGAACTGGAGCAGGTGCGCGCCGATGTCGAGAACAAGGTACGTCTGCAGCAGGCGGTAGCGATGGCGGAGCAACAGGCTGGCGCTGCTGTGCAGACACTGTTACAGGGAGGTGAGATAGCCGCCGTGGCACCTTCTGCAGCTGCGGTAAAGGAAACAGGACTGTTTGCGCGTACCTTGGGAGGTGTAGTCCCCGGGATTGGGCCGCATGAAGAGCTGACGCAAGCTGCATTTTCCTTAAGTATTGAACATCCTGTCGCAGAGCAGGCGTATCGGCAGGGTAATAACTTTTACGTAATAAAACTGAAGCAACTCCAAGCGGCAAATCCAGCCGAATTGAGTCAGGAGGAGTCTGACGCCATTGAAGCAGAAGTGCGGCGGTCAAAACAAGATGCCGCCTTGCAGGCTGTGCTGGATGAGAAACGTCAGAGTGTTGCTGTTATCATTGCACCATCCATTTTAAATACGTTGAAAGAGGAGTAGTCCATTATGACACCGGTTATTCTCGAATCAAATTGCCCGGAAATGCAGCTAGTGAATAAAGGCAAAGTCCGTGATGTTTACGATGTGGGCGAGCACCTGCTTATTCTCACCAGCGACCGTATTTCCGCCTTTGATGTAATTATGAATGAAGGAATTCCAGATAAAGGTCTAGTGCTGACGGAAATTTCTAAATTCTGGTTTGAAAAAATGGGCGATATTATTCCGCACCACATAGTTAGTACTAATGTCGATGAATATCCCGCAGTGGCGCAGCAGTATCGAGATCAACTCGAAGGGCGTAGCATGTTGGTTAAGAAAGCTCGCCCCCTGCCGGTTGAGTGTATTGTACGCGGGTATATATCCGGTTCCGGCTGGAAAGAGTACAAAGAAAAAGGCTCAATCTGCGGCATTGCCTTGCCTAAAGGACTCAAGGAAAGTGATCGACTGCCTGAGGTGATCTTCACCCCATCAACCAAGGCTGATTTGGGCGCGCACGACGATGGATTGAGTTTGCGCGCTTCTCTGACAGCTTTTTCGATACTAAAATCAAAATAGGGTAATAAATCACATTTTGTGA
>JAQUDG010000153.1 GCA_028685815.1 Desulfuromonas sp.
TTCCAGTATTTTGCCAATGCAATCTCTTCAAGATTGTCGCGCATGGAAAAAGACATAGATATATCTAACATGGCATCTGCTGGCTCGGTCGAAAACCTACGTCGGGTTAATTCTGTGGATGCTGACTTTGGCATTGTGTACTCTGGTGACCTGTATCTAGCGCGCATCGGGCAGCTAACCAACGACACCCGCAAATACCCCAACGTACTCGCTATGAGCTACCTGTATGGGGCTCCGGCACATCTGCTTGTTTTGTCTTCAAGCGGTATCAACTCCGTACAAGACCTCACCGGCAAGCGCGTTGCCGTAGGCCCAGCAGGCTCCGGCGCGGCTGCATCTGCCCAACGTTATTTCACCGGAGTTGGTCTGTGGGATAGTATCAGCACCGAATTCATTGGCTACAGCCAGGGAGCTTCAGCTCTGGGAGACAAACTGGTGGATGCAGTGTGGGTATTCGCCGGTTATCCTAACGCCTCAGTTATTCAGGCCGCGTCCAGCAACTCCATCAAGCTGCTAAGCTTGGTTGAAGCGGGCGAAGCTACCGATTTTTTTACAGAAAACCCTTACTACACCAAGGTGGTTATCCCCGCAGGAACCTACAAAGGGGTTGACTACGATGTACACACCATCCAGGATTCGGCTATCTGGGCTGCGGGTAAACATATGAAAGATAAGCATGTATTCAATGCGCTGCGCGATATCTACTCTGACGAAGGTCTTGGCTTCATGGTCAGCGCCAATCGTGCCGCCAGTGCCATGAGCACTAAAGATGGACTATTTGGGGTTGCAACTCCGGTTCACCCAGGGGCACAAAAGTTCTGGACAGAAAAAGGTTTGACACTTACCCCTGACCAGAAGTAAAACTACGCACCACAGCCTATCCAATAAAGGGAACGAGATCTTAACAGGCTCTCGTTCCCTTTTTAATGCCCCCTTTTCTTTTTTATAATTTAAGTATTACCCGAACGGAGCGCGTCATGTCCGAAGAACTCGAGAATAACTTTAAGGATCTAAGCCCGGAAGAGCAGGAAAAACTTAAGAAGATTGTCGAAAAGGACTCCAAGTCATTTCGCAAACCAACCGGCTTCTGGAGCTTTATCGTAGCCGCGCTCGGCGCCTTCCTAGTGCTGTTTTATTTTTATGCTGCAGGGATCAAATCTGTCGGCACCCAGTACCATCTGGGTGTTTATGTGCTCATCACCTATATTTTGGTATTTTTGCTCTACCCAGCGGGCAAAACATGGGTACGCGCAGGGCTCAACTTCATCCTTGCTTTTATCTTAAGCAGTGCAGGTTCCATCTTTTTTTACTACAAAGATCACACGATTTTCTATGAACGCCTCATGGATATTTCGGAGCAATTCCATGCAGGATTAGGGACCGGACTGAGCGCATTGATGCCCATGTGGCCCTTGCTGCTTACGATGGCAGCTTTAGCCGTTGTGCTCCACTATGCCGATGTTTTTTGTGCCAGACGTTGGGAGAACCTGCCGACCACTTCCGATGTGCTCTTTGCCTTGGTAGCTGCCGGAGTAGTTTACTACTGGTTGAGCCAATTCGAAGCCCTCAACTGGCGCGCCGGGGCAGAAAATGAACTTGATGCGCTCATCAGTATTACGGGGATACTGATATCCTTCGAGGTGTGCCGTCGGGTATTGGGTTGGTCCATGACCTTTATTGGCATGGCTATGATCGTTTTTGCCTATTTTGGTCCCTACATGCCGGAACTGCTGGCACATCGCGGTTTTAGCCTTGAACGCATCTGCAATGCCCTGTTCCTCACCACCAATGGGGTGTTCGGGGTTATGGCCGAGGTTCTGGCCACATACGTAATACTGTTTATTTTTTTCGGCGCGTTTCTGCATAAATCGGGTGCAGGGCGCTTTTTTATTGATCTGCCCCTGGCCCTGGCCGGACGCAGCACCGGCGGACCAGCTAAGGTTGCAGTTATCGCATCCGCGTTGTTTGGCTCTGTCTCGGGCAGCGCCATTGCCAATACCGTATCCACCGGCGCATTTACCATTCCGCTGATGAAACGGGCCGGATTTCGCCCCCATATAGCCGGTGCCATCGAGCCGGCCGCATCAATAGGCGGCATGTTTCTTCCCCCGATTATGGGTGCAGGCGGCTTCTTGATGGCCGAGCTCACTGGAAAACCCTACTCCTATATTATGCTGATATCCGTCGGGCCGGCGCTGATGTATTTCTTTTCGGTTTTCTGCGTAATCCACTTTGAAGCAAAAAAACTAAACATTGTTGGAATTCAGGATGAAGAATTCCCCCACTGGCGCACAGTGCTTAAAAACGACTGGTATTACGCTATGCCCCTAGTGATCATCACCGCTCTGATGATGATGGGGCGCTCTCCTGGATTTGCCGCTTTCTGGGCTACTATTTCTTGTGTTGCCATGAGTTGGGTCAAGAAAGAAACCCGCATGGGGCTCAAAGAGATTTGGGAGGCAATTCAGACGGGGGCGCGCAATACCCTGATCATTGGAGCCACTGTTGGAGTTATCGGCGTCATTGTCGGGACCATCGCCCTGACGGGGATGGGGCTCAAGTTCTCGGATTTGATTATCGCCATGGCCGGCAACAATCTACTGCTCGCCCTTTTCCTCATAGCTCTGGCATCGCTGGTACTTGGGATGGGGGTTCCGGTTACAGCATCGTACCTGATTGTCGCCGTCCTTGCGGTTCCAGCCCTGGGAACGCTTGGCGTTGGCGTTATTGCTGCACACCAGATCGTTTACTGGCTCAGTCAAGATTCCAACATCACCCCGCCGGTGTGTGTTGCCGCATACGCTGGTGCCGCAATAGCAGGATCGGACCCGTGGAAAACCGGTTGGACCGCATTCCGGTTTGCAAAAATGCTTTACGTAATGCCACTGCTGTTTGCTTTCACCCCTAGCATCCTGCTTCAAGGCAAAGTAGTAGATCTCACCACTCCACAATTCGATGCCCCCTTTGGCAGCATTGTGGAACTGAGGGTTGAAAACGAACAGCTGATCTTTAAGGGAGATGTAGTCGCCATCATCAACGTTGGCGGCGAGATCCTCGAAATCAAGTCCGAAAAGGATGTTACAGCCACGCAGGTTTTTGCCCACCCTGGCTCCATGATCAACCCTGGTGAGCTCTTGGTCCGCACGGAACAAGCAGTAACCCCATTCAAGATATTTTCTTCGTTTTTCTCGGCAATTTTGGGAACGGTCGCTTTCTCGAGTTTATTGATGGGATACTGGATCAGGCGCACCAACGTGCTGGAGTGGCTCCTTCTGATTCCAGCCACAATTTTACTCTACTGGCCTACCTTGAGTACGGACCTGGCAGGTGGTGCGATTATTGCCACGGTGTGGTTTATGCAAAAAGCTAAAAACAAGCGCGATGAAGCTCTGGCGCAACAGGCATAGCTAAAACTATTGCACATCGGTACAATGTCCACACACCCTAAATGGAGGCTGGCATGGCAAAAATCAGCAAAATACTATACGCAACAGATTTTTCCGAAGGTTCTGCCATAGCTGCAGAATATGCTCGTGCTTTGGCAGATCTACATCAAGCGCAGGTGCTGGTGTTGCATGTTGCTAACGAACTGGCAGACTCTAATCGCCTTAGGATTCAAAGTGACAACTACGCCGAGCTTGAGCGCAGCGTTGAGAAGCTTGCTTTAACCAACATGAAGGAGTTCTGCCCGCGCTACTTCAAGGCTGGAAGCTACGAAACCAGACTCGAAATCGGCATTCCGTTCAAGGTGATCAACGATGTAGCCAAAAGTGAAAAAGTTGACCTCATTGTGGTCGGCACCCATGGGCGCACAGGGTTGGCGCTGGTAGTGCTGGGGAGCACAGCGGCGCGGGTGGTGCGTAAGTCCGCAGTGCCCGTATTGACGGTCCCCACTCTCGCATAGACGGATTAGGGCGCGAAGAGCACTTCGCTTTTTGCGCCCAACCCAATAGTCAAGTGTGGCGGATCAGATGAACTACCCCTTGATAACCGCTAGGGGCTGCAGTTCAATCTGCACCTCAACCAAGTCGGTCTGGTTTTGCATCACCTCGTCGATATCTTTGTACGACCCCGGTGCCTCATCCAGATCGGAGCGCCCACGAATGGCGTGCAGGATTCCACGCGCGTTGAGGGATTTCACCTCCTCCTTCAAGTCCAAAGTTTTGCGCGCCCGCGCCCGACTCATGATTCTTCCGGCACCGTGAGAACACGACTCAAAAGACTGCGCTTCCCCCTTGCCCTTCACCAAAAAAGAGCGCGTCCCCTGGGAGCCTGGGATCATCCCCCACTCCCCTTTGCGGGCTCGCGTTGCACCCTTACGATGCACAATCACCATCTCGCCGAAATGCTCCTCTTTCGCAGCGAAGTTATGCGGTTTATTGATAAAGTCTACAAATTTCACCTCGGGCAAAATCTCTTTAAATGCCGCCTTTACCCGCTCCATCATCAGCTTTCTGTTAGCCAGTGCGAATTCGAGGCAGTAGTTCATTTCATTCCAGTACAGCTCAAAATATTCAGAGTCTTCGGGGAAATAAGCCA
>JAQUDG010000046.1 GCA_028685815.1 Desulfuromonas sp.
ACCATCATATTCGTTGGTGTCGCTGTTCAGCAGGTAGCGTCCCACTTCGATACCACCTCGCGCTATATATTGCGCCCTGGTTTGGTCGCGAAAGGTCTCCACCAGACGCAAGTCGACGTAGGAGTTGAACGCTATTTGAACCACCAGCGCCGAAAGTAGGGCGCTCAGAGCCAGAACTAGCAATAGTGCCATCCCTTTTTCTTGCCGCAGTCGGTGCATTAGGAACTTCCCGCCATGAAAAGATCGAAAGCCGTTACACTCTCCACCTTGTGGCCAGAACAGGAGAGGATCAGGCGCAACTCAACGGTTTGTGGCAGGGTTTTGCGGATATCGCTATCCCAGGAATCAATCCACGCGGTTCCGTCGTGAAAACGCCACTGTAATTCAACCACCTTTGAGCTCAATCGGCGCCATTGCGGTTCGCCTTGCTGGGAAAACAGCGCGGTGCTGTAGCGTTGCAGCTTCAGGGTTTCATTTTCGTCAGCGGCATTCTCCCTGGCCTCTACCCTGTAATGTACTTGCTGCAGCGAAATGCTTCCATCTGCTCCTGGAACAGAGGTTGAAGTAAACGTTAGCTCACCATGCTCTGCGGTTTTGAACTCAGATTCTGGTACATCGGCCAGTAATACTGCTGCGCCTATCTCTTTTCCCAGGCGATTAAAGATACTGCGGGCGTGGTGGTAGCATTCAGCTCTGGCGCGGATTTCCCGCTCGGCCATACTCACGCGCGTAAAGATACCGTACACTCCAGTCAACACCAGACTGGAGATGGTGACGGCCACCAGGATTTCAATGAGGGTGAAGCCTCCGCAGCACCGCAGGTTGTCTTTGTATGTGTATCTGCACCTGCGTCCCGATTCGGGATGCAGCTCAGTTATACCTGAATGAATCAATGACGACCTCTTCGTTGCGCTCTGAAGTGCCCCAGCGCACACTTACGCGGATCTGTAGCACCTCGTCAAGTGGGGTGGGAAGATACTCAACTTCCCAGGCATATTGGCTGTATGGTTCTTCGTAGGTCCCGGATTCTTCAGGATTGGTGGAGAATCCGCGCCGCGCCTCTGCCTCCAGTTCGCTCATTTTATGCCTAGCCAGCATGGTGGCGGTGGTTATGTTTTCTACCCGACTCTGGCTGTGGATAGACTGATTTACCAGCGTCAGGCAGGCGACAAATACAGTGCCTATGATAACTACTGCCAGCATAACTTCGAGGAGGGTGAAGCCGGACTGTGCTGAAGAATCGGCGCGCAATTCAATCCTCGAAATCATGGTAGCCCTCTTCAATTTCGGCGATACCACTGAGCGGTAACAGGTGGATGCTGAGCTCTGTCATCTTAGCACCCGTACCGGTCTGGAGATGAATGGTGGTGGCCGGCATCCAGCCCTGCGGATAGATGTTTATGGTGGCGCTGCCATTGATGATCTTGCCCCTATCTTCGATCCAGACCTCCTGGATGTGGACATTGTTGTTTAGGGTAATGGTGTTGCGCTTGCCGTCTATGCCGCGCCACTCTCCGGTACCATCGACAAACTCTAAGGCAAATTCACCCGCCTCCAGTTCGCAGCGCAGGCGATGCTCTGTACCGCTGATAGCCGCTTCGTTGTATAGGTAGCGCACCGAAGTTGCTATTTTATGTGCTTCGCTACGCAGGTCATCAGCTGCGTTGGAGCGTAGCAGCGGTATGGTTAAGACTGCGAATAGAGCGAGGAGAAACAGCACCATACCCAGCTCAATAAGGGTAAAGCCGCGGTTGTTAGGGGTGTCTTCAATTGCCTGCTTTGAATGGGGAGTTTGCTCACCCTCCCTATTCAATCTCCCAACTTTTGATGTCCGCATCATTGCCTTCACCGCCTGCTTCACCGTCTGCTCCGTAGGACATTAGGTCGTAGTCGCCGTTCAATCCTGGCGACAGATACACGTAGTCGCTGTTCCATGGATCTTTGGGGACTTTATCCAGATAGCCTCCCTCGCGATATTTAATGGGGACGCGCCCTTTTACGGGTTTTTCCACCAGCGCCTCAAGGCCCTGACTCGTCTGCGGGAAGGTGCCATTGTCGAGCTTATACAGGGCAAGAGCCTCTTCGATGCTCTTAATTTGCAGCACCGCCTTGGTGCGGCGTGCTTCCTCGGGGCGGTCGAGCAGTCTTGGGACCACTAGTCCGGCCAGAATGCCGAGAATAACGACAACCACCATAACTTCGATCAGGGTGAAACCGCTCTGGGTAGATAATTTCGGTTTTATATGTTTCATGTTGGATGCTCCTATGGGTTTTGCATGTATATGTTTGCCTGACTTCCAGATGTATCCGTAATTAGCTCAGCCCTTGGGTAATTAGCCCAGCCCTTGGCTGGCCTGAAAAATAGGGAGTAATACTGCTAGCACAATAAAGCCGATCACCGTTCCCATTACCAGAATCATAACCGGTTCTAGTAAGGATAGTAGCCCGCCTAAGGTTATATCGATTTCGCGCTCCTGGTTGTCGGCCACCTTGAGCAGCATGGTGTCGATATTGCCGCTACGCTCACCAATGGCGGTCATTTGTGCCATCAAGGGGGGAAACAGCGCTGCCTCGCGGATCTGTTGAGCGAGACTTGCACCTTCGCGGACGGCTTTACTACAGCGGGCCATACTCTGGTGCAGACAGCTGTTCTGCAGCAGGCTATTGCTGATCTCCAGAGCTTGCAGGAGCGGCACGCCGCTTTGGAGCAGGGTTCCTAGGGTGCGACTGAAGCGTGCGGTGGCGATTGAGCGCACAATATTGCCGAATAGCGGAACTTTAAGAATTAGTCCGTCAAGTTTGAGTCGCCCTTTAGCGGTGGTGCGGTAACGCAACAGCGCTGCGATTCCAAGCCCTAGCAGCAACAGGCATATCCAGCCGTACGCACTCAAAAAGTCGCTGGTGGCGATAAGGAATCGTGTAGGCCCTGGCAGGGTCTGTCCCATGTCGGTCAACATCCTGGTCACTTTGGGAACCACAAACGTGACCAAAAACAGCAGCACCCCCGTACCGACTAGAGCCATCAGCGCCGGATAGGCAAGGGCCGCCAAGGTTTTGGATTTGAGACGCGCCTGCTCTTCGAGGAAATCTGCCAAGCGCATCAGCACTTTATCCAACGATCCGCTACTTTCGCCAACCTGTACCATATGTCGGTACATCTGCGGGAAGGTTTTGCCCTGTTCCTCCATGGCTTTATGCAGCGATATCCCCTGCAGTACCGATGCGCGAATTTGTTCAAACAAACGTCGGTGGGCACCTTTCTCGCTTTGCTCTGCTAGGTACACCAACGATTCATCCAGCGGAACCCCAGCTTCAAGCAAGGTGGCAAGCAGGCGGGTGCTGGTCGCCAACTCTGCGGTGTTCAAGCGCACAGAGCCGGTGTGCATGAACTGGGCTAGTTTTGATTCACTGCGTCTGCGCCGCTGTTCGGTAATATTGCTGACATAGATATCTTGGCGGCGCAGTTTCTCCAGCGCCGCACGCTTTCCACCAGCTTCGATCGTCCCTTTGGTGTTTTTTCCCTTCTGGTCAAAGCCTGTGTAGTCAAACAGCGCCACGCTAGTTCTCCTCCTGGGTAACCCGGACGATCTCTTCTATGGTGGTTACGCCCTGAAGCGCCAGTTCAATGCCGGCGCTGCGCAGAGGCTGCATGCCATCTTCTATCGCCATATTGCGAATAGTGCCGGCGTCGGCATTAGCCAGAATCGCGGCCCTGATTTTTTCGTTAATGCGCAGGAGTTCATACACCCCGGTGCGGCCGCGATAGCCGATCTGCATACATTTTTCACAACCGCGCCCACGGTAGAAGCTCTGCCCTGCAGTTATATCTATATTCAGTCGCTCGCGGGTTACTTCATCTGGGATGAACTGCTCCCGGCAATGGGGACAAATGGTACGCACTAGGCGCTGCGCCAGTATCCCAACCACCGATGAAGCGGCTAGAAAGGGTTCTATTCCCATCTCTACCAGACGGGTTAAACCACCGGCGGCGTCGTTGGTGTGCAGGGTGGAAAACACCATATGTCCGGTTAACGCTGATTGAATCGCAATCTCTGCGGTTTCTCGGTCGCGGATCTCACCGATCATGATCACATCTGGATCTTGGCGCAGAATAGAGCGCAAGCCGTTGGCGAAGGTGAGGTTAATCTTGGGATTAACTTGAATCTGCCCCACACCGCTGAGCTGGTATTCGATTGGATCTTCCACGGTAATGATGTTTTTTTGTTTGCGGTCAAGGCGACTCAGCGCCGCATACAGGGTGGTGGTTTTCCCGCTGCCGGTGGGTCCGGTTACCAGAAACACCCCATGGGTGGCAGAGATCATTTTCTCGATCTGGAGCAGAAGTTTATCCTTCATGCCGATATCTTCGAGGGCTAGGACATTGCTGCTTTTATCCAATAGGCGTAGCACTATGCGCTCGCCAAAGGCGGTAGGGAGCGAAGAGACGCGCACATCAACATCCTTGGCGGCGATGCGGACCCGAAAGCGTCCGTCCTGTGGCAGGCGTTTCTCAGCGATATCAAGACCGGACATGATCTTAATCCGAGAGCTGATACTCGCAGTGGCGCTCACTGGAGGGCGCAGGATTTCGTATAGAATGCCATCGATGCGGTAACGCACCACTAGCTCATTTTCGAACGGTTCGATGTGGATATCGCTGGCACGTTCTTTGTAGGCCTGTGTGATCAGGCTGTTGACAAAGCGGATTACTGGCGCTTCATCACTGATGTCAAGCAGGTCATCTGGTTCTAGTGTCGGCGCGGCACCCGCTTGCTCGGCGTCCATATCCGCCACCATCTCCGAAGCGCCCCCGGCATGGATTTCGTAGCTGCGGTTAATCAGTCCCATTACGGCGTCGCGTGGAGCCAGACACAGCTTCAGCGGTGCATCCACCAGTGCTTCTAGGTCATTTATCGCCGTAAGGGCATACGGATCGTCGATCACCACCTGCAAGGTCGCATCATCCCAGCGCAGCGGCATGATGCCATGTTCCCTGGCGTAGGTAAGTGGTAGCAGCTCCAACAGAGACTCTTCGGTTACCACTTCAGGCAATGTGTCGGCGCAGGGGATGCCAGATTGGAGCGCCAGCGCGGTGCACAACTGTGCTGCGGTCAGACTGCGTTGGCGGATGAGGATCTGCCCAAGGGGCTGATGTTCATCCGTCTGCTTGTGCAGGGCAGCGTCGAGATCCTCTTGGCTGATACTGCCTTCGCGCAGCAAGATCTGTCCTAGCTGTTGTGTGTTTTTCATGCCTACTTCAACTCCGTGGTGTTTGACTTTTGCCCTAGTTCGAGGCGTAGTTGATCAAACTCGATCCGGTTGTTTTCGGTGATAGCATTCAGTTCCTGTGCAGATTCGATGATGGTGGGTGTTATAAAGATAAGCAGGTTGGTCTTTTTATCTTCGAAAGAAGTGGTCTTGAACAGAAATCCCAGCAGCGGGATATCTCCCAGGAATGGAACCTTGAATTCTTTACGCTGCTTGTCGTTAGAAATAAGACCACCGAGGACGATACTCTGGCCATTGCGCGCTAACACCGTACTTGTCAGCTTGCGGGTAGTAAATGTCGGTCCCACCTGATCGACGTCGCCGACGGTATTGGTATTGTCGATAGCAGTGGTCTCTTGGTAGATATTCAGGCGCAGTTGGTTGCCGTCGGTTATCTGCGGGGTTATACGCAGAGTCAGGGCTACGTCCTTACGCTCCACGGAGACGCTCTGCGCTAGAGAACTGCTGCCTGAATCGGTCAAGCGTGAGGTTATAATGGGGACGTTGCTTCCCACCACGATTTCAGCTTCCTCATTGTCGGAGGTGAGCAGGCGTGGCGCCGAGAGGATGTTCACATTGCTGTCAGTTTTAGACAGTTTTAATAAGGCAGAAAAAGCCGGAATGCTGACTGTGTTACCATTTGTATCTGTGAAGCTTATCAGCTTGCCGAAACCTCCAGCCAGAATACCTTTAACCGATTGGCTCAGCATGCTGGCATCCACAGCACCGTCCATGTTGATGCTCCCGCCGATAATGCCATCGCTCCCCACTTCGAAGCCACCCTGCAGCCCGATGCCCAGATCCTCCGTGGCTTGCATGGAGAGCTCCATAATCAGAGCCTCTACGTACACCTGCCGCCGCTGAATATCCAGCTTGCGGATGATATCTTCAATGGAGCGGTAATCCTCTGGGGTAGCGTTGACAATCAGAGAGTTGGTGGGCTTGTCCGGTGAAATGGTGATGGCATCGGAAAACGCATTTTTGGCCACGGCTGGAGTGATTTTATCCGTAGCGGGCTTAACCCCACTGAGCATGGTGTTCAGGCTCTCGCTCAGGATGACGGCATCTGCATTTTTAAGTCGATACAGATTGATGCGGGAGTGTTCTTGGTTGGGTTTTTGATCCAGCTCTCTTACCAGATTGGTGATAAGGCTCAACTCCGTGCGTGAGACCGCGGCGATGAGTTTGTTAGCACGTTCGTAGGCAATGATTTTACTCTGTTTTGTAGTAGGGCTGGTGGTAACCTTGCGATCACGGATGGCGCGTGTGGCGGTAGGACTACTGCTTTCCAGCAGGTCGTTGCAGATCTTTGCAGTTTCTATGGCGTCGGCATATTCCAGCGCGATCACCTGCATTTCATTCTGTTCCCCAGGTTGATCCAACTCGCGCAGGATGGTGGCAAAGCGCTGAATGTTGGCGGCGTTGTCGGTAATGATGAGTTTGTTTGAAGGCTCATATACTACGATGTTGCCGGTCTGGGCCATCAGGGGGCTGATAATGGCGCTGGCAACATCTGCCGCATCGATGTGTTCTAAGGTCAGCATCCGCGTGACAAACTGGTCGCTGCTGCTGGCGTGCGTGGTTGTGGGGAGGCTGTTGACCCGCGCATCCTTGATTTCAACAATTTTATTGGTTTTGCCCGAGGGCACTACGGTGTAGCCCTTGATATTCATGACCGTCAGGAATAGCTGGTATGCTTCTTCTCTAGACATGGGCTGGGACGAGATAATGGTAGCCTTGCCCCGCACGTTCTGATCATAGACAAAATTCTTCCCGGTGAGCTCGCTGATGGTCTGAATGAAGTCAGAGAGTTCGATATCCTTGAAATCAAGGGTAATGGCTTCCGGCGCTGCGGCCAGAGCGGCGGAGCGCGGGAGCCAGTTGCCAGGTACGAGCAGGGCCAGGGTCAGAAATGTGGCCACCACAAGGCGGCAGGTATATCGGGTCAACACCATAGGTCTCCTTTTGTATCTATCTTATTTCGTACGAAAACGTCATTGGGGTGGAGTTGCGCTCAATGCTCAGGCTCATGGTTTTCGCCTCGCGCAACTGCTGGAATACCTGTAGCCCCTTTTCTGGGCTGTCCAGGGACGTGTCGTTGACACGTTTTATTACATCGCCGCGCATTATTCCCATCTGGGTGAGCAACGTTCCTGGTTGGATGTATTTTACGACAAATCCCTGTGTCTGCCCTTGTTCCACCACGGGCTCTACCCGGGCCTGACGGACAATATTGCCGATGTCACTGCGAATCTGGGTGGCGCGCTCCGTGCTGATGTGCCAACTGGTATCATTTATTTGCCGCACCCCTTCCCCCGGCACCGCAGGGCGTCGGGCAGTTCTTGAGGCGGTGGCAGAAGACGTGCCGGAGCCTAATTCTGACTCAAGCTCCAAGATCGAGATCGATCCGTCGGAGTTTTCTATGTAGACCCGTAAACGCTCAACTTTTACAACCTTGGAGCTGGCGGCGATAAGGTCGCCAGGGCGATATGTATCTGTTTTTCCGTTGATCTCGATGACTGCTAGGGTCGCCATCCCGGCATTTTGCCTGGCAGCGCTGACTTCCCCTTGAGCGGCAATGGTGCCGATAAGCTTCATGTTGTCAGCTGTTTTGAGTGGACGACCGGCAAGTTCAGTATCAGTTAAAAGGCTGTTTTGCCCCGTTGTTGGGCTCGAATTACCCCTAGTGACGTTAGAATCTGGAGCGGACTTGAGCACGGCAGCATCCGCATGGGTTTGCGAGGAGTTAAATATATTGCGCTGCAAAATAATCTTGTTGTCCGCAGGTTGGCTAGGTCTTATTTGTGCGCGTTGCTGCGGCGTCATGGTCTGGGTGACGGCAGGACTAGAATCCAGATATAGCGCCATAACACTGCTGAAGGTCCACGCCAGGGAAAGTCCGAGCAGGATGCTTAGAAGAGCGTAGTAGCAAGGGAGGATCCGGTGCAGGTAGGCAAACATTCCAACTCCATTTGGGAACGTATTTAAGTAAGAACGGTAATTCTAGCAAAATCCGCAGGGAAAACAGGGTAAAAATATCGGTTTTTTACGCATTGGGTGTTTTTTATTCATTATAGATCGAAAATGGGCAGAGCTATAGGGGCAGGCGGTGCCTGCGGTTCCACGTGCGCTTCAGGGAGTGGAGGCCAAGGGGCAGCAGCGCTTGCATGCCACCATGATGTTGTTGGCCATGCCACGCCCAAGAGCCAGATTGCTTCCCTTGACGGAGATAACCATGGGTCCACGACCGCACGAGATGATGCGGATCTCTTCACCTGGGATGAGTCCCATATCCTGCAGGTGTTTGCGCGTATGCGGGCAGCCGGAAAAGCCCCGGATGTAAACTACTTCGCCACATTTGCATTGAGATAAAGGACACATGACACAACACATTTCGCAAGGAGGAATCCATAATTATGCCCGTACGTTGGAGGTGTAACTCCTTTTTTTAGGGCAGTTTGACGCCGTAAGTGTAGTGAGGTGGGTTGCAGGCGTCAAGGGCATAATCTAGCGTTGGAATCTGGGAGCTTTTACTGCGGTTTGATCCAGCTATCCCAGGCTTTTTTAACACTTATGGCACCGAGATATACTCCACCACTTAAAATAGCGGTGCTAGCTCCAGCGGGCAGGTCCCAAGTGAAAGAACACGCCAAGCCAAGAGTAGTGATAATCGCACCCAGCAGGGTTGCACCCAACATCATCACCGCTAGGGATGAAGAGAAGAGGCGCGCGCTGGCCGCTGGCAGGGTCAGCATGGCTATGACCAGAATTAGGCCAACGATCTGAATAAGGATCACTACGGTGAGGGCTACCATGCATAACAGCATGGTGTGGATTGCGCCCACGGCAATGCCACGGATGGTGGCAAACTCCGGATCGAAGCATACCAGCAACAGCTGGCGGTAGAATAGAACGGTGATGGCGATAATGGCCAGATCTAAGATGACAATAAACCAAAGATCTTGTTGAGAAATCATCAGCACGTTGCCAAACAGGTAGCTCATCAAGTCGACGTTGTAGCCTGGAGTTTTGGCGATGAACAGGATTCCCGTCGCCATGCCGACCGCCCAGAGGGCGCTGATGAGGGTGTCTTCCTGCTCTGCCGCGCCGCGACTGACTATGCTGACCAAAAATGCTGCCACCAAGGCACTTATGAGGGCCCCAGCCATGGGTGGTTTGCCAAGATAGTACGCGATCCCCATGCCGCCCAGCACTGCATGGGCAATTCCGCCTGCCATGTATCCGATGCGGCGCACCACTACAAGTGATCCCACAATACCGCAGGCAACACTGGCAAGGAGGCCGCCAAGCAGGGCGTGGGCGAGAAATTCGAAGTTGGCCAGAGCTTCCAAGAAACTCATATATGTACCCCAGTGCCGATATCGGTTTCGTGCTCTACTCTAGATAGTGGCATGCCGTATATCTCTTGGAGTAGATCATTTTCAACGGGTGAGGTTGCATGGCACACTAAGCTGTGGTTGAGGCACGCTACGCGGGTGACGCAGCGGGTAATAAAGCCGATGTCGTGAGAAATGAGAACAATGCTTACTTCGTCGTGCAGACGGTGGAGTAGGCCGAAGATGTTTTCCCCGTGATAGGGATCGATGTTCGCAGTGGGCTCATCGAGCAGGAGCAGCTTAGGATCGCAGGCAAGAGCTCTGGCGATCAGGACGCGCTGGCGCTGCCCACCGGATAGGGCCGTCATGGGGCGATCCTGCAAGTCAAGGATATCGGTGCGTTCCATGGCCTCTGTTGTTTTCAGGTGATCCTCGCGGGTGTAGAAGAGTTGACGTTTGCGGGTGCCGAAGCGCCCTTGCAGCACGGTGTCTTTCACCCGAATGGGGAATTTACTGTCGAAGGTGGCAAACTGCGGGACATAGCCTAACATTGGCCGCGCGGCCTTTGGAGTCTGCCCCAATACTCGGATGGAGCCCTTGTCCGGCTCAAGCAGGCCTAGAATCAATTTCAGCAGGGTGCTTTTTCCACCGCCGTTGGGGCCGACAATGCCGAGGAATTCGTCGGAATGTAGGGTCAGGTTTATATCTTTTAAGACCTGAAGTTGTGGGTAGGAAAAACTGAGATTTTCTATCGTTATTGTCGGGGTACTCATGGCGTCATGCTCTGGGCTAACCGGTCTGCGGTGTGGCGCAGGGTGGCGGGCAGATCGGATGCCAAAGGGTCGAGTGTTTCTATACGCGCTCCGGTCTGTTTGGCGATAGCTTGTGCTGCCTTGGTGCTGAACTGGCGCTGCACAAAAATTACTTGAATGTGTTCGCGTCTAGCCTGCTCGATCAACGCAACTAAATGTGCCCCGCTGGGCTCCTTGCCATCTTTTTCTAGGGCGATCTGGCGCAGATCGTAGCGCGAGGCAAAATACCCCCAAGATGGGTGAAAAACCATGAAGGTGCGACGCTCTAAGGGGGCGAGGACATGGCTGATCTCTTGATGGAGGCGCTTTAAGCGCAGGGTTAATTGCTCCAGACGCTCGGCGTAGAAAGCTTTGCACTCGGGGTCGTATTGCTGCAGGGCGGCAGCCATATTAGCTGCCATCGCTATACAGCGCAGCGGGTCAAGCCATATGTGGGGGTCGATACTGCCGTGCGAATGGCTGTGGGTGTGACTGTCCTCGGCATGCTCGAGATGCCCTGGTTGGTTGGAGTCTGCGGGCTGATGTTCCGTAGAATCTGTCTCTTCGCTGAATTGCAGGAACTCAATCCCCGCGAGGGTATCAGCGAACTCTAGATTCGGGGCGCGCTGGCGCAGACGTGGAAGCCAGACATCCTCAAAGGGGACTCCAATGGGAAACATGATGTCGGCGCCGACAATTTCCTGCATTTGGCATGGGGATGGATCCCAGGTTGTTGGGTTCTGCCCCGGGCGAATTACTACGGTTACGGTGCTTTCGGGAGTCTTGAGTTCGTTGAGCAGGTACTCCTGCGGCGCCACGCTGGCTACGAGTCTTAGCCCCGCCGCATGCAGCGTGGTTGGACCCAGCAGAGAAAAGAGCATCAGCGCAAGCAGGGCGATGGTGAGTGGGATTCTGCAGGTACCAAGTAACGCCTGAATGCTTCTGCCGAAGGGGGTACGAATGGCGCAAGTATCGACTTTATTGAGGTTGATTGTTGGCCTAGCGTATTTGGGGTTGGCAATAGCTAGATTTGAATGTAGTTTCAGGGGCACAATATTCAGCTCCACTTCACTTTTTGTTTAAGGAAAGGATCGATTTAGTTATGCAAAGAAAATTCTTGGTTGCGGGCGCAATAGTATTACTCTTGCTGGCTGGATGCAAGGAAACACCTCCAGCGACCGGTGGAGTAAAGGGCAACTCTCCTGCTAAAAATGTAGCCCTGGATAACCAGGAGCAGAAGGTCAGCTATGCGGTTGGTCTGGATATCGGCAGCAGTTTTGAGCGCAACGGCGCCAATTTAAATCTCGATGCGCTGCTGATGGGGGTAAGGGATGGCCTGGAGCAGAAAGAGCCACGCCTGAGTGGTGAAGAGATCGGCCAAGCTATTATGACATTTCAGCAGCAGATTCAGGCAAAGCAGATGGAAAAACTAGAGGCGTTGGTAGAGGAGCAAAAAAAGGCTTCAGCTGAGTTCCTCGCTGCATTCTCCAGTAAGCCCGGAGTGGTAGTGCTCGACAGCGGTCTCATGTACTTGGTGGAGCAGGAGGGTAGCGGAGCGCAGCCTAGTAACAGTGACGTTGTCAAGGTTCACTATCGGGGCACGACAGTTGACGGAACTGAGTTTGACAGCTCTTATGAACGTGGCGAACCGGTAGAGTTTCAGGTCGATCGTGTTATTGCCGGTTGGACTGAAGCGTTGCAGTTGATGCAGGAAGGGGCAAAGTGGCAGCTAGCTATTCCCGCAGATCTGGCCTACGGCGAGCATGGACGTAGTGGTGTAATCCCCCCAGAAGCAGCACTGATTTTTGATGTTGAGCTGCTTGAGGTGAATCCGGAACAGGAATAGTCTGAAATGCTTCTAGAGCAACTTGTCTCAACACAATTTTGGGTTGAACGTGTGCGGCAAGCACGTAGAGGGTTTCTGTAGAAATAAGATTCAGGTAAAGAAGTGTGAAGCGGGATGATGTCGCTCCGGATCAGATATGGTGTCTGGTTCGGGGCGATACTCGTTTGTGGCATCTGCTAAAGCTTATCCAGCAAGGTGCTTGGCACTTTTAGTCCTTTCGCCTTGAGACCTGCCAGGGCGGAGTAGCGGGGAGGTGGAGCGTCGAGTGTGCGTTTGGATGTATGCCCCGTGCTTGTGATCGGCAAACAAAAAAACAGGCAAACCTGTTTGCACAGATTTGCCTGTTTTTTTGTTTGCATGACCGAAGTCACGAACCGTCACTTACTTTACGTGGCAGTCTTTGCAACCTTTAGGTCCACCGTCTGCCTTGTGGCAGGTTACGCACATGGCGCCGTGAGCAAGTTCCTTGGTCACTTCGATGGCGGCGGGAGCTGCATCACCGTGGCAAGCAGCGTTGTTACAGCCACCAGCATATTCAGCGTGTGCAGTGTGGTCAAAGGTTACTGTTCCAATTTTGCTGCCTTCTGAGTAGGTGTAAACCTTGCCAGCAAATGCAGGGGCAGCCATCAGAGCTACCAGCACGAGAGCTATTACTACTTTTTTCATGGTTTTTTCCTCCTATGGGTTGACAAATAAACAGACAATATCTAGCGCACCCTAAACGAAAACAAAAAACAGGTCAAGCCAATTTGTGCGCAGGCGAAATAACCTTTGTGCAGGCATAGCTCTACTCCCTGGGCCACTCTTGTCCATCCTGAAATAGTCTCAATGCGCGCATTGTGCGGGGCATTTCCCTTTGGCGGCAGCGTGTTGCTATTGGCATGTACAGAAGTTTAATTGTATTGAATTTGCGTAGGGCGGGAGAGTCTGCTACGATTAAGGGTTGGTTTTTGTTAGACTAGCGTTGTTTGGCGTGTGATTGCGTCGAGTTGTGGCGCACAATATTCAAGGTGGAGTGCTGGCGTAAATTTGCGTAGGGGCGAGGTCGTCTAGGATGATCTGGCGACGTTCTGGAGGAAGTGCTTATGGATCGGAAAATACAGGTATTGCTGGATACGGTGAAGAGGCTTTTGCGGCGCAATGCGTTTCCGAACCTTTCGAATTTACTCCAAAAGACCCATCCTGCAGATATAGCTCATTTATTTCGTTACCTGGATTTTGCCGATCAGCAGAAACTTTTCAGTCTTATTAAAGATGTCAATGATGCTGCCGAAGTTCTGACAGAAACAGAGCACAGCATCAGTGCCGAACTTCTGGACGAACTTGCCACGGAGAAAGCGGTAGAAGTTCTGCAGGCGATGTCGCACGACGACTCTGTGGATATCATCCGCAATATGCCCGAAGAGATGGCGGATAAGATTCTTGATCTCATGCAGGACGAGCGTTCTGAAGAGATTGTGCATCTCATGCGCTACCGTGAAGACAGCGCCGGTGGGATCATGTCCACCAACTATTTCAGTCTCAACGAAGAACTCACGGTTAAGCAGGCCATCGAAGCTCTGCAGGAGGCCAAGGACGCGGAGATGGTCTTCTATGTCTATGTGATAGACGAATATCGCCATCTGGTGGGGGTGATGTCGTTGCGTCAGTTGTTGACGGTGCCCCCCCATAAGGTACTGCGAGAAATTGTTCGCGGCGATGTTATCAGTGTTCACGCCGACGCGGATCAGGAAGATGTGGCGCGCTGGGTTGCCAAGTACGATATCCTCGCTATCCCCGTAGTGGATGAGCAAAATAAGCTTTTGGGGATTGTAACGGTTGATGACGTTATTGACGTTCTGCGTGAAGAGGCCACCGAGGATATCTACAAAATGGTCGGCGCCAGCGAAGATGAACTGCTGTATGGGTTTAGAGCCTTTAAGGTTGCGAGCTTGCGCTTGCCATGGTTGCTGGTGAACCTACTTGGGGGCGTGGTGACCGGTTATCTGCTGTGGTGGTTTCAGGCTACCCTGCAAGAGGTGATCGCTTTGATCTCGTTTGTCCCTGTCATAACCGGCATGGGGGGTAATATCGGTGGGCAGTCATCTACCATTGTGGTGCGTGGCTTCACCACGGGTCGGATAGATTTTTCGACCCTGCCGCAGGTGTTTTTTAAGGAGCTGCGTGTCGGTATGATTATGGGCGTAGTTTGTGGGAGTACGGTTGGGGCTATCGGTTGGATATGGCACGGCAACATATATCTTGGCCTGGTGGTGTGTCTGGCCATGATGATATCCATGACCGTAGCGGCCACCATGGGAGTTATGGCGCCTGCTTTTTTCAAGCGTATCAATGTGGATCCCGCCATCGCCTCGAGTCCTTTTGTGCAGACAGCCAATGATATTACCGGAATTCTGATCTATTTCGGTACCGCGACCCTCTTTCTTAAATATCTGAGCCCAGCCGCGGTCTGAATCTGTCGCGCAGGATTTTAAAATTATGGCGCTGCAGAGTTCTGTAATATCCGAAGCGTTGGTGGTTCGCTATGTGAACTATGGCGAATCAGACCGGATTATCACCATTCTCACCCCTGACTATGGCCTGTGCAGTGGTTTTGCCCATGGAGCCAGAAACAGTCGGCGGCGTTTTGGTCCGGCTTTGCAGCTATTCAGCCGTATTAATATCCTTTGGCAGGAAGGGCGTTATGGGTCTCTACGCTTGCTGCGCGAAGCTGAACTACTGGAGCCTGCCGAACGCGTCATGCCGAATCTCGAAGCGTGGGCGCTGGCAGCGTATGCCAGTGAATTGGTGGTCGCCCTGTTTCCCGAAGAGCAGGCTATCCCTGAAGTGTATGCGCTGTTACGCTCCTGTTTTGATGCGCTGGCAGAAGGGCGGGGGTTAGGGCAAATCCGGTTGTTATATGAACTACGCCTACTCGGTGCCGCTGGTCTGCTGCCGCACTTGAGCCATTGTGCTCGCTGTTGGTGTGCGCCGGCGGAAGCCGGGATGTTTTTTGATCCGCAGCGGGGGGGAGCTCTGTGCCCAGATTGTAGCGGGGCTAAGGGATTGCTATCGGTTTCGCACCTTTCCCTTGGGAGCTTGGCGCGCCTTACCCGCCTAGAGATGGCCAAGGTAAATGGGGTGCGTCTAAGCCCACTTACCCTGCAGCAGGGACGCGCAGTCCTTGATGCCGTACTTAATGCTACGCTCCAACGGACACCGCGTAGTGAACCGTTCATCGATCTTTTTCACCCCTTTTCCTGACTTCCCTCTGTTCTCTTTTCCTTATTATACATTTCAGGTACACTCAAGCATGTTCTTAGGCATAGGTTTTTATTCAGGGGCTTGGTTCGTTCGGACGCTTGATGTTTCGCGGTAAACTGCCGCATAAACTGGGTTTTATCTTGACAGTCCTTGGCAAAAGGTCTAGTAGTTTAGGCTTTTAAATTAAGCAATAATTCTATCGTGGTAGCGGGTATGGTCTGCGCTGCGCACAGCGAATTTTTCTCACCGATACGGAGGTTTAGCCGTGACGTTTCAGGATTTAATTCTGTCCTTGCAGAACTACTGGGCACAGAAGGGCTGTGTTATTCAGCAGCCGTACGATATAGAAAAGGGTGCTGGGACCTTCAATCCTGCAACCTTTCTGCGCTCTCTGGGGCCGGAACCCTGGAACGTAGCCTATGTAGAGCCATCACGCCGTCCTACCGACGGGCGTTATGGGGAAAACCCTAATCGCCTACAACACTATTATCAGTTCCAGGTTATTTTAAAACCTGCCCCTCTCGATATTCAGGATCTCTACCTCGACTCGCTTAGAAGTTTTGGAGTTGATCCCGCGGCCCACGATATTCGTTTTGTCGAAGACGACTGGGAGTCTCCTACGCTGGGTGCCTGGGGTCTTGGTTGGGAAGTGTGGCTCGACGGTATGGAGATTACCCAGTTTACCTATTTTCAGCAGGTGGGCGGTATCGACTTAAAGCCAATTCCTGGTGAGATCACCTATGGATGTGAGCGTATAGCCATGTACCTACAGGGGGTAGACAATGTCTACGATCTGGAGTGGGTTGATGGGATTAAATACGGGGATATTCATCATCAGACCGAGGTAGAATTTTCGACATACAATTTTGAAGAAGCCGATACCGATATGCTCTTCAAGTTGTTTGATATGTACGAGCAGGAGAGTATCAAGCTTGCGGAAAAAGAGCTGGTGTATCCCGCCTACGATTTTGTCATGAAAGCGTCCCACACGTTTAATCTGCTTGATGCGCGCGGTGCTATTTCAGTAACAGAACGCGCCCATTATATCGGGCGGGTACGTAATTTGTCGCGCCGGTGTGCCCAGTGCTACGTGGCTCAGCGCGAGAGACTTGGTTTTCCTCTACTAAAGCAGAAATAAGTAATATCGCAACGCACTGTCCTGCAGAATCCGGTAAAATTATCCTGTAGCATTAAAATCCAGGGTTTATCCCTAGAGTGCTGCAGAGTGTAAATATGTGGAGTTTATACAACCATGGCGAAAGAGCTTTTTCTTGAAATAGGCACCGAAGAGATCCCCGCTGGGTTTATCCCCGTCGCCCTGCGTGAGCTGGAGAGAATGTTCAGCGCTGAATTTAGCCAGATGCGTATTGAGCATGGAGCTATAACCACCGTGGCTACGCCCCGGCGCCTGGCCATCAGCGTGTCCGATGTGGCCGAGATGCAACAGCAACAGCACATTGAAGCCACGGGGCCTGCCTTGAAGGTTGCGTATGATGCGCAGGGCAACCCTACTAAAGCCGCCCTGGGGTTTGCACGTTCTCAAGGTGTAGACATCAGCGAGTTGGAGGAAAAACAGACCGAGAAGGGCGCCTATCTGTTTATCTCTAAGGTGGTTGAAGGGCAGGAGGTTAAAGAACTTCTCCCTGCCATCATGCAGCGCGTAGTTAGTAGTTTAAGTTTTAAAAAATCCATGCGCTGGAAGGATATGGATATTCGCTTTGCGCGCCCGGTTCACTGGCTGGTTGCCCTCTACGGTGGCGAGGTTGTGCCGTTTGAATATGGGAACCTGACTACGGCAGATGAATCTAGGGGGCATCGTTTTATGGCGCCTGGACGCTTCAGGGTCAGCTCTTTTGCCGACTACCTGAGCAAATGTCGCGCTCATCATGTTATTGTTGATCCGCAAGAGCGTAAGAAAATTATAACCGACGGCATTGAGCAGATCGTTGCCGAGGTTGGCGGAACCCTCAATCCTGATGCGGAACTGCTTGACGAGGTGGTTAATCTAGTTGAGTTCCCCGTGCCGCTGTGTGGACACTTTGATGCGGAATTCCTTCAATTGCCCGCAGAGCTACTCATCACCAGCATGAAAGAGCACCAGCGCTACTTTACTCTTAGTGACTCTGCTGGCAAACTCCTACCCCGTTTCATTACCATCTCCAACATCAAAGCTACCGACCCTGCAGTGGTTATTAACGGCAACGAACGGGTTCTGCGCGCGCGTCTGGCTGATGGCATGTTTTTCTGGCAGGAGGATCAAAAGCAGAGACTTGAAAGTCGCCTAGAATCCCTCAAGCAGGTAGTGTACCAGCAGCAGCTTGGTACCAGTTACGCAAAAGTGGAACGCTTTACTGACTTAGCGCGCTATCTGGCGCAGACCCTAGACCCTGATACGCTTGAGCTCACTGAACGTGCCGCAACCTTGGCCAAGTGCGACCTAGAAACCGGCATGGTGAATGAGTTTCCCGAACTGCAGGGGGTGATGGGGCGCGAATATGCCCTTCTTGAAGGGGAAAACGAGCGCGTGGCTAAGGCTATTTACGAACACTATCTGCCCATTCAGGCTGGCGGCAAGTTGCCTAGCGATAATGTTGGAGCGTTTGTCTCTATTGCTGATAAAGTTGACACCATCTGTGGATGTTTTGGGGTGGGTCTTATCCCTACCGGAACAGCGGACCCTTACGCTCTGCGCCGCAGCGCGATTGGGATTCTGAATATTATCCTAGCGCGCGGCTTCACCATCTCTATCCCCACCCTAGTGCACAGGGCCGTTGCTCAGCTTACGGCCAGACTTACGCGCCCGGCGGACGAAGTCGAGCGCGATGTAGTGGAGTTTATCCGCCTACGCTTTGTCAATATGCTGACCGGACAGGGTGTAGCAGGCGATGTGGTTGATGCAGTATTGAGTGCCGGATTTGATCAGATAATGAATGTACGCCAGCGCGTTGATGCGCTGAATACTCTGAAAAATCAGGCAGATTTCGAGCCTCTGGCAGCTACCTTTAAGCGTGCAGGCAATATCATCAGCGGCGGGGTAGAAGCCGAGGTGAACCCCGGGCTGTTTGAAGCTCCGTGTGAAGACGCTCTGTATGCAGCTCTGGGCAGGGTGCGCACACAAGTTGAGGCCGCCATGCGCGAGAGCAAGTACCTTGAGGCTCTGCATGCCATTGCAACCCTGCGCCCGGCAGTGGACTCTTTCTTCGATGATGTTATGGTGATGGCTGAGAATGAGAAGGTGAAGACTAAACGCCTGGCGTTACTTACCGATGTTACCTGTCTGTTCAGTGGCCTGGCAGACTTTTCCCGTCTGGCGGCGTAGAACAGGCGTCAGGGCAATTATCCGAAGTATTAATTTACTCGATTGAGGAGGTTGTACGATGGCAGTCAAATATGTGTACTTCTTTGGCGCTGGCGAAGCTGAAGGCACTGCGGAAATGAAGAATCTGCTGGGAGGCAAAGGGGCAAATCTGGCGGAGATGACTTCAATCGGCTTGCCTGTTCCTGCTGGATTCACCCTAACCACGGAAGTATGCACC
>JAQUDG010000154.1 GCA_028685815.1 Desulfuromonas sp.
TAATCTTCTAGACGGGTCATGGTTTCTTTCCTCTCTGGTTGGGTTTGGCGATTCACCAAAGAGAATAACCGTGGCCCGTCTTTTTGTCAGGCCTTTTGTAATTTACAGAAACAATGATGCACTACCCGGGCGCAATTGCCTGAGTACCGCCTCACTGAAATACACTTCATCGACCTTAACCCAGTCTTTTAAGGCGAGCGGTATTCCTTCCAGAGGGAGCGCCACCGGCACCTTGACATCTCTGTGAAACCCCACAAACGCAGCCGTCAACGCGAGGAGCAAATAAACTATGTAAAAGCGTAGCTTATTCATGGATTCCCCCAGCGCCGCAACAAAAAGCCCAACGCAAAAAGCAGCAGCATCGCCACAGCGAACACGGTCAAACCGGCAAACTCATGAAAAAACCCCTCAGCGGCCGCGGCGCCGTAGTATTGCGCCAAAACCCCAGTAACAATGACCCTGAACATATTTGTAACAACAGCTATAGGGATGGCGGATAAAATGATAATCCATCTTTTAAGTGTGGATGAATGAGCCACAAACGCATAGGCAACCGCGAGGGCAAGCAGAGACATCAAAGAGCGCAGCCCGCTGCACGCATCAGCAACTTCCAGAACCGTTTGCGGGAAATAGATAATATTACCTTCGCGCACCACCACAATGCCCATTGTTTTAAGGCTTAGGACCGAGAATTTTGCCACCAGAAGTTTAAGCGGAAAAGCCATAGAATCGTAGACGATATAAGGCAGAGGCACCATGAACGCAAGAAAACCAAGGGGCAAGGCAAGTTTTTTGAACACTTGCCCACCGCACCAAAAAAGGACAACGCCAGCCAAAACCACAACCAGCGATATACGCATGGAAAAATACTCAGTTCCGGCATACCCCATAATCAACAATGCCAGACCTGACATCACAACTGGCAACCCAGCTATTTGAGTCCGCACGGTGACATTCTTCAGATCAGGCCAGCGCTGCCAGATAAAAAAAGCTCCCACCAGGGGAACTAGGAAACCATGTGAATAGTTTGGGTCGCTGTCCCAATCCGCCACCATCCCAGGGACCACGCTGCGGTAGGTTATGCCAAGTAGCACTAGCAACAACAACCAGTACCAGCAATGTTGCCTAAGCTCCTCCTGCAGAGTAAGTTCCCCCTCTACCGCCATCATCTGAGTGCTCCGTTGTGTATCTGAAGTAACGCCTCGACAATTCTTTGCGCCGCTTTGCCATCCCATTTCTCCGGCACCTGACCTGAAACAATTTCCGTAGTGAGAACCTGCTCGGCGCAGCGCAAAATATCCTCTTTTTTATTCCCGGCTAAAATATTCGTCCCCTTTTTGCAGGTAATAGGTCTTTCGGTATTTGAGCGCAGGGTAATACAGGGAACCCCAAGAACTGTGGTCTCTTCCTGAAGGCCTCCACTGTCAGTCAAAACCAGTCTGGCGTTCATGTTGAGGTGAAGAAACTCCAGATAACCAAGGGGCTCTGTTGTCCATAGACCTTTCACCTTTTCTCCCGTATTAAAATAACGCTCCAGCCCAAACTGCTGGGTCATTTTTCTGGTGCGGGGATGGATGGGGAAAATCACGGGCAGATCTCTGCCAATCTGAGCTATTGCCTCTAAAATACCTTCTAAAATCAAAGGATCATCTACGTTGGCAGGTCGATGCAGGGTCAGGGTCGCGTATTCTCGAGGCTTCACTCCTAATTTCTGGCTCAAATCTAGTCCAGCAGCCATCTCCTTGTGCTTCAACAGGGTGTCGATCATGACATTCCCAACAAAAAAAATCTTCCCGCGGTCAATCCCTTCAGCGACGAGATTCTGATCTGCCAGATAATCTGTCGTAAACAGGTAATCACACAGCACGTCAGTGCATAGTCGGTTTATCTCCTCCGGCATAGACATATCCCGGGAGCGTAACCCTGCCTCGACATGAGCAACCCTGATTCCAAGCTTTTTAGCCGTAATCGTGCATGCCATCGTAGAGTTAACATCGCCTACAACTATCACCAGATCAGGCTTCTCGCGCAGACACACTGCTTCGAAACCAACCATTATTTTAGCGGTCTGCTCAGCATGCGAGCCGCTGCCAACACCCAAATCAATGTCCGGGCGTGGCATCCCTAAGTCAACAAAGAAGGATTGACTCATTTTTTCGTCATAATGTTGTCCGGTATGCAGCAACTGTTGTTCTATTAGGGCAGGATAGCGTTTAATGGCCTCGATGATAGGCGCCATTTTCATAAAATTTGGACGCGCCCCAACCACATTGAGAATCTTAAGTACTTTCACATTCTCTCCATTTTTTAAGAATCTCCCCAACTATATTGAGATTCAAGTACCCCTGATGTTTGAGATAAAGACCTCCTTACATCTTTGCGAATCGTCCAGATTAACGGTCGCAAAAAAATATTGGCGTCTTTAAGAACCGTCTCCACATCCATAGTGTAAGGGCGCCGTTTCCCCCGGTGCTCAATGGTGGCACCGATGGGTTCAAGATTCCCCCCCAGAGCGCTGAAGTGAACTGCCAGCATCGGCTCTGTCAACATATAAAGAGTTTTAATTTCGTAAAATGACGCCATCTCCAGCATGCCGATGTAGAGCCCTACGGGGATATATGGGAAACGCCTCCGCCCTTGCTTGCTGTAGTTTTCCGGCAAATCAATAGGTACAGGGGTTTTAGCCTCGTTTTTTCGGCGTCTAAAATCGGAGACTATGGCCAGACGGGAAACTTCCGCTAACTCTCCTCTATGTATTTGGTCAAAATCAGGATATCCAGGATAAAGGGTCTCGGTGCAGAGTTCCTGCAATGGCAGAGCTTGACTGTCCTCACCCGGTCTGGGCAAAACCAAGCGCACGCTGCCGATATAAAGCCCGGAACGTACCGACATGAGCAGACAGTGCAACGCATTGTCATCGTAAATATCCCGCTCAAGACCATTTTCATTTACCGGTTCCCACCCGAGTTCTTCACAGTAAACTGTATGTCGAACTCTCTGCGCTTGCCGTACAAGTTCCGGGTTCACCGCCGGAACCACTTTAAAATAGTTTTTGAAATGTCTGTGCAAAAGCAGCATTTCACGATAGCGCGTGATTCTCATCTTGAGGGTTACGCCGACCATAATAGGTACTCCTCAGCACATTTCCCTCTAGGCAATGTGCATCGAACAAAGTTACGCACTAACGTGCTGAAGCGCTTCACTGGCTGATGTATATCGCTAGCCTGTTTATGTGAACGTGCTGGCATATTTTTACGTACCTGCTTTAATAAGAGAAACAATAAAGCAAGGCTAACATACTCTTTCCAATCCACAAGAGAGCCCCTGGGCTTTTTTTCACCAAGTTCTGTAGACATTGTTGTAGCAATAATCCATCATGCGCTCAGGCAGACAACATTAAGTAGATACTAGGTGGCTATGCTATGAATTCGTACAACCGAGATACTTCTGCCCTTGTCTGGCTGACCCTCGGATACTTTCTACTGCTGGTTTATGCCAGTCTGATGCCATATGACTTCAGCACCAAGATCGATGCGCCCTGGGTACTCAGGCGGGCCTTGCGTGCTTGGCCTGTGAACCCCTATGCCCGCGTCAGCGGTTCCGATGTTTTTAGTAATCTGCTCTTGTATATTCCCTTAGGTGCCCTAGTCGCGACATCAGTCCGTAATAAGGGTTTGGGGGGGGTGGGTAAATTAAGGGCCTTTGCTCTGGCCTTTGTGCTGTGCTTCTGTACCAGCGTCGGGGTTGAGACCCTGCAGATATTTTCTATATCGCGTACATCCAGTATCACCGATCTGCTCATGAACACCATCAGTGGTGCCACAGGTGCGGTATTTGGTGTCTTGTGGGGGAATCAACTATGGCGACGCCTTAACCTTGAATTGCGCTCGCGCTGCCAACACAGCCCCCTTGATTTGCTTACCCTGATCTTTGCAGGACTGCTTGCAGCTGACGCCATGGCACCATTTATGCCCACTCTATTGCTGTCACAAGTGTGGCGCGGTTTAAAGGCTTCTGAATTCAACGTAATTGCGGGTTTTTCTCACCATCCGTGGCACTGGTGGCTTGTAACCCACATCCTCGTATACATGGTCTTCACCCTTCTTAGCGCACAATGGCAGCGACAGGATACAACGAAGCTGGGAGGGTACAGAGCTGCCATAATCTGCAGCTTGTTTGCTTTTGCGCTTGAGACTAGCAAAATCTTTATAGCTTCACGGGTAATGAACCTGAGCAACTTGATCGCAAACTTAGGCGGGGTTCTACTTGCGGTTGTAATTATACGCAGTGCGGGTACTTCTCTTAGCCAGAAGACCAAACTCAACCTGGGGATCTTCGGTTCCATCACCTATATTTTATACTTGGGTTGGGTTCCGTTTGACTTTCACTTCAATGCCGCCCTGCTCGCCGACCGGTTCCCAAAAGGGGTTGAGTTTCTCCCACTGTACCATTATGCCATGGGTGCAAGCCTTAACCATGTGCGCCTGTTC
>JAQUDG010000047.1 GCA_028685815.1 Desulfuromonas sp.
GCCGAAGTTGCACCGCAGGCCGAAGCTGAGCTGCAGGCCGAAGCTGAGTTGCGCGGAGCAGCGCCCGTAGATGTTTCCCTAGATCATGCTGCAGGCGAAATTGTTGATCTGCACGAAGAGGAAATCGTTGCTGAAGGTAAGTACGCAGCTACACCCGCACGGGTCGAGGCCAGAGCCGCCTACCTGAGTGATGCCGAACTAGAGCGCATTATCGAGCGCGTCGCCAGTAGTGTTATCGAGCGCCTCGCCACCCCCGTAATGGAAAAAGTGGTGTGGGAGGTAGTCCCCGATCTGGCCGAGAGTATGATTCGCGAAGAGATGGACAAGATAAAACACAGGGCTGCAGTCGGCAATTAATGGAGTAGAAAGCCGCGCAGTGCCTGGGTACAACAGGCAGGACTTCATTCTGATTCAAGCCTGCTGTGCAAATAGAGCGGGCTTGAATCATTTTATGCCCTGCATTTCAAGGAAGTGAACGCACCATGACAAATGAATTAGAAAAAGGATACGAACCCCGCGATTTTGAACAGAGATGGTATCAGGAATGGGAGCAGAGCGGCTATTTCCGCGCCAGTGAGCACTCCATCAAACCACCATACTCTATGGTAATCCCCCCTCCCAATGTTACCGGGGTACTCCACATGGGGCACGCGCTCAATAACACCCTGCAGGATATCCTCGTGCGCTGGAAGCGTATGTGTGGTTATGAGGTGCTGTGGATGCCAGGGACTGACCACGCCGGAATTGCGACCCAAAACGTGGTGGAAAGACAGCTGAGTGAAGCAGGGCAGGATCGGCATGATATCGGGAGAGAAGCCTTTATCGAACGCGTGTGGCAGTGGCGCGAAGAGTCCGGTGGCCAAATCATCAACCAGCTTAAGCGTCTTGGGGCTTCATGTGACTGGGAGCGCGAGCGCTTCACCATGGATGAAGGCTTGAGCACGGCTGTGCGCGAAGTGTTTGTCAGTCTCTACGAAGATGGCCTCATCTATCGCGCAAACCGCCTCATAAACTGGTGCCCGCGTTGTCATACCGCCCTGTCCGATCTCGAAGTTGAGCACGAAGATCAAAAGGGTAGTCTGTGGCACCTGCGTTATCCGGTAAAAGGTAGCGACCGCGTGCTGGTTGTGGCTACCACCCGGCCAGAGACCATGCTTGGCGATACCGCCGTGGCCGTGCATCCCGAAGATGAGCGCTACGCTGATCTGATTGGGAAAATGGTGGAACTCCCCCTGACCGGACGCGAAATTCCCATTATTGCCGATGATTACGTGGATAAAGAGTTCGGCAGTGGCGCGGTGAAGATCACCCCCGCGCACGATTTTAACGACTTCGAGATGGGCAAACGCCACAATCTGGAAAACATCAACATCCTGGACGAATCCGGGCATATAAACGAAAATGGCGGAGCTTACCAAGGCTTGGAACGCTATGCCGCACGTGACAAAGTGGTGGCGGACCTAGATGCGCTCGGATTGCTGGAAAAAACCGAAGAGCATCTGAACGCCGTAGGCGAATGCTACCGCTGTAGGACCGTCATCGAGCCCTATATGAGTCTGCAGTGGTACGTGGACGTAAAGCCGCTGGCTAAAGAGGCGATTAAAGCAGTTGAGATCGGGGCAACCCGCATCGTCCCTAGCCACTGGGAAAAAACCTATTTTGAGTGGATGAACAACATCCAGGATTGGTGTATCAGCCGCCAGATCTGGTGGGGACACCGAATTCCTGCTTGGTACTGCGATGCTTGCGGCGAGATTATTGTCGCGCGCGAAGAAGTGAGCACGTGTCATGTATGTGGCAGCACCAACCTGCGCCAAGAGACCGACGTTCTGGACACCTGGTTCTCCTCCGGCTTATGGCCATTTTCCACCATGGGCTGGCCGGAGCAGACCGAGACCCTGAAAAAATTCTACCCCACAGCGTGCCTGGTAACCGGCTTTGATATCTTGTTTTTCTGGGTTGCGCGCATGATGATGCTGGGGCAGAAATTCATGGGCGAAGTACCCTTCAAGGATGTGTATATCCATGCGTTGGTACGTGATGCCAGCGGCCAAAAAATGAGCAAGAGTAAGGGCAACGTCATCGATCCCCTAACCGTAATCGATGAGTACGGCACTGATGCCTTCCGCCTGACTTTGGCTGCGTTTGCGGCTCAAGGACGCGACATTAAGCTCTCCACCGAGCGTATCGGCGGTTACCGCAACTTCTGCAACAAGCTCTGGAACGCCAGCCGCTTTGCGTTGATGAATCTGGCTGACTTCAGGCCCCAGGACACTTCAAACTGGGAAAAGCTTGAAATGAGCCTAGCTGATCGCTGGATTCTGACCCGTCTGGCGGCAGTGGAAAAAGAAGCCAACATCGCCCTAGAGGAGTATCGCTTCAACGAAGCGGCTAACCTCCTGTATGCCTTTACTTGGCATGAGTTCTGCGACTGGTACATCGAACTGATCAAAGGGGCATTGTACGGTGACGATGTCGGGGCGCGCTACAGTGCTCAGGCGGTGCTGTATACCGTGCTGGAGCGCTTGCTACGTCTGCTCCACCCGATTATCCCATTCATTACCGAAGAGATCTGGCAGAAAATCCCGGGCAACCGCCCGGTACCATCCATCATGCTCAGCACCTACCCGCAAGGCGACGGGCTGTTCATCGATAATGCAGCCAGCGCCACCATGGAGCAGGTGATGGATGTAATTCGCGCCATCCGCAACATCCGTGGCGAGATGGACGTAGCTCCCGGCAAGAAGATCAGCGCGTTGCTCGTATGTAAGAATCAAGCTGGCGCCGATGTTATGCTTGCTGTTGCAGATTACATCAAAGCCCTGGCGCGGGTTGAAGACCTCACCTGCGGCGTAGATCTGGAGCAACCAGCTCAGGTGGCAAAGCAAGTAGCAGGCGATGTGGAAATTTTACTCCCACTTGCTGGCCTTATCGACATCGAAGAGGAAGAAAAGCGTCTGAGCAAAGAGATAGCCAAGGCGAAAGTCGATGTAGATATGTTCAGCAAAAAACTCGCAAACGAGAAATTTGTCGCCAATGCACCGCCACAAGTGCTGGAGAAAGACCGCGCGAAGCTAGCGGCGGCACAAGAGAAGATGCAGGTGCTGCAGACTAGTTTGGAGAAGATTGTGGCGCTGAGGTAGGGCGGTGACAGTAAAGTGATGCAACGAAACAAAAAGGGGTCGGAGCACTGTAGATTGCTCCGACCCCTTTTTGTGTTTGAGTATTCAGAATAAGTTCAGGGTGGGGTTAAATAGTCGATGTGGCTAACGGCTAATTGATAATCAGATCTTGCCGTGCGGTAAAGCCTTGAATGCAAATATGTTGTTTATGGTCTGATATGGTGCTTTAGGATGCAAGCTTCGTTGAGGACCACGGTATGTTTTTCCCAAAAAGAGGAGTGGCCCTAATTTATGTTACATATCTTCATAGATGCTGATGCCTGCCCCGTCAAAGATGAGGTATATCGCGTTGCAAATCGTTATGGTCTTGATGTTACGTTGGTGGCCAACTCCTGGATGCGGATTCCTAACGGGCAGAGGGCTGTTCTTGAAGTTGTGGGGGCTGGACTCGATGTGGCCGACGATTGGATTGCGGAGCAGGCGCAAACTGGCGATATCGTGATTACCGCTGACATTCCCCTTGCTTGCCGCTGCTTGAATAAAGGTGCGCGTGTAATTAGCACTACCGGAAAGCTGTTTACCGAAAGCAATATTGGAGATTGTGTTGCGACTCGAGATTTAATGGCTGAGCTGCGTGAAGCAGGAGAGATTACCGGTGGACCGCCACCGCTGAAAAAAAATGATCGCTCTCGATTTCTGCAGCGTCTCGATGAAGCAGTTCAGGCCATCCGCCGTGAATATCCAGACCATAGTGCCTCAACGTAATTTAATAGGACAGATCCTTTGTTCTCGCCATTCTTGCATTTTCTTTGTTTTCTGCTTCAATTATTGGCACTCAAGTAACATTTCTTAGCGTTCACCACTCATCCAAGGAGGCTCGAAAATGATCAATAAACTTTCAGTTCTAGCTCTGGCTTTGTTTTGCGCCACTGTCGTTATGGCCACAACCGGCTTGGCGCAACCTTTCGCGTTGCCGGCGCTTCCTTATGCCAATGATGCTCTGGAGCCATACATGGACAAGCTGACCGTAGATATCCATCACGGTCTGCATCATCAGGGTTATGTCAATAATTTAAACGCCCAGGTTAAGACCTTCCCCAAACTGGAGGGGATGACCCTAGAAGCCATCATGGCGAAAGTTTCCACCTTTAACGCGGCGGTGCGCGGCAACGGCGGCGGTCATTATAACCACGACTTCTTCTGGAAAAGCATGGCACCTGCTGGGAAGGGCGGCGAACCCTCTGCAGAGCTGATCTCAGCCATTAATTATGACTTTGGTTCGCTGGGCGAGTTAAAAAAGCAGTTTAATCAGGCAGGGCTGACTCGTTTAGGCTCGGGCTGGGCATGGCTTATCGTCACCCCTGAGAAAAAACTTGCCATCACCGCTACCGCCAATCAGGATAACCCCCTCATGGATATCGCCGAGGTAAAAGGCACTCCGATTCTTGTTGTCGACGTCTGGGAGCACGCCTACTATCTGAGCTACCAGAATCGCCGCGCATCTTTCCTCAACCAATGGTGGCCGCTTGTAAACTGGAACGAGGTCAATAGTCGCTTCGCTAAGGCGCTGCGTTAAACTGAATAATTAAGACATTCGTACAACAAAAATCCGTTTGAGGGGTAGAATCTCGCAAGCGGATTTTTGTTGCGAGGGTAGAGAAGGGCATGCAACGGTATCTTGCCAAAGACGGTAGCTGGGTTGCAGCGAGAATAACTGGGCAGGAAATTTATCCCCTGATGTATGGCAGGATATACAATGAAGAAAATACTCGTTTGGTTGGCATCAGTTTTTCTATCTGGGTGTATGGGAATGCCTAAAAACGTGACTCCCGTAGAAGATTTTGAGCTAGATAGGTACCTTGGAGAGTGGTATGAAATTGCAAGGTTAGATCACTCGTTCGAGCGCGGCCTAAGTAATATAAGTGCGACTTATTCTTTAAGAGATGATGGCGGTGTTAGGGTTGTTAATCGAGGATACTCAGTAGCAAAGAAGAACTGGAGCACCGCCGAAGGGAAGGCCTATTTTGTCCATGGAGAAAAGACAGGGCATTTGAAGGTTTCTTTTTTTGGGCCATTCTATAGCTCATATGTGGTTTTCGAATTGGATAAAAATGAATACCAATTTGCTTTTATCTCAGGCTACAAAAATTCTTACTTGTGGCTTTTAGCAAGAAACACGATGATTGATGAAGAAATAAAATCCAACTTTGTCGAAAAGGCTCGAGAGCTCGGGTTTGATACAGACAAATTAATATTTGTGGATCATGGTGAACATAAATAGATTGTGAGCATAAACTACATCGAACCATTTGGCAGGTCTGTGTTCCACGTACGCCATACTTCCAAACAGAAGAGGAAAAATTATGCTGATTCCTGAAAAAATGCAACTTGGGTATCTGCAGAGGCAGAAGGAGTTAGAATGATATTCAAACGAATTGATCATATGGAAATTGTGCCAAGCAATCCAGAGGCGACCATTGATTTCTATGTTAATAGCCTGGGCTTTAGCATCAAGAGCCGAATTGAGGTGAAGATGCCCCCCATGCGGGAGGTTATTTATCTTGAGTTGGGCGACACGGTTATGGAGATTATAGGCGCAGATGATCCCAACCCAAAGTCGGAAGCTCTCTGGGAAGTAGGCTACCGGGGCATTGCCCTTGAGGTAGGTGATATGAATGAGGCGGTTAATTTTCTGCAGAGTAAAGGGGTGGCAATAACTCGGGAACCAGTAGATTTGGGCGATTCATTCCGCGCAGAGATAAGAGACCCTGATGGGCTTATAATAGAACTCAGGCAGTGGAAATAGCAGAATAGAGATAATTTGTTAAAAACCGCAACCACAGTTGCATGTAGCAGCTGCGGTTGCGGTTTTTTTTCTTGCAGGTGAAAACGAGAAGAAATTGGCAGGTAAATTATCCCCGTTTCTGCAGGGCATCACGAATTTCCCGCAGCAGAACCACATCCTCGGGCGGAGCTGGCGGCGCGGCGGGGGCTGCCTCTTCTTTCTTACGCAGGGAGTTGATCCCCTTGATCAGCATGAAAACGGCGAAGGCTACGATCACGAAATCGACCACGGTCTGCAGAAAAGCGCCGTAGTTCAGGGTCGCGGCGCCTGCTAACTTGGCATCGGCCAAGGTTGCGTAGGTTTCACTCCCTAGGTTGACGAAAAGGCCAGAAAAATCGACCCCGCCGAGCATTTTACCGATGGGGGGCATGATGATATCGTTGACGATCGAGGTGACGATCTTGCCGAACGCCGCACCGACAATAATACCGACCGCCATGTCCATGGCGTTGCCCTTGACCGCGAACTCCCTAAATTCCTTGAGCAGTGACATACGATCTCCAGTCTGAATGGTGTTAATGAATTGATGATTTGAGACAAAGGTTTGCACATTATTTCGTTTACACAAAGGCACTTTGCTCAGCCTATGAATCTGTGCTCCAGATTTTAGATACTCTCTCCATGGCGTTGTAAAGCAAATTTTAGCATGTAATTACGTCCTATTTTGTATGATATACCTGTAGAGCTTCCTCCACTCTCGCATCTTCCACGGTGATGGCATAGATGGCATTACATAAATGGATTGCATCGGCTAAGGATTTTTGATGGATGTTTCTACCCGTAGCATTCCCAGCAGCGCCACTGACATGAATCTGATCGTGAAGTCTTTTGAGGAACGACTCGGCATCAACGCTGGATCCACCTGCGCAAATTACCTTTGTGCAACCTGCTGCCTGAATAGCTTCTTTAAATATATCTCTTGATTTGTAACCTTCCTTTTTGGGATAGTTCACCTTAACAAAATCACTGCCAAGGCATGCCGCCACGCCTGTGGCACCCGCAATCAGATGGGGATCTTTCTCATTTGCCACCGCCTTACCACGTGGATACATCCAGAGGACAGTTATCAACCCATGTTGGTGGGCGTTATATACAAGCTGCGCCGCTTGGCGAAACATCTTCGCCTCATTCTCGCTTCCTAGATAGACCGTATAGCCCACTGCCCGTATGTTCAATCCGCTATTATTACGAAAATCCACTACCTGCTGGATGTCGATCCACTGCTGACTGAATGGGTCTGACTGAGAAGTTTTGACCAGATTTGTTTTGGAATTCAGTTTTACTAGGTAAGGGATATCCGGATAATGCATACCGTATCTTGCAATCAGGCCAAGTTGAGTAGCGAAAACACCAATTTTGGCCTGACTTGCAATCTTGAATAGGTGATCGGGAGTACTGTTATCCTCGTGGATTTCTTCACCATAAAAATCGTCATTCAGGTGCTCTACTTTTTGATCGCCGGCAAAAAGCATCAAGCGCCCGGTTTTATGGGTAATCTCTAAATAGTTCTTGATATAATCTTTCCGCACTGCCTTTGGAACATCCAAGGGCACAATTACGTCATTTGCATCCATCCTATCCCCCTGTGTCAGGTGCGATTTTATCTTGGACGTCAGGCTTGAAAATCTTCTTTGAGGTACAGCATGGCACCGGATATCAATATTATTGTTCTAGACTTCGAACTCTCTCTTATTTTCGAGTAGTTACTTGTGTTTTTCCCTAAGTAATGCAAGTAAATCAGTAACATATGGCAAAGGCTAACACGTTCTTGCATATGTACAAGGGCACTTCGTTTGGTTTTGATTGTTGATCAAAAGAAAAACCCTAACCTGCTTTCAAATTAGGCATTGCGTCTGTTTTGCTGCAACGTGAACTGGTGAATCTATGCGTCTGAGCTAATCTATACGAGCAGAGGAATTTATTCTGCGCAAGAAGCGCATAAAATTACATACCGCAGAAGAGTGTTTGGGGTGCGGATGGGGTTTTCCATACGCGGGAATAAGTATTCTACTCCAACCGGGAGTGCATTCGATGAGGAAGAAAACCATGCCGACCAAACCATCTTGTCAGATTTGTGGCAGCGATAAACGCAGCGCTCTTAACCATGGTATAATTGTCCGTCCCGTGGTGGCAGACTTGATTCGCCGTGAGGTGGGACATTGGGAGGAAAGTGGTTGGATTTGTACCCAGGATTTGCAGGATTTTCGCCACAAGTATGTCCAGCAGCTACTTCACGAGGAAAAAGGTGAAATCACCTCGCTGGAACGGGAGGTCATTGAGACCTTGCGGGAGCAAGAGTTGTTGTCCAAAAATCCCGACACCGAGCATGTAGCCGGCTTGACCTTCGGTCAGCACATGGCCGACCTCTTTGCTGATCGAATCGGCAGTTGGGGGTTTATCCTCTTTTTCACCGGGATGTTGCTTCTGTGGCTTTTGTTCAATACCATTAGTCTCTTTCGGCAGCCGTTCGATCCGTATCCGTATATCCTGCTTAACTTGGTGTTGTCCTGCATTGCAGCTCTTCAGGCCCCGATCATCATGATGAGTCAGGGACGCCAAGAGGACCGTGACCGCCTGCACGCGCAGCGTGACTACCAGATAAACCTGAAAGCGGAACTGGAAATTCACTACCTGCACCAGAAAATGGACCATCTGCTGTCGCATCAGTGGGAGCGCTTGGTGGAAATTCAGGAGATACAGATGGAGTTGATCAACGAAGTGCGCGGCAAGAAATAAACGGTTCTTCACTTACGCCAACCGTCTACCTAATTAATGGAGGTGCCTCATGCTCAAACAAGATACTCCCAACAAAATAAGTCCTTTGGCGGGTCAGCCAGCTACGTCGGCCATGCTGGCGGATATTCCCAGACTCGTCACGGCTTATTACACTCGGGTTCCAGATTCCGCTGTGCCGGCTCAACGTGTGGCTTTCGGCACCTCGGGACACCGAGGCTCGGCTTTGGAAAAGGCCTTCAACGAGCAGCATATTTTGGCCATCAGCCAGGCCATCTGTCTTTACCGGAAGCAGCAGCAGATCGATGGACCGCTGTTTTTGGGCTGGGATACACATGCTCTTTCCGCCCCGGCGTCGGCCAGCGCATTAGAGGTGCTGGCGGCCAATGGGGTGGCCGTCATGCTCGCAAAGGGGGATGAATATACCCCTACCCCTGCTATCTCGCATGCGATCCTCACCTACAATCGTGGGCGCAAAAAAGGCCTGGCCGACGGCATTGTCGTCACTCCATCCCACAACCCGCCTCATGACGGTGGGTTTAAGTACAACCCTCCTCACGGTGGTCCAGCGGGATCCGATATCACCGCCTGGATTGAGACGCAGGCGAATGCTTTCCTCGAAAATGATTTAGTGGGGGTGAAACGGATGGCTTACGAACAAGCCCTGCGAGCACCCACGACCCACCGACATGACTACCTCAGCGCCTATATTGCAGACTTGGCCAACGTGCTCGACATGGAGGCTATTCGCGGTTCAACGCTCAAACTCGGGGTTGATCCTCTTGGTGGTGCTGGAGTCCACTACTGGGAACCGATTGCCGAGCGCTACGGATTGAACCTCAGCATCGTTAATACGGAGGTGGATCCCACCTTCCGGTTTATGACAGCTGATTGGGATGGGCAGATTCGAATGGATCCTTCTTCGATCTATGCCATGCAGCGCTTAATCGGCATGAAGGATCGTTTTGACCTAGCTTTCGCCTGCGATCCTGACCATGACCGCCACGGGATTGTCACCCCCGGCGCGGGGCTGCTGCCGTCCAACCACTTTCTTGCGGTTGCTATCTTCTACCTCTTCCAAAACCGACCGAAATGGAGTCCGGAGGCGATGGTCGGGAAGACCGTGGTGAGCAGTCGGATGATCGATCATGTTGTCGCCAAGCTCGGTCGAAAACTCTACGAGGTGCCGGTCGGGTTCAAGTGGTTTGCCAAAGGGCTGTTCGACGGTTCCCTAGGCTTTGGTGGCGAAGAGAGCGCGGGGGCGTCATTCCTTCGCCTGGATGGGACTGTTTGGACAACAGATAAGGATGGGATTGTCCTTGCTTTGTTGGCGGCGGAGATCACGGCCAAGATGGGCCGGAGTCCCGATGAAGTTTATCGACTCCTCACGCACGAGTTCGGTGCGCCAGCCTATGATCGTGTCGAGGCGCCGGCCACTGCAGAGCAAAAGAAACGCCTGGCGAAGCTCGCACCTGAAGAGGTGAAGAGCAACAATCTGGCTGGGGAAGAAATTCAGGCCATTCTCACCCGCGCGCCGGGGGATAATGAGCCTATCGGGGGATTAAAGGTGAACGCCGCCAGCGGATGGTTCGCAGCGCGTCCATCTGGGACCGAGGACATTTATAAGATTTATGCGGAGAGCTTCCAAGGAGAGGATCATCTGCAGCGCATCCTGAAGGAGGCTCAAACAATTGTCGACGCTGCCTTGGCGTCTTCTCAGGGTTAGTTGGAGGCTAGATTGTGCTGCTGCGACAATTGTGCGGTGGCGCTGAGCATTATTGCAGGACTCTGGTAAGCTCAATTAAGCCAGCTACTAAGGCCAAGAAAACTAGTGCTATGCGAGCGGAATTGAAGGTGAATCCATGAGCAAACAAACACGCATTGACCACCCCATGTATAATCTGTTGCCTGTCGATATTGAGGGATTCGATTCCCTTGCGGAGCTAGCTTTAGATATGCGCTCATCTTGGAATCATTACGCCGATAGCGTATGGCAGCGGCTTGATCCTGAGTTGTGGGAAAACACCCATAACCCTTGGGTCGTCCTGCAGACAGCTTCCCGTGATCGGATTCAGGGGGTGCTGGCCGACCCAGACTTTCGCAAAAGCGTCGATGACATGCTGCAGGCGCGGCAGCAGGCAGTGACCGCACCAGGCTGGTTCCAGCAGCAGTATTCCGCAGGCCCCCTGACTAGCGTTGCTTATTTCTGCATGGAGTTCATGCTGGGCGCAGCGTTGCCTATCTACTCGGGAGGGCTCGGCAACGTGGCAGGCGACCAGCTCAAAGCTGCCAGTGATCTGGGTGTGCCAGTAATCGGTGTAGGGTTGTTGTACCAGCAAGGCTATTTTCGTCAAGTAATCGACAAGGATGGTTGGCAGCAGGCTCTCTTCCCATATAACGACCCTGGGCAGCTACCGATCACACCGGTGCGCGAAGCCAACGGTGAATGGCTGCGGTTTGCAATCGATTTTCCGGGCTACTCGGTATGGTTGCGCGCCTGGCAGGTTCAGGTCGGGCGCGTGCAGCTCTACCTGCTGGACAGCAATGATGCGGCGAACATTCCAGTCCATCGCGGAATTACCAGCGAGTTATACGGTGGCGGTCCGGATTTGCGCCTGAAACAGGAATTGCTTCTGGGAGTCGGTGGCTGGAGGCTACTGGAGGCGCTTGGAATCTATCCAGAAGTTTGTCACCTGAACGAAGGCCATGCGGCCTTTGCGGTGCTGGAACGTGCCTACAGTTTCATGAAAGCGAGCGGACAGCCTTTCGATGCCGCCTTGGCCGTTACCCGTGCCGGAAATGTTTTTACCACCCACACCGCAGTAACTGCTGGTTTTGACCGTTTCTCCCCAGCTCTGATCGAGCAACACCTCGGCGGCTATGCCGAGCAGCAGCTTGGCATCTCTCTCTCCAAGCTGCTGGCCCTAGGGCGCCAAAACCCGAATGACGCGTCGGAAGATTTCAACATGGCCTATCTGGCTATCCGTGGCAGGGGGGCGGTTAATGGCGTGAGCCAATTGCACGGCAATGTCAGTCGGAAGCTTTTTACCCCGCTCTTTCCGCGCTGGCCGGTGGAAGAAGTGCCTATCGGGTACGTGACTAATGGCGTGCACATGCCGACTTGGGACTCGGCTCCAGCCGACGATCTGTGGACACAAACCTGTGGCAAGGGTCGCTGGCTTGGGCCGACGGAACCCCTTGAACATCATATTCGTGGCGTCTCCGATGAGGATCTGTGGAAGTTTCGGCGCGCAGCCAGTACGTCTCTGGTGGAATACGCCCGCAAGCGCTTGCCCCGGCAATTAGAGGCCTGCGGCGCGTCCTGTGATGAGGTGGATGAGGCTAAATTGCTGTTTGATCCTAATGCGCTGATCCTTGGTTTTGCGCGTCGTTTTGCGTCATATAAACGTCCCAATCTACTGCTACATGATCCTGAACGACTCCTGCGGATACTGAAAAATTCTGCGCGCCCGGTGCAGCTCATCATTGCCGGCAAGGCCCATCCGAGTGATCTGCCAGGACAGACCCTGATTCACGAATGGATCAAATTTATCCGGCAACCGGAAGTCAGACCTCACATCATCTTCTTGAGTGACTACGATATGCTGTTAACGGAACACCTGGTGCAAGGGGTGGACGTTTGGATCAACACGCCACGGCGACCTTGGGAAGCGTGCGGTACCAGCGGCATGAAGGTGCTGGTTAATGGCGGCATTAATTTATCGGAATTGGACGGGTGGTGGGCGGAAGCCTACACCCCTGAAGTAGGGTGGGCGCTAGGGGATGGCCAAGAACATGGAGACGCCCCAACCTGGGACGCAGCCGATGCCGATGCGCTCTACAATCTGCTCGAACAGAAGGTGATTCCAGAATTCTATACGCGCGACGCACAGGGTGTTCCTAGAGCTTGGGTGGCGCGAATGCGCGAAAGTATGGCGCGCTTGACGCCGCACTATTCCGCTAATCGCGCGGTGCGTGAATACACTGAACAACGCTATCTCCCAGCGGCGGCAGCCTATCGTGAGCGCATTGCCGAGAACGGCGCTGTTGGCCGCCGGATTGTTGATTGGCGTCAAGCCCTTGAACGGAAATTGGGCGCATTGCGTTTCGGCGAGGTGAAGGTAACCCCTCAATACGAGCAATATGCGTATGAAGTACAACTCTATCTTAATGACCTTGACCCTCATGCGGTGCGGGTGGAGCTTTATGCCGCTGGGGTAAATGGCGAGGCTTTAGTACAGCAGGAGATGAGGTACAGCGGCCAAGCAGAAGGGGTGTCCGGATGCGCCCTTTATCGCGCAGCCGTGCCTACGACACGTCCTTCCGCAGATTACATAGCACGCGTGGTACCGTATTTTGAGGGGGTTGCGGTTCCTCTCGAAGCGGCAGAAATTGTGTGGCAATACTAGAGGGTGTATTCAAGCACCATGCGTGGCAATCTGCTGCAAAACCTCGCATATTCATGCAATTGGGCACGTGCTCAGGTTCACGCGGACGCGGAAGGAAGAAAAACCTGGGTCGCGCCGATTTTTGGGTACTGACTCGATAAGGGGCATTGACGGCAGGCGGGGACAATTATAGTATGGCGCTCCCATTTCTCTGGGGCCACCAGCTCTCATGCCTTGTCCTACCCTGAGCGTCACGCGAAGAGGGTAAAGCCAAATATCACCAAACCGAACCCCTTGCTCAAATAGAAAAGCGGCTCTAGGAGATTTTGAGTCGGAATTAAGATTGATTCTGGGCTGATTTCAGGAGCTGTAATGTTCGTTTATTGTTTGCCTGTCCTGCTTTTTAGGAGAATGTTTTTCTCCCAGCCAAAATTTGTCAGGCAAATCCTTTCTCTGCTGGTATTGCTCGCATTGATCTTATTGAGTTGCCCAGCATCTGTCTTGGCAGCTAAGTTTAAGGTTCGCGGTATTTCTGGGGATCTTAAAGATAACGTCGAGATTTTTCTTGCTTCAGTACCTGATCCACACAGTGATGATCTTGATAGGTACCGGGAACTGCTACGGAAAACCAGCCTCCAAGCCCTGCAGGCGTTCGGATACTACGAACCTGACATAAGCGTTAAGGTGGAAAATGGAAGAAAGAAATATTTAGTCGAGGTTTATATTGTTGCCGGTGAGCCGGTAAGGATTACCCACCTCGAGGTGGAGATTGCGGGCGAAGCGCAGCAGGACCCCGAGTTTCAGAGGCTGATGCGGCAACACCCATTTCAACTGGGCGATCCATTCCATCATGGTAAATATGAAGAGCTGAAATCTCGCTTTTCCGATCTGGCTACCTCAAGAGGCTATTTCGACGCCCAGTGGGACACAGCCAAGGTTGAAATCAGCATTAAGGACCACAGTGCCAAGGTAAACCTGCACTTCGATTCCAAACAACGCTATCTTTTCGGCCAAGCCACCATCGCGGGAGCGCCTGAACTAAATGAATTAATTCTGGCAGCGCAGCCGTTTAAGGTCAGAGATCCTTATTCCACCTCAATGCTTGCCGACTTTAATACTAGGCTAAATGACAGCGGTTTTTTTCGGGCTGTTCTGGTTCTGCCCGATTTAGATAAGCGGGCTGACGGAGTGGTCCCAGTTGTTGTTCAGGCAACCTCATATGCGAACAATATAGTTAGTGTAGGGGGCGGATTTTCTACGGATATCGGCCTACGCGGAACACTGAAATGGACGGTGCCTCGAATCAATAAATATGGACATTCTCTTATTAATGAGCTTGAGATTTCCAGGCCAGAACAGCAGATTACGGCTTCATATAAAATTCCACTTGAAGACACCACCGAAAATTATGGCGTGCTGCAAATGGGCTATAAACACAAAAATGATGACGATACCGATAGCCGAAAATATATGCTACAGGCCAAGCGCCTACGTAAACTGAGCCCCTTGTGGTTGCGCACCTATCAGCTGCGCTATGAACTGGAAGATTATCGCCAGGGAGAGCAAAGAGCGTGGTCGAGTTTGATCCTGCCGGGGGTCAGTTTTGCCCGTAGTCGCAGTCGCGGCGGCTTGAATGTTTTGTGGGGCGACAGGCTCCAGTTTCACTTAGATCTTTCCGACCCGATCTGGGGTTCAGATGTGCGCTTTGCCAAATTTCTTGGCCAGACTAAATTTGTTAGAACTGCAGGTGCTAGGACCGAACATAAGTTTATTGCTCGCGCAGATTTGGGTGCCATTGTGGTTGAGTCTATTTACGATGTGCCTACGTCGCTGCGATTTTTTGCTGGTGGCGATCAGAGTATCCGTGGCTTCAAATACGAGGCAGTCGCTCCACGCAATGAACAGGGGCTCTTGGTTGGGGGCAAATATCTGGCGGTCGGGAGCTTGGAGTATGCGTACCTGCTGCTGGAGAAGTGGCAGGTGGCAAGCTTTATCGATGCTGGTACCGCAACCAACGATTTTGGTGAGTCGCTCTCTATCGGCAGCGGGATCGGCCTGCGCTGGATTACCCCCGTCGGGCCATTACGCCTTGATCTGGCTTTTGCCCTGTCTGAATCTGGGACCCCCTGGATGATTCACTTTTCAATGGGGCCTGACCTATGATGGGCGCGCCGAAAATCCTTAAACCGAGACGTTGGATAATACGCATAGCGGTGGCGGCAGTGGTGCTGTTCGTGGTGGTGACTGCATTCGTTGCTGTGCTCGGCACTAGTTCGGGCAACCGTTGGTTACTGGCTGCAGTTAGCCGCCTAGAGCCGCGCCTTGCGGTGACGCTGGATAGTGGGACGCTGCTTGGTGAGGCGACCCTGAGCAATCTGCGCTGGACGAGCACTGGCTTCGACATTTTGATTCCGCACCTTGAGTGGAAGTGGGATTGGCGTTGCCTGAAAGAGAGGACGCTCTGCCTTGATCAGGTGCACGCTCAGGGTGTCAGGCTGTCCCTGACAGAGGATTTAACTGCGGAGGTAGTTGTTGATCCGGTTGCCGATGTTATTGCAGTATCAGAGGAGAACTCGCTCAAACTGCCGTTTGTGGTTGAGATTCGTAATCTGCATGTGCAGCAAACCTGGGTTGATGCCTATGGGCAGATAATTACCCTTGCTGAGTTGCACTTGGCCGCCAGACTAAATGACAACGGCCTACAGGTTTCTCCTCTGAAGCTGCGCGATTTGCTGGTGGTAATCGCACCGTCACCAGCTGACTCTGCGCTCTGTGAGCCTAAAGCAGCTGTTGCGGATATTCTAGTCCTGCCCGAAATTAACTTACCCTTGGCTATCGCGCTGGATGGTTTGGATTTGACCAACGCGCAGATTCGTCAGGCTGAGACCGAATACCTGATTCAACACTTACATTTGTCGGCGCGCGCTGCTGGTTCAGAGGTTGAGATTACAACCCTGGAAATTACCACCCCAGAAGTCTCGTTGCAGACCCAAGCGCAGGTCCGCTTAACCGCTGATTATCCAGTGTCTCTACAGGCCCATGCCCGCCTACTTGAACTCCCCCCCCTGAGCGGACTTGCTGTTCAACTGACTTTAAGTGGATCTGTTGGCGATATTGCGCTTGATCTCAGCACAACTGGCCCAATTACAGCCCAGTTGCAGGCGCAGGCAAAACTTCTTGACCCGCTTTTACCGTTTGCGGCACACCTGTCTTGGCAGGATTTAAACTGGCCTGTCCAGCAACCCGTCTGGCATGCTGAGCAGGGGCAGGTTGAAGTTGGCGGGTCGCTTGAAGGCTATGCTTTACAGTTTTCCGGCGGGGTGAAAAGTGAACCATATCCGGATATCGCATTTGTCGCCATAGGGCAGGGGGATGTGCACCAGCTGAGGCTGGACTTTTTGAGCGTGGAAGCACTTGAGGGGTCAGCCGAGCTTACTGGCTTATTGCGTTGGGAGGATGATCTTGTCTGGCAGGGGGAGCTGTCCTTCCAGCAGCTTAATCCGGCAGAGCTGGTTGCTCAGCTGCCAGGACAGCTTTCCGGACGGCTGAACACAGAGTTTTTGTTGCACGATGACAGCTGGGACCTGCGTGTACAGCAGATTGAGGTAAATGGCAAGCTGGCGGGGCAGCCTCTACGCTTGAGCGGGGGGATTCAGGGTATGCAGAGTGGTGACTGGCAGATTTCACAGCTGCAACTCCATAGTGGTGCCAACCGCCTGGCGGTCAATGGGCAAATTAGTGAGGAGAGCAACCTTACGGGGGAACTTGAGATTGTCGATCTGCAGACCTCGCTTCCTCAGGCAAGCGGGACTGCAAGGGGAGAATTCAACCTCTCTGGCAGGCGCGAAGCGTTACAGTTGGAGTTTTCGCTCGTGGCCGAAAAACTGGCGTATGCTGAGCAGAAGATTGAGGCGTTGGATGCCGGTGCGCAACTGGAATTTACCCCAATGCCGCAAGGTTCAGTGCGCATTAAGGCGGCAGGGATGGCTTATCAGGGGTTCTCTTTTGACGCGCTGAATGTAACTTTTTCTGGCGACAGCGCCGCTCACAGCCTGTCGTTAGACTTACGCGGGGAGGAATTTTCAGGCAACAGCAGCCTTAAGGGGCAGCTGGTTGAGCAACTCTGGTCCGCGCAATTGCAAACCAGCTGGGTGGAAACGCCGCTCGGGCGCTGGAGCTTGGATGTCCCTTTCGATATTAACTACGATTTCGAACACCAGCGCGCGGTCATAGCCAAACATTGTTGGCACTCCGGCGATGCCAGCCTCTGCCTGAATGAAGCGGCCGAGATCGGTGAAGCAGGGCAGCTGAGCATCAGTCTACAGGATTTTTCCAGTCCGCAGTTGCCCGAGTTATTGCCTGAGGGATTGACGTGGCAGGGGAGCCTTGCTGCTAACGCTGATGCGCGTTGGACGCCGGAACAGAAACCTCGGATCGAGGCGGAACTCGTGACCGGCAGTGGTAGTTTCGAAATTGTGCAGGGTGGAGAACAGCTGCGAATGGACTACCAGCAGCTGAGGTTAAGCGCGGTGCTCGATGAAAAGTCCGCTCAGGCAACGCTGCTACTGCGCTCAGAACAATTCGGCGAAGGCGATATCAGCCTGCAGCTGTTTCCATATCAGGAGGAGCAACCCCTCCAGGGAGAATTTCGTCTCTCCAACCTGCAGCTAGATGTCCTGCAGCCTCTGATTGCTCCTCTTGAGGAAATCTCCGGTACCGTTGACGCTGCCGGAAGCATCTCGGGCTCATTGAAACAGCCGCAGCTGTCTGGTACGGTTTTTTTGCGTGATGGTTACCTCGGTGGCAAGGCTTTGCCGTCTGATGTTGAGCAGGTCAATCTACAGATTGACCTGGAGGGCTATCAGGCACAACTGGCCGGCGATCTGATGTTCGGGGAGGGGCACGCGCGACTGGCCGGTGCTGTCTCGTGGGAGGAGACTTCACCAATCGGCTGGCTGACCCTGCAGGGGGAGCGGCACAATCTCAACCTTGAACCGGAACTTAGACTGCTGTTTAGTCCAGATCTACGTTTTGATCTGCAACCGGAAGGGCTCTTTCTGACTGGCGGAATCCTCGTCCCCTCTGGCCGGATCAAGGTTAAAACCTTGCCTCAGGGGGCGGTGCGGCTTTCGGACGATGTGGTGGTCTTAGATGATCCGAACGCCACTAAGGATAAGCGAGAATTGCCTTTTACCCTGGCTTTAGAGGTGGCACTGCTGGACGAGGTTAGAATTGAAGCCTTTGGCCTGAAAGCTGGGCTGGAAGGGGTGTTGGCACTCAAACAGTCGCCTACTCAACCGTTGAGCGGCAATGGCAGTATTGATCTTCGCGAAGGGACCTACCGTGCTTTTGGGCAGAATCTTTTGATCAAAAAGGGGCTGCTGTTGTTTTTTGGCTCCTTGTCGGAACCTTTTGTCGATGTCGACGCCATTCGCAATTCGGAAGTAACCAGTGACCACGTCATTGCTGGAATTCGCCTGCAGGGTGAGGCGCAAAAACCGAAAGTCACTATCTACTCTGAGCCGACCATGTCGCAGCAGGAAGCTATTTCCTATCTGCTACGTGGACGCTCCCTGGGTGCCGGTTCCGGCACATCGCAGGATGTTATGCTAGCAACCCTGCTGGTCGGCGCTGGAATCGACAGGAGCGAAGGGACTATCAGCGAGGTAGGCAGAGCGTTCGGTGTCCAGGATTTAGCGTTCGATACTCGGGGAGAGGGGAGTGATACCAAGGTTCAGGCCAGTGGTTACTTATTCCCTGGGGTACAGGTCGGCTACGGGGTCGGTATCTTTTCGCCGCTTACCGAAATCACCCTGCGGTATGAGATTTTGCATAACCTGGTTCTCGAAGCGGT
>JAQUDG010000048.1 GCA_028685815.1 Desulfuromonas sp.
TGCCCACCATCAGTTTGTTCACCGATAATGCTGCAACCAGATGGAGTAGTCCTATCATGCAAAAAAATGTCCAGAACTGTAACCTGCTGAAAATGCTTTATTTTATAAAATTAACAGCTGGGTTCCGTACAAAAATTTTTACATTCCTACGGGATGTAGACCGACGGTGTATTGTTTTTTGAACGCAAGGGGTGACCGCGCCACCGCTTGAAAGGTGGCGCTTGGGGGGGATGGGAGGGGTGGTTTTAGAATCATCCTTCAGAGCAGTTTGTATTTTTTTAGTTTGTACTGCAGATTGCTCCGGCTGATGCCGAGGAGTTCGGCGGCTTGCGCTTGAATCCCTTGAGCATCCCGCAGGGCTTGGTGGATCAATTGTTCTTCCAGCGCGTCCAGTTTTTCCGACAAAGAGCCCTCTGAATGTGGGATATCTGGGCAAGCGGACTCTGTCACCTGAACAGAGCAGATTGGGGCAGGCAGGTTGGGGAGCTGTAACGTATTGCCGTTGCTGAAAATGACCGCGCGCTCAATGGCGTTTTCAAGCTCGCGTACATTGCCCGGCCAGTCATAGGCTTGCAGCGTGGCCATGGCATTGGCTGCAATATTGGTTAGTGGGCGTCCCATTTCTTGGGCAAAGCGCTGGAGGAAGAAGGTTGACAGCAGCGGGATGTCCTCGCGGCGCTGCCGCAGGGGCGGAACCTCTAAGCTTACGACATTAAGGCGATAATAGAGGTCTTCACGGAAGCGTCCGCTGCGGATCAATTGTTCAAGAGGGCGGTTGGTAGCGGCCAGAATGCGTACGTCGCATTCCCGTTCGTTGGTGGCGCCGACGCGGCGGAAGCGTTTTTCCTGCAGCACTCGCAGTAGTTTAGGCTGCAGCGCCAGGGGCAATTCTCCGATCTCATCCAGAAACAGGGTCCCCCCGTCGGCCAGTTCAAACAGTCCGCGTTTACGTTCTGTGGCTCCGGTAAAGGCGCCCCGTTCGTGACCAAACAGCTCGCTTTAAAGCAGTTGTTCAGCAAAGGCGGCGCAGTTGAGGCTGACGAGGGCCTCTGCGCTGCGCGGGCTGGCGCGATGCATGGAGCGGGCAACCAACTCCTTGCCGGTGCCACTTTCACCCGCAATAAGTACCGAGGATTTTTCTGGCCCGACCCGTTCAATATCGCTGAGCAGCTGTCGAATGGCCGGGCTCTCACCGAGGAGTTCGCGGTTATGGCTGAGCTCGAGTTGCTGGCGCAATAGTTTGTTCTGATCCCGTAGCTTGGCGTAGTCGAGCGCCATGTGGATTGTCAGCAACAGTTTCTGATTGTCAAAGGGTTTGAGTAGATAATCGAAGGCTCCAGCCTTGATGGCTTCCAAGGCGGTTTCGACGGTGGCGTGGGCCGTTATGATGATAAAGGGGATGTTGGGGTGGTCACGCTGCACCTGGTGCAGGAAGTCCACCCCGTTCATCAGGGGCATACTTAAGTCCGAAAGAATCAGCTGAATGTTGTCGAGTTCCAGCTGTTCTAGCGCTGCGAAAGGGTTGGTCGCGGTGTTGGTCTGGTATCCCTGATTCTGCAAGAGGAGGCTGAGCACCGTGCAGTAGTTTTTTTCGTCATCAACAATCAAGATGCGTGGCATGGGCTGTTCTCCTTTAGGGGTAGCACGAGGGTAAAGGTGCTGCCATGGTCGGGGCGGCTGCGGACCTCTATAGTACCACCGTGCAGGGTCGTGGCCTTGTGGACGTTGGCTAGTCCTAGGCCGCTGCCCCCCTCGCGGGTGGTGAAGAAGGGGGCGAAGATCTGCTTCAATTCCTCCTCTGCGATACCACGACCGCTGTCCTCGACATTAATGCGGATGTGGTCACTTCGTTTGCAAAAACTCAGGGTTATCTGATCACCGGGTCGGCATGCCTCCACGGCATTGAGCAGTAGATTCATCACGGTCTGATGGAGCAGCTCCGTATCCACCAGCAGCGTGATGGGGGTCGATGGAAAGGTGGTGTTGAGGGTGATGTTTTTCGAGCTCGCCAGTCCGCGCACATGGTCGAGAACCTGGGTCAAAAAATCGTTGAGCTGACAGGGGCTACGCTGCAGGTGGAGTGGGCTGCCAAAGTCGAGGAAGCGGCTGATCAGATTATTTAGGCGAGTCGCCTCCTCCTGAATGATGGTCATCAGCGCTGGGTTGGAACAATCCTGGGAAGAGCTGTCGAGTAATTGTGCCGAGGACGAGATGATCCCCAGCGGGTTGCGAATCTCATGGGCCAGGCCAGCAGATATCTCGCCTAGAGCCGCGAGGCGATCTTGGCGGCGCAGACTCTCTTCCGTCTCCTCAAGTTTTTTCAGGGATTGGCGCAGCGCTTCCTCATTGATACTGAGCTGATAATTGAGCTGTTTTTCCTGCTGAAGTTTATGGCGGTTTTGCTCCGCGAGGCTGTGAACCAGAATTCCGATAGCAAAAAGGGAGATGCTGGAAATTATAAATTCCGGCAGGTCTTCTTGTAACTCTGTGGGATCAAGGTAGATGGTTGCCGGAATCAGCGCCAGGTACAGCAGTGAAGATAGAGCGCATAGCCCCAGCGTCCGCCCCAGATTCAAAACCGAGGCGCCGGTGACAATGGGAAGCAGGTAGATGATCCAGTAATGGCTTTCTTCGTCCCCGGTTGTTGCCCAGATAACGGCGGTACACAGCAGCATATACAGGAACAGGTGGATACCGAGATAACCACGCCGAGAGATCTGGTCGGGGGGGAGGCGATGATCGGTAAAAAAATAGTAAAGAGTGACCGCCAGGAGTGATAATGCACCATAGAGGAGGTTTGGCCCCTTGAAAAAGACCAGCAGCAGCGCCAAGAGGAGCAACAGCATCAGGCTGCTTTTGGCGGGGAGGATGGAATGGCTCATGGATTACTCCGAGTCTGAAGAATAGAAGGAAAAAACCGCCAACCAACCAGGTGCTGCAAAACGTTTGTGCAGGAAGGTGTGCAGTATAGACAATGCTGCAAGGGGAAAAAAGACATAAGTTTAGCTTCGACGCCACTTGTTGAGGGTATTGTACGCGGCAGTTTGTGCAGCGTAGCCGTAGGAGGTCCAATTCTGGGTTGAACGGTGATTTAGGATATGAGATGTTCTCTGCTTACAGAAAAACAGCTTTCACCATACAGCTGAGCGCGGTGTGGTTGCTGCGGGGGAATTCTGCTTGGCGGGCTCTTTAAAGGGATATTCAAGGTGAGTACGAATCGAAAACAGATGTTGCTGGCGCATCAGATTCAAGTTCTTGGTACACGCCCACTGGTGGTGTTTGACGTGGAGACCACTGGGTTGTCGGCGGCCAAGGGAGAGCGGGTGATTGAGATAGGGGCGGTGCGCGTGGTTGAGGGGCAGCTTGAAGAGCGCTTTAGCTCTTTGGTCGCTACTTCCAGGCCCATTGGTGTGGGGGCGCAGGGGGTGCATGGCATCTCTGCTGCGATGCTGAAAGATCAACCAGAGGCGGAGGAGGTCTTTTTCGCTTTTCGCGATTTTATCGGGGTAGATCTCCTTGTGGCCCATAATGCCCATTTTGACATAGGCTTTCTGGCAGCGGAGTTTGCCCGTCTGGGGCAGCGCCTTACCAATTCGCACTACTGTACCCTGAAGCTGAGTCGTTTAAGTTACCCCGATTTGCGCAGTCATAAGCTGGAAATACTCGGGCGTTATCTGTTCGGGGAATTGCCCGGAGTGCGGCACCACCGTGCCTTGGATGACGCGGAACTTGCGGCGCAGGTGCTGCTCCGAATTTTGCAGGACAACGGTGGCGTAAGTTCCGTGTAAATCAACGTCGCCGCTCTGCTCCCAATAAAAAAGGTGCCTTAGCGGCATTGGTGCAGCTGATGTTGATGCTGTCCCAGCGTTGTTTGGGCAGCTCGGCAAAAAGTTGTATCAGCGCGTGTGCCTCGTCATATCCTGCGGGGTGACCCGGATAGACCACGAGTAGCAGGCGTCCCTGTGGCAACAGCGCCGCTAGTCCTTGTTCTGCGGCACGTATGCTGGTTAGTACGTTGGTGGTGATAGTGTGGCTTGCGCCGGGGAGGTACCCAAGATTGCCAATAATGTCCTTGGGCGCGCGGGGCAGGTGATGTTCCAGATACTGATGCCCACAATGGAATAGATGTACTCCTGTGTCAGGGCGTACCTGTGAGGAAGGGTGAACGTCGGTTGCGGTGGCTTCGGTGTGAATACACACCGGAAAATCGTGCGCAGTCAGCAACGCTGCGCTGGCGTTCAGGGCACACCGCTGGATATCGAAGCCGATTACGCAACCGCTTGCCTGCGCCGCCGTACATTGCGCGAGGTGCAGGGTGTCGTTGCCATTGCCAGCAGTCAGATCGATGGCCAGATCTCCTGGGTTGAGGACCTCGGCACACAGGCGATGACTCCAGCCGGTAATGTTCGCCATGTGGGCGCAGTCTGTCTTTTTTTCTATGGTCATGAAGCCTTTACCCCTTTCTGAACTTTCTTCCGGCAGCATGTCCTTGAACGTTTCCCATGGATGTCCCACGCCACTTCTGAATCTTATTTATCCCATGTGCAGATGGCATCTGTCAGCATTATCGCACAATTGTAGAGTTGCCAATTGTCCACGATGGCGCTAAGGTTGCGAGCATGAATACTACACATAAAAACACCTCTACCGGAGCACCTCTTTCTGATGAAATGGTGCACAAGTACTCCTGCGCCGTGACCCTGTCGGACTTGGAGATTTTTGTCTACCCCGAACTGCTTTATAGCTTGGTGTTGGCCAATATTATGTCGCCGCTGGTATGGCAATGGCGCGATGATCCCTGGTTTGCCAAGATCGACAAGCTCAACACCTATCGTAAGATACTGCGACTCAAGCAGTTTATCATGGATCAGTACGATTTTAATCTTGATCTTGATTCATGGGGGTTGACGCACAAAGATGTTGAACTCAACCGTTTTCGCACCGTTATGGATCCGGAAGTTATTACCCGCAGCAACGCGCTGTTTGGCTATACCGGAGACAAATACTATTTCGATATGAATATCCGGCGCCACTTTGGGTTGGATAAGTACGACAGCGATATTATCCCGTACTGGAAGACCGAAACCGTTGAAGCCATGGATGCTTTTCGCTACCGCGAGGGTTATGCCAATGGCGCTGGGGAATGCGTGTCGCTGTCTACGTTGTACGCGGCGGCGCTGTATATTGTCTGCGGCATTCCGTTGGAGCAGATATATTTGATGGCGACCCCGCTACATTCGCAGAACTTTGTCGATGTGCGTGACGGAATCATCACCAATAATCGCCGCATTGTGACGAACAACATGTGGTTTAATGGCACCGCCCTTTCCGCCCGAGCACAGCGTGCTTTGCGCAATGAGCAGATCACCATGGTGGCGCACAGTAGCGGGTATATCCATTCTGTCTATCCCGAGGCCTCCATCGATGCGGACACATATGCGAACTTCAGTGGCAAACTGATCGAGTTTATGCGCACCGAGTTAAATGAAGAGATCTTGTGCAATTTTCTGCGTCAGCATCTGGAGTTGCAGGAATGTTTCCAGATGCAGCACGAGCGCCACGGGAAAAGCTATTGGGTGGCGCTGGAAAAGGTGTATCGGTGTGAGCACGGCAGCTCATTTCGGGTCGGGGATCGCGCCACGCGAGATAAACTGCTTGACGAAGTGGATGAGTACGACTTTTTCCCTGAACCTCTGGAAGGGCGTATTGACTTGGAGCGCTTTGAGGTGTTTTTCAAGCGCTACCCGCGTGCAGATCTCGACAAGCAGGAGGTGCAGGATGCGCTTCGGCAGGAATTTGGCTGCTGCGGGAAATCTGCAACCCTGATTGAGGATCTGCAGAGCTTCATTGAGATTACACCCCGCTTGCCCGACTATGCATCTAAGCGTCCAGCGACTTCTTCATCCGCAGTTGAGCTCCAGCCTGGGATGGAGCGCGATGAAGTTATTCAGGCACTGCTCAAGCAGCGTGAATTCAGCTCTATGGTGGAGACCGCTTTTTACGTCTATCGCGATATGAATCTGTGTGACTGGGAGCCTTTCCTCCTAGCGGCACTGGAGCGCAACCCCGTATGCATTGAAGGTTGTGCTAGCCTCGATGATGCCGGTGTGATTGAACAACTGCAAAAACTTACCCCAGAATCGATCTACACCGAGCAACGTCTGGCGCAGCCCGATGAGGTGTGGAACTTTCAGCGCGGTGATGGAGTGGAACGCGCCTTGTGTCTGGCGACGATTTTCAGGCAGCGCCATCCAGACCAGAGGTTGGAACTGGATATTACCCCAAACCAGGCTGTGTTGAAAACGGAGACGGGTGAGGTTGCGTTCGAATCAGCTAAAGGGCTGCACTTCAACAAAATATTGTAACATTTTAAAGCATACTGTTTTTGTCAAGTATGTTGACTTCAACTAGTTTGTTGCGGCATAATTGCATCCGAATATGTTGTCTTTTTAAATTATAGATGCGGCGCTTGAGCGCCAGGATCCGCCGCTGAGTTCTGTGCCGGTGCAGTTTTTGGTAGGTGGGAATGAGGATCTAGCATATGGAACGAATTTTTCTCGATAATAACGCCACCACCCTGGTTGATCCTGGGGTGCGCGACGCTATGGAGCCGTTTTATTCGCAAATGTACGGCAACCCCAACTCCCTGCATTCGTTCGGTATAGAGGTGCGCCCCTATCTGCACCGCGCCATGGAACAACTGTATGCCGGAATAGGCGCTGCTGATGAGGACGATATTATTATCAACTCATGCGCCACCGAGGGAAACAACACCGTTATCATGGGGATGTATTTCAGCCTGCTGAAAGATACGCGTAAAAAGAGCATTGTTACCACCGAGCTAGAGCATCCAAGCATCCGCGCTGCGTGCCGTTTCCTGGAGCAGCATGGGGTGAAGGTGACCTATCTATGCCCCAACGTCGATGGCCTGATAACCGCCGAGATGGTGCGCGAGAAAATCACCGACACCACGGCGCTGGTATCGGTGATGTGGGCGAATAATGAAACTGGGCAGATCCTGCCGATAGAAGAGATCGGCGAGGTGTGTCGTGAACGCGGGGTGTATATGCACACGGACGCGGTGCAGGCTATAGGTAAGTTGCCGATCGACGTGAGCAGCTTCCCGGTGGATTTTCTCACCTTTAGCGCACATAAATTCCACGGCCCCAAGGGGATCGGTGGGCTTTACATGCGTAAAGGGGTGCGCTTGCCACCCTTGCTCCACGGCGGGGAACAGATGGGCGGACATCGTGCGGGCACTGTGGATGTCCCGGGTTTTGTGGGTATGGGATACGCCATGGAGCTGGCCACAAAAAACCTTGAGTATGAGCAGAGCCACGTGCGCGGACTGCGGGATAAGCTCGAAGATGCGCTACTTAAAATAAAAGACGTTTTGGTGGTTGGTGAGCGTGTAATGCGTACCCCAAACACGGTGTTTATAAGTATTCGCGGGGTTGAAGGTGAAGCGCTGATCTGGGATCTTAACCAAGCGGGAATTGCCGCTTCCACCGGCAGCGCGTGTGCATCTGAGTCGTTGGAGGCCAGCCCTATCCTCACTGCAATTGGTGCCGATAAGGAGCTTGCACATACCGGTGTGCGTTTTAGCTTGTCACGCTTTACCACCGAAGCGGAGATTGACTACACCATCGAGGTTGTCAAGAAGACGGTTGTGCGTCTGCGCAGCATGTCTACTTCATATTAAAGAAGCAAAGAGATCTACATACGTGATTTTTATGGGAGCAATTATATATGGCTAAAAGTGATCTTATCGGCGGTTCCCTCTGGGAACAGTATTCAAAAAAAGTGGCCGACCGTATGAATAACCCGCGCCACTTCGGGGAACTTACAGAAGAAGACGCCAGACGCATGAACGGCAAACTGGTGATCGCCAACGAAGGTGCTGAGTCGTGCGGCGATACGGTGCGTCTGTACTGGATTGTGGGCAACGATGATGAAGTGATCAAGGCGGCGGCGTTTAAGTCCTTTGGCTGTGGCACCGCTATAGCTTCTACTGATATGATGGCGGAAATGTGTATCGGTAAAACCGTGGATGAAGCCACCAAGATAACCAACTTGGATGTGGAGCACGCGCTGCGTGATACCGAAGATACCGCCGCGGTTCCGCCGCAGAAGATGCACTGCAGCGTTATGGCCTCAGAGGTGATTAAGCGCGCGGCGGCCATCTACCGCAATGTAGATATCGCTACTCTGGAGGAGAAGGATATCGTATGTGAGTGCGCGCGCGTTACCCTGCAGACGGTGGAAGATGCCATTCGTGTCAATGACTTGACTACCGTGGAGCAGATAACTGGCTACACCAAGGCCGGAGCCTTCTGTAAGTCTTGTATTCGTCCAGGTGGCCACGAAAAGCGTAAATACTATTTGGTGGATATTTTGGCCCGGGTTCGGGCAGAGATGGCTCACGAAAAAAATCCTAATCTGGCTCAGATAGATGATTTTTCCACTATGTCAGTGGTTAAAAAGATTCGCGCACTCGAGCAGGTGCTCGATGCACAGATCCGCCCAGTGCTGGCCCGCGATGGCGGTGGGGTAGAGCTAGAAGATCTGCACTGCGATGATGAGGGGGCGTGTATCGTTGCGGTGCGGTATAAAGGGGCTTGCAAAGGGTGTGCTGGCAGTGTCGCCGGGACCCTAGGATTTATTCAGCAGACCCTACAGGATAAACTCAGTACTTCCATTGAGGTCAAGGTAGCCTGATTTAAGCAGGAGAAGGATAGTATGGCACTGCGCCGGATATTACATTACCCAGAACCTCTCTTGGCACAAAGAAGTGTGTCGGTTGAGTATATCGATGAGCAGTTGATCAGCGTGGTGGCTGATATGGTGGACACTATGTACGCTGCTCCGGGCGTTGGACTGGCAGCACCACAGATAGGGGTGTTGAAACGGGTCATCATTATAGACTGTGGCAGCAAAGAAGAGCCCGAGTTAATCAGGGCGGTGAATCCGCAGATTATCGATAGCCACGGGGAGTGCAACGAAGAAGAGGGATGCCTGTCGGTGCCGGACTACTATGCCTGCGTGAAACGCAAGAGCTGGATCAAGGTGCGGTACCAGAACATGCAGGGCAAGTGGATCGAGCAAGAATGTGAGGGCCTGCTGGCCATTGCGTTCCAGCATGAAATTGATCATCTTGATGGGAAGCTGTTTGTCGATCGTCTCTCCTCTTTGAAAAAAGGGATGTTCAGAAAAAAATACAAACAGATTCAGGAACAGCAAAGGGAGCAACTGTGATCGAAAAAAAACATATGCGCGTTGTGTTTATGGGTACACCGGAATTTGCGCTTCCGACTTTAGCTGGTCTTATTGACAACGAAGTCAAAATCGTGGGTGTTTTTACCCAGCCAGACCGCCCCAAAGGGCGCGGTCGCAAGCTTGAGGCCTCACCTGTTAAGCAGTTGGCCCTAGAGCATGGGTTGCCGGTATTTCAGCCACAACGCCTGCGCGATCAGGACGCCGTCAGGCAGGTGCGCGAACTGCGACCTGAGCTGATTGTAGTGGTGGCGTACGGCCAGATTTTACCCCAGGGGATTCTGGATATCCCTAGGTACGGGTGCATCAATGTGCATGCGTCTTTGCTTCCGCGTCATCGCGGTGCCTCGCCGATTAACAAGGCGATCATTGAAGGTGACCCAATGGCGGGAGTGACCACCATGCAGATGGATGTCGGACTCGACACTGGGGCCATGCTGGTAAAGAAATCGCTGGATGTGTTCTCCAATGAAGATGCCGGTGAACTGCACGATCGCTTGGCACAGTTGGGGCGTGAAGCCATGGATGAGACGCTGGCGCGCCTGTGCGCTGGTACTCTGAACCCAGAGAAGCAAGACGACAGATGCAGTACTTATGCGCCAATGCTCAAGAAAGAAGACGGGCTGATTGATTGGAGTCGTCCAGCTGCAGCTATCCATAATCAGGTGCGAGGCTTATACCCTTGGCCAGGCGCTTTTACCTATCTGAACGGTGAGGTGCTCAAAATTGCAGATACGCGCATCGCACAAGACAGTGGCGAACCGGGGCAAGTTCTTGCACTTGATAAGTGTGGGGTTGTTGTGGCCTGCGGCGAGGGTTCTTTGCAGATTCGCAAATTGCAGTTGCCAGGGAAGAAAATGCTTGCCGCGGCAGACTTTGTGCGTGGCGCTAAGCTCCAGCCTGGGGAAAAACTGGGGCAACAAGCCTGAGCTGCCTATTCCCACAGCGAAGAAGTGCCTTTTAAAACCTTGCAGTTCCGTAATCAATCCCTATATTAGTGCCACGCAGGTGAGGAGACGTGGGCGGTGATACCTCTTGCAGGTGCATTGCCAGGACATCTCGCGCGCAGGAGCCGAGCTACAGTCTGCTGGTCAGAATGGGCTAAATGGGCTAAATGGGCTAAATGGGCTAAATGGGCTAAATGGGCTAAATGGGCTAAATGGGCTAAATGGGCTAAATGGGCTAAATGGGCGTGGTATATTGGTATAGCAATATATAAATAAAGAGGGCAAAAGATGCTTAATACTGTTAAAACTGTAGGTTTGATGACCCTTCTGACCCTATTGCTGGTCTTTATCGGCGGTGTTGTCGGGGGGCGTGGCGGAGCGCTGATGGCGCTGATCGTGGCCGGAGTGATGAATCTCGGATCGTACTGGTTCTCCGATAAAATCGTGCTGCGCATGTATAAAGGGCAGGAGGTTACCAGTGGAGCTTTGTACGATGTGGTCAAAGAGTTGTGCCAACGCAACAACCTTATTATGCCGAGGGTGTATCAGTTGCCGCAGACTACGCCCAATGCCTTTGCCACTGGACGTAATCCGAAGCATGCAGTAGTGGCGGCTACGCAGGGGATTCAAGATATCCTCACACGCGATGAGTTGATGGGTGTTATGGCGCATGAAATGAGCCATGTGCATAATCGCGATATTCTTATTGGCTCGATAGCAGCTACGATTGCCGGAGCGATCTCATTTCTCGCCAATATGGCCCAATGGAGTCTGCTGTTCGGTGGGAGGGATGATGAAGATGGTGCTGGAAACATGGTGGCTATGATAGCCACTATGATCTTTGCCCCCATGGCCGCAATGCTGGTGCAGATGGCGGTGTCGCGCTCGCGCGAGTACGCCGCAGATCGTGGTGGGGCAGAGTTATGTGGTAATCCACATTATCTGGCCAGTGCGCTCAACAAGCTAGAGCAGGCTAACCGACAGCATCCTATGCCCCATGTGAATGAGGCGACAGCGCATATGTTTATAGTCAACCCTTTAAGTGGCAAAAATCTCCAAAAGCTGTTCTCTACCCACCCTCCGATTCAGGAGAGAGTTAAGCGCCTTCAGGCTATGGCGTGAGGTTGCCGACGTTGTGTAGAGTGACAAGCAGTATCCAAATGTCGGAAAAAAGTCTTCCGCGGATTTTCTCGCTGACTGGCAAATTTCATATAAATGACTAAGATTGTACCTGAAGGGGCTGCACGCTGTGTGTCCCCTTCAGTGCGTATAAAAGGTAAAATTTCGCCGGAGTTTGTATGAAAAAGAAGTGGATCATTCCCACCGGCAGCGACGCAAGAGCCGTTGCATGTGCTGTCCTGTTGCAGGTAGAGCAGGGGGGGTATTCAGATATCCTGTTGGATAAAGCCCTGCGGAACACGGAGATATCGACAGCTGAGCGCAATCTCGCTACGCAGTTGGTTTATGGAGTGCTACGCCGGTGCGGTAGTTTGGATTACGCCTTGAGCGGTTTGTGCAGCCAGCCTTTTAATGCGGTAGAAATGCCGGTGCGCTGGCTTATGCGTCTGGGCGCTTACCAGATTCTGTATCTTGACCGGGTTCCTGCCCACGCCGCGGTTCATACCTGCGTAGAACTGGCGCGCAGCATGAAGCTCGAACGGGCGACAGGCTTTCTCAACGGAGTTCTGCGTAATCTCATTCGGCGCGCTGATGCCATAGTGTGGCCCGCAAGAGAGACGGATCCACAGGGTTGTATCGCCCATACCATGTCAACTCCGGCGTGGCTAGCACAACGCTGGATAGTAGCATACGGCACTGACAAGGCAATGCAACTGGCCGAAATCAACACCACCCCTGCGCCTAATACCGCCCGAGTCAATACCCTAAAAGTAACGCGCGAAGAGCTTCTACAGACCCTTGCGCAGGAGGGGGTAGAGGCTACACCAACTACATTTGCCCCAGATGGGATCATTATCGCAGGTAGTTTTACCCCGCAGATGAAGTGGCTCCATGAGGGATTGCTGCAACCGCAGGATGAAGCGAGCATCTTGGTGGGGCATCTGCTGCAGGTGCAGCCAGGGCAGAGACTTCTAGATGTGTGCGCCGCACCCGGGGGTAAAACTTGCCACATGGCAGCTCTGGGGGAAAACCAGGTCGACATTGTCGCACTTGATCTGCATAAGCATCGTCTGAATCAGCTTGAAGATGGAGCCAGACGCCTAGGGTGCCACAACATAACATCCTACGTGCATGACATGACCGGATCTGCCTGTCAGCATATCGCCGGCGAGGTTTTTGACACAGTTTTGGTGGATGCCCCCTGCTCCGGGTTGGGGGTGTTGCGACGAAATCCTGAATTACGCTGGCGTAGAGAGCAAAAAGATATTGTCCGCCTAGCGACTATTCAGCGAAATATCATCCAGAATGCGGCGGCCCATGTTGCGCCTGGTGGTAGGTTGGTGTACGCATTATGCACCACAACGTGTGAAGAATCTGTGGCAGTGATTGAGAAGTTTCTTTGGCAGAATTCGGATTTTATACAAGAAGATCTCCATGCGCAGGTCCCAGCATCATGGGGGAAGTTGATTACTCCGGCGGGACATTTTACCAGCTTGAGTTGTAGCCATGCGCACATGGATTGCTTTTTTGCTGCCGTGCTGCGGCGGCGTGGGTAGTCTGTCTTGGATGTTGGATGCCCTGCGCAGGACAGTAGAATTGAACTCGAAGCGATTTTTAGGGCACCCAGGGTTGAATGTGTTAGTATCAGCGCGCCGAATCTAGGTAGGGGTAAAACCCTAGTACGTTTGGTAGACGGAAAAACAGGAGAGCAGAAATGATTAAAATATCCCCCTCGATTCTCTCAGCGGATTTTGCTCGGCTAGGAGAGGAAGTGCGAGCGGTAGAACAAGCTGGGGCCGACTATATCCATGTCGATGTAATGGACGGGCATTTTGTCCCCAACATCACCATTGGAGCTCCGGTAGTGAAAGCGCTGCGCCCCATAACATCCCTACCGTTAGATGTACATCTAATGATAGAGAATCCAGATAGATACATCCCGGATTTTGCCGCCGCTGGGGCAGACATTATCACGGTTCATCAGGAGGCGGTTGCACATCTGCACCGCACCATTCAGTTGATACATAGCCTCGGTAAACGCGCCGGAGTTTCCCTGAATCCTGCTACGCCGGTTGGTGTGCTTGAGCTGATCCTAGCAGAGGTGGACCTCATCCTCCTTATGACGGTTAACCCTGGGTTCGGGGGGCAGAGTTTTATCCCCTTCACCCTGAGTAAAATCACCCAGATGCGCACCATGATTGAGCGCGGTGGCAGAGCGATTGAGCTTGAAGTCGACGGAGGGGTAAAGCCGGACAATATTGGAGAGATAGCTGCTGCTGGGGCGGATGTGTTTGTTGCAGGCAGTGCCGTGTTCGACGGTGGTGATTATGCGCGCAATCTTGCCGAATTACGCGCAGCAGCTGGATAAAAATAATCTTGATTTAATAACGGTATTCGTGTTATCAACCTGCATACTGTATACAACATGTAGGGGTATATACTACTTAAAAAAGAGGGCGCTTGGGCGCTCTCTTTGCCGGAATAGCTGCCCAATAGCAGGTTCAGGGCGCAGGTTTTACAGGAGGTCATATTGTCTGAAATAGTTTTTTCCAGCTGGGGAAGGAAGATCGTCGATAACCGCCAGGGCGGAAGCACTGATCTGGCTTCATTGAAGCTGAAAATTCCAACCGAGTATCTGTGCAAGGGGAATGTTGGTGCCTTCATGGGTTGGGATGGGGTTGTGGTACTTGACCCCAAAACCGATGTTGTCGCCATGGCTGCCGAATACATGAAACGTGTGCAAGAAAAGCACTGTTGTGGCAAGTGCACCCCGGGTAAAAAGGGCACTAGGGTAATGCAAGATACTCTCGCCCGCATCATTTCCGGCCAAGGTCAGGAAAGTGATCTCGCTATCCTTGATAGCCTCACTGATCTGATGCAGGATTGTAAATGTACGCTATGCATGACTGCGGCTATTCCGGTACAGGATAGCGTAAGGTACTTTCGCGAAGATTATCTTGAATACCTGGCTGGCAAGCGCAAGCCCACCTATGCTGGGCATTACATCGACAAGGTAACTGCTCCGTGCATGGATACCTGTCCGGCGCACATAGATATTCCGGCCTACATAGAAGAAATTAAAAACTATCGTTTTGATGACTCGTTGGGAGTAATTCGTGAGCGCATGCCGATTCCAGCAGTGTGCGGGCGCGTGTGTCCTCATCCCTGTGAAACCGCCTGTCGCCGCGCTCTGATCGACGAGCCTATCAGCATCATGGTGATGAAGCGTGTCGCCTCTGATCATGAGTGGTTACATCATCGCGAACCACCAATGCAGCCCAAACCTTCAACTGGCAAAAAGGTGATTGTGGTTGGAGCAGGCCCTGCCGGCCTGACCACGGCATACTATCTTGCGCTTGAGGGTCATGCTGTGAAGATTATAGAAATGCTCTCCGAGCCAGGTGGCACGGTGGCCGTGGGTATCCCGGACTATCGTATGCCGCGTCCTCTGCTACAGCGCGAGGCGCAGATAATTCAGGACCTAGGGGTGGAGATCGAATACGGCGTCAAACTGGGGCGTGATGTGTCTTTACGCGAGCTTAAAGAGCAGTATGATGCGGTGTTCCTCGGTACCGGTGCGTTTAAGTCCAAGCCCATGGGGGTTGAAGGGGAAGATGCAGGCTACGAAGGCTTCTCTTCTGGCGGGATAAACTATCTGCGTGCGGTAGCACTGGGTCAGGGGATGAAAACGCCGAAGCGTATAGTTGTCGTAGGCGGAGGTAATACCGCCATCGACTGTGTCCGCGTGGCATTGCGCGAAGGGGCCGAAGAGACCATTCTGGTGTATCGACGCAGCCGCAATGAAATGCCGGCCGAGCCTTATGAGGTAGATGACGCCGAAGAAGAAAATGTGCGCTTCGAGTTTTTGGTTAATCCGACACGTCTGGTTACTAAAGATAATAAGATCACCGGGGTTGAAGTTATCAAAATGGAACTCGGCGAGCCCGATGAGTCTGGACGACGCAGACCACAGCCGGTCAAGGGGTCAGAATATGTGATAGAGTGTGACATGGTGATTCCGGCTATTGGTCAGGATCCCGATCTGTCATACCTTGAGGACGGTGATTACGGCATTAAGCAAACGCGCTGGAGCAGCATCGTCACCAACAACGGCACCATGATGACTGACAACGCGGGTGTGTTTGCCGGCGGCGACTGTGAATATGGAGCCATGACCGTTGTCTTGGCTGTAGGCCATGGCAAACGTGCCGCCAGTGTCATGCACCGTTACCTTACAGACGGCAAGGCAAAGCTCGACGACGACGAAGCTATGGAAGATATTATGAACCGTCTTGGAGTGTTTGACCCCGATGAGAAAATCTCTGCTCTGGGAGGTCTCAAGCGTGAGCATCAGCCCAAGATATCCGGGGCGGAACGGGCAAAAAATTACGAAGAGATCGAGTTAGCGATGCCGGAAAGCCAGGCCGTAGTGGAGGCAGAGCGCTGTCTGCGCTGTTATCGTGTTGGAATGGTAGCCCTTGGCTGAGATTTTGGTAATTCGAATTTAGACGGGATTTAGGATGTACATATGAGCCATAAAGCCGAAAAAAAGATGATTCGTCTCACCATTGATGGGCAAGACGTTGAGATAGAAGCTGGATTGCCCATAATTGCCGCAGCTGAGAAGCTTGGGATTAAGATCCCAACCATGTGCTACCTGAAAAAGGTTTCCACCACCGGTGCGTGTCGCGTGTGTCTAGTCAAAGTGGAAGGTGTTGATGCATCAGTAACGGCATGCAACACCATCGCTGTCGATGGAATAAAGGTGACAACGTCCACGCCGGAGATCGAGCGCCAGCGTCGCGACATGATCCGCCTGATGCTGCTCAACCATCCGCTGGATTGTACGGTATGTGATGCTGCTGGAGAGTGTGATCTGCAGGATATTTGCTTTGATCATCACGTTCTTGATCAGCCCTTTAAGGCTGAAGATGTGGCCATGCCAAAAATCAGGAATTGGCCCCTTATTGAGAATGTTCCTGCGCGCTGTATTCTATGCGAGAAATGCGTCAAAGTTGGACACGAACTTACCGGTATCGGTGATTTCTATGTCAATGAATTTGGCGATAAAGCATATATTGAGCGCCATGAAGGTCAAAACACCATTGATCCATACATCGAAGGTAACGCTGTTGCGGTGTGTCCGGTCGGGGCGATGATATCCAAACCTTATCGCCATAAAGCGCGGTGCTGGACTCTAGATAAGGTTCCCTCGTTAGGTTTTGCTGGTGGTAGCCTAGAGCAGGTAGAATTAAATGTTAAAAATGGTCAACTCTATCGCATCACTTCAGAAGATGAGGTAACCACCAACAATGGTTTGCTGAGTTTTGACTCAAGTTTTGGATATGGTTTCGTGAATTCTACCAAGCGTCTTGGCGCCCCGTTGGTAGCTGGAGCAGAAACAGATTGGGATACCGCTCTGAATGCGGTGGACCAGAAAGCCCGCTCCTTGGGCGGCGAAGCAGTTGCCGGTCTCACGTCGGCACGCCTAACTTTAGAAGAGAATTACCTGTTCCAAAAGTTGTTTCGTGTAGGTTATTCTAGCAACAATATAGATTCAGCTGCTTGCTTCGGCGTGCGCGCTGCCAGTGAGACACTGCGCACTGTTCTGGGTCTTTCAGGCTCCAGTGCTCCAGCTGCGGATATAGCCAATGCCGACGCCGTGCTGGTGTTTGGCTCAGATATAACTTCAGAGCAACCACAGATAAATTACCAGATACAGCGCGCCTTGCGCCACAACGACGCGTACCTGTGTGTTGCGAATATGCGCTCAGTGCGTATTGGTAATTTGGCCAATCTGCGTTTGAATTATGCGCCTGGAACTGAGGTAGCGTTGATTGCCGCCATAGTCAAGCTTATGATTGAACAAGGTCTGGTCGATAATGACTTTGTGAAAAAGTTTATTAAGAACGGCGCGGATATTAAGAAGTCAGTTGCTAACATTGATGTGAAAAAGGTTGCAGCAGAAACAGGCGTGGATTTCGCTCTGCTACAGGAGGCTGCACAGAAATTTGGTGCAGCGCAGCGTGTAGCGGTGGTGTTCGGTGCTGATGTTACTGGGGCAGCGGCAGTGACTGATATAGTCGCAGCTCTGGCCAATTTCTCCATGGTTAGCGGCGCTTTAAATGGCGACGGTGGAGGAGTATTCATGGTTGATGAACGCCCCAATACCCAAGGTCTGCTCGATGCTGGTGTCAGCCCGCAACAGTTGCCCGGTGGTCTTGACTATGTTGGCAAGAGTGCTGACGTCGCCGCAATCTGGGGGTGTGCAAGCTTGCCTCAGAATGGTCGGGACGCGGTGCAGATTCTTGAGGGGATAGAAGCTGGAGTAGTTAAGTTTCTGTACCTAGCCGGGGTGAATCCCTTGGTAACTTATCCAGAAAGTCAGCGTTGGCGTGCTGCGCTAAAAAAGGTTGAGTTTCTAGTGGTGCAGGATATCCTCGAATCTGAGCTGACTGACTTGGCTAATGTCGTGTTGCCTGCAGCGTCTTTCGCCGAAAAAACCGGCTCTTACATTGCTTGCGATAACACCGTAGGTTTGCTGCAGCAAGCACTTAAACCATTCGCAGCGGCAAAAGCTGATGGCGAGATTATCGCTGCCCTGCTTGGAGCAGCCACCGGTAAAAGCAGTTGTGCTGATGCCGTCGCGGTGCGCAACGAACTAAATACTTTAAGCGGCATGTTTACCACCACAGTAATCAGTGGTGACAAGTATCTAACCTCTGGGTCCAAAAAAGCCTATAGCCCTGCACCCACCGCACTGAAGTTTTCAGAGTTCAAGTGTGCCAATGCTGAGGATAAAGGCGCTGGGCATACGCTGATTGTTGGTAAGATGCACGCGCACACCGGCGTAACTTCAACCTACGCTGCAGGAGCACTTGAAATCGCTCCCCAGGGCTATGTGGAGATCAACAGTCAGGATGCACAGCAGGCTGGAATAAGTGAAGGAGCTACGCTAACGGTTAAGAGCGCAGTTGGAAGCTTTAGCGCTCCGGCACGTATTAGTTCTTATGTGCCCGCCGGTATCCTTTTCGCTCCCTACCACTTTGCGGATATAGGTGCCATGCAGGCCGTACCTGTTGGCCACCAGACCGTCAGGGTGGAGATTAGCAAAGGATAGTTACTGCTTCAGTTTTGAATAGAACCAAAAAAGCCCCCTCTGACATATAAAGTTCAGAGGGGGCTTTTTAAATGGTCGTGATTCATGGGTTGGCTAGAAGCACTCTTATCGTGAAACTGTTAGTGCCCTTCGCTGAAGCCAATCTCTACCAAA
>JAQUDG010000155.1 GCA_028685815.1 Desulfuromonas sp.
GTTCCAGCAATTGCGCGGCCTGCGGGCCACGAAGGTCAGCCAGGATGCGCGGCTCTTCTCCGTACCAGTAGCGATCGGGAATGTCCCGCGTGATTCTTATAACTGGCAGCCCCAGGCTCTGCCGCCAGCCGATAACTTCGTATACCGTATATTCATAGGCACCGACAGGCTTGGCGGCTATCCAAGTGTGGACGGCAAACCAACCGCGCCAGCTCCAGGCTCGGGCAGCGTAGACCTGAATTACCGCGCTGGGTTCGTCTACGGGGAGGGGGGCCAGCCCGGCGGATTCGCGACTGGCGGTGCGCCAGTCATTGTTACCACTGCAGGCGTTGATAAGAATACAAAGGCCCAACAGAACGGCTGCTAATAGAGCTGTTTTGCGTAGAATACGGTGTTTGGCCGGCGAGGCATGCAAACGTGAGAACATATTTTTACAGTATGCTCCTTCTCCCTCTGGGGGAAGGCTGGGATGGGGGCTTTTAAGTTTGAACATACAAAGGACCATCCATGAAGTGCCCTTACCTAAATTGTATTAATCTGCCAGCCTGAATTTTCCATCTCTGACCGCGACTATCACCATGGAGTCGGTACCTAGACCATTGTGATCTTCAGCGCTGAGAGTGAAAATGCCGGATACGCCGACATGGTTACTGGTGTTTTCAATGGCCTGACGCAGAGCCTTGGCTTCGGTGCCGCTGGTCTTTATAGCTTCGGCCAGAATCATGACTGCATCCCAGGCGTAGCCGGAATGGGTGTTGATAGGGAACTGTTTAGCGTAGCCTTTTTCTGTATACAGGTGGATAAATTCCTGAATCACCGCCTTTTGCGGATCTGAATCGGGCAGCTCATCTGCAACCAGCAGTTTGGTGGAGGGCATGCGATTTCCCTCGCTGGCGCTGCCGGCGAGTTCAATGTACTTGGGATCTGGCAGGCCATGGCATTGAAATAGGGGAATATCGATCCCGAGTTGGGCTCTGTTTTTCGCAACAATGGCTCCGGCCGGACCGATTGTCCAAGTGACGATGGCTTCGGGGCGCGCGTTTTTGACCTTGGTGAGCTGGGTGGTCATGTCGGTGTCGCGTGGGCCGAAGGATTCCTGCGCCACGATTTTGATGCCGTACTCTGGAGCCAGCTCTTGAATCCACTGCACTCCATCTTTACCAAACCCATCTGCAGCGCTGAGTAGGGCAATAGTGCGTATCTGGTGCTGCTGCAGGTACTGAAACAGGCGTTTAACCGCAATGCTGGAGCGCTGGGGAGATTTAAAGACCCACTCAAAGGAACCGTATTTGCCCCCCATGATTACCGGATCGCCCCCGACGGTCATAAAAATCGGAGTTTTGCCTTTGTTGGCGAGCATTTTTACCGCCATGCCGGTATCGGTCATGGTGGGACCGATGATGGCTACCACTTTATCCTTATAGATAAACTTTTTTGCCAGGTTTACCGCTTTCGCGGGATCGGCTTCGGTGTCCCCAACTATAAGTTCAAGCTTTCGTCCATCTATTCCCCCGGCGCTATTGATTCTATCCACCGCCATCTCGGCCACCAGTCTGGTGGGGGTGCCGATAAAAGCCGCGCGCCCGGAAAGATCGAAAAATGCGCCGATCTTAATGGAGTCACTGGCGCTGGCAGTCGCTACGAGACCCAGTAGCATTGCCGTCAGTATAAGGAGATATCGCATATGTATCCTCTTGGTGGGTGGCGTTCGATAATGTGGGCATGTTTTTAGCGCGCATTATAGCCCGAGATTAGACAATCGCATCCTGGATGCGGCTATCGAAGACGCGCTGACTCTTTTTTTCTGTGCGCGGTAGGGTTCCATACTCTACCAGCTCGAGTTCAGCACTGACTAGCAGTTGTTTTTTGACTTGGTATTCCGTTTCATGAGTCAATTCTGCGTTGCGCGCGCTATCAACCCCTTGGCCACGCTCAATCAGCAAGCGCATACAGTCTTGCCCTGTGCCAGAATCGCGGGTCAGGTGGATCTGATATTCGCTTCCTAGTCCCGGTACCGCTGAAAGGATGGTGTCGATGCTGCTGGGATAGATGTTGACCCCGCGGAATTTGATGGTGTCGTCGGAGCGCCCCTTGATGCGCGAATGACGCGGCAAAGGACTACCGCAGGTGCATGCTCCGGGAATTTTGCGGGTAATATCGTGGGTGCGGTAGCGCAGCATGGGCGCACCCTCTTTGCACAGACTGGTTACCACCATCTCTCCCCATTCACCTTCTGCTACTGGCTTTAAGGTGTCCGGGTCAATGATTTCGAGGATAAAGTAGTCTGCCCAGTAGTGAATGCAGTCATGGTCGGAGCACTCAATTCCGGTGCCGGGGCCGTAGAGTTCCGTAAGTCCGGTGATGTCGAACAGCTCCGCACCGCCGAACAGTTCCGAAATTTTGCGCCGCATGGAGACCGAGGAGCGTTCGGAGCCGTAGATGATTTTGGTGACGGCGATCTTATCCGCGACGCCACGCCGATGGATCTCTTCGGCCATCAGCAGGGCCATGGATGCGGTGGAACAGAACACCGTGGACTGAAAGTCGATTAGAAACTGAATCTGCATATCGATATTGCCTGGCCCGACCGGTACAGCCATAGCGCCGATTTGTTCGCACCCAGCCTGAAATCCAGCTCCGGCGGTCCAGACTCCATAGCCTACAGCTATTTGAACGCGATCCAGCGGGGTTATCCCCGCCATCTGATAGCAGCGCGCAAATAAGTATTTCCAGTCGTCCAGATCTTTTTGGGTGTAGCACAGCACTTTGCGCTTCCCGGTGGTGCCGGAACTGGCGTGAATGCGCACAACCTGCTCGAACGGGACGGCTCGTAGCGGGAAGGGGTAGCCAGCGCGCAGGTCGTGGGCGTCGGTGAAGGGGAGGCGCTGCAGGTCGGCGAGGCTGGTTATGCTCTCGGCGTTAATACCAGCGGCATCGAGCTTCTCCCGATAAGCGCTGGAACCTTCATAGGCGTGCCGCACACTCCATTGCAGCCCTTTGAGCTGGTGTTGGCGCAAATCATCTTCATCTTTAAAATCAGGCATAAAATTCTGTTGACGCATATCGGGTTTCTCCAAGCGAATATTGGTCAGGCCGGCTGCTCCCAGGCGACTGGCCTGTGGGCTGGCATGGCTTGCGGCACCGAGAAAAGCGGCGCGCAGATCGGGGTTATTGAGGAGTTCCGCGCTGCGTCCCTGCTGCGCCAGTTTTCCGTTGGCAAGCAGGTAAGCACGCGTTGACGCCGACAGTGCGCGGGCGGCGTTCTGTTCCACCAGCAGGATGGTGGTTCCCGCGCGGGCCAGCTGATGGATAATGGCGAAGATTTCATCGGTAATTTTGGGTGCGATTCCAAGGCTTGGTTCATCGAGCAGCAACAGGCGGGGTTTTGCCATTAAGGCGCGCCCGATGGCGAGCATCTGCTGTTCTCCGCCGGAGAGGGTGCCGGCCAGCTGGGTGCGGCGTTCTTGCAGGTGCGCAAAACGCTGGTAGATCTCCTGCAGACGTGTCTGTTCTTCGTGGCGCTTGAGTTTCAGAGCCATGGCGCCGAGGAGGAGATTTTCCTCTACACTCAGGTGGGCGAACACCTCGCGTCCTTCAGGCGACAGCGCCAGCCCGTGGCGCACCATGGCGGCGGGGCTGGCAGTAGTCACCTCTTTATCGTCTAAGTAGATGTGGCCACCGCTGGGTTTCAGTAGTCCCATGATACATTTGAGCAGGGTGCTCTTCCCGGCGCCGTTGGCTCCGATGAGGGCGATGGTTTCTCCTGCCTTAATGTGCAGATCGACCCCGAACAGCGCCTGTGCTGCGCCATAATGGGCGCTGAGATTTTCTACACGCAATAAGGAGGTAGGTTCAAATGGAGATGTTGATTCTTGCGTGGCTGCGTGCGAACTCATGCCGTGGCCTCCATACTGCCCAGATAGGCTTCCAGCACCCGCGGGTTGCACTGCACTGCGGCTGGGGTGCCGCGCGCGATCATGGTGCCGCTGTCCAGCACCACCACTTGATCTGCCAGCTCCATCACCAATTCCATGTCGTGCTCAACCAGAAGGATGGTCTGTCCTAGGGTGCGCAGGCGGCGCAGCTGCGCCGCTACCGCTACGGTCTCGGTGGCATTAAGCCCGGCTACCGGCTCGTCGAGCAGTAACAGTCTTGGTTTGCTGGCGGTGGCGCGCGCCAACTCTAGACGCTTTTTATCCCCGTAAGCCAGAACCCCCGCCGGCCAGGAAGCTTTATCTGCCAAGCCGAAGTTGTCCAGCGCTTCCAACGCCCGCAGTTTAAGCTGGCGTTCGCGGTGGCGCAGATACGGCAGA
>JAQUDG010000049.1 GCA_028685815.1 Desulfuromonas sp.
AAGGTTTTTGCCAAGGTCCCAGTTGTGGCTTCACTTATGGGGACAGTCCGCTGCCGGTATCGGGCAGAGAAAAGGCACGGCGGTAATGGCGGATCTTGATCAGGGCGATTTTACATGCGCTGAGGATGGGCACTCCGATGATCATCCCCAGAACGCCATATATCTTCCCCCCCATTATGATTGCGAGAATCACCAGCAGGGGGTGGAGGTTGGCGTAGCGGGAAATAAGGATCGGAATCAGGATGAAATTGTCGAGGATCACCTGGGTGATAATAATGTATAGAATCACGATCCACCAGAACTGGGTTCCAAAGCCGAGGTCGATCATGGCGATGGTAATTCCGGGAACCATCCCCACCAATGGTCCTATGTATGGGATTAGATTGGTTACTCCAGCAAAAACCCCTAGCAACGGCGCATAACGAATATCCGTCAGGCTTAGTCCGGCGGTTATGCATAAGCCTACGATGGTGGCCTCAATGATGCGCCCGCGCACAAACCTAGAGGTTTGGCGGCTAATGAGGTACGAGAGGTCGTGCGCCATCTCAAAATAGCGGTTGGGTGCCATTGCGGTAAGGCTACGCCGGATGGTGGCACCATCGCGGATAAAGAAAAACGCGAACAGTGGTACCAGAATCATCAGGCTGCCAAGTTTAACTGCCGATTTAGGCGTGGCCACAATGAGAAAAGAGAAGAACTTTTCCGCGCTGGTGCGTACTGTTTCGGTCAGGTCGTAGTGTGCTAAAAAAGGGAACTCCTGCTGCCAGGAGAGCTGTGCGTCCTTGAGATAATTTATCAGTCCTGCGGTGTAACGTGGGAAATCTTGCATCAAGGAGATCCACATCTGCTGGGAGTAGGCTACTAGCCAGCTACCGGAAAACCACAACATAACTGCGAGGCAGAAAAAGATGGCGAGGGTGGAGCGGCTACGCGGAATGTGATATTTTTCCAGTTTGCTAACAATTGGGTCGAGCACAAGGGCCGCAGTCATAGCCAGAATCAGCGGGACAAATATTCCCGCAGCGGCTGAGCGTAGCGTCAGCGCGATGGTTGAAGCCGAGGAGAAAATAGCTAAACCACTGGCTAGCGCTGCGGTTATTACCAGATAAAAAGCCAGAAATTGGGCGCGGGTCATATTCATTGGTGCCTAAGATGCTCCATTGGTTGTCTGCTGTTTGCGCAATTCCAGGATGGCGTTCTGCAACCGCTCACTAATAACTGAAGTGAGCCCGAGTAAAATCCGGTTGGCAATCACCGGATGGCGTTCTGCGATGGCGATCAAATCGGAGCGAAACAGTCCGGCCAGTTCGCAATTTTCGTTGCACGAAGCAGATATAACCCGTGCCGCCGGAGTTGCAATGGTGGTTTCGCCAAAAAAATCACCGGGGCCGAGGACGCTCAAGTCTTCGCGGCGTTTGAACTGATCACGCGTGAAAAGGGTGACATATCCGCTGCGGATGATATACATCCCCGAACCGGGATCACCCTGCTCAAAGACGATCTCTCCTGGCTCATAGGTGCGAGTGTGGAGCAAAGTTTTTAAATAGTTGAAATCACGCTTCTTTAGATGCGAAAATACCGCGATGCGTTGCAGGAAGGCACTTAGGCTTTCCTCTTCTTTATTGGCGCGGAATATTCTGTCCCACAAGTTTTGCATTAAATGTTCTCCGTAAAGGCTCTTTCCGTATGCATGCAAACACGCAATTCGGAAGCGATTCTATATCATCTAGGGCGAAGAAAACCAGCAAATTTCCCGCAGACAGGGTGCAACCGCAGTGAATTCGCTGCCCTACGACGGAATAAACTAAGAATATATCACTAACAACACGGCGCTACTTTTTGGGACATCCATGCGAGCTTTTACCAAAACCCGGTTGATTCGAGATTGAGATGGCAGAACTTAAGGATATAAATCTGGAGCATATCCCCACCAGTTGTGGGGTGTACTTGATGCACGACGAGGCAGGGCGGGTTATCTATGTAGGTAAGGCCCGCAATCTGCGTGCACGGGTGCGGCAGTATGTGCGCGGCGATGACAAGCGCGCCCAGATTCAGTTTCTGATGCAGCGGGCCAAGCATCTCGAAACAGTGCTGACCGATACCGAAAAAGAAGCACTGATTCTAGAAAATACCCTGATAAAAAAACATAAGCCCCGTTACAATATCAACCTGCGCGACGATAAGACCTATGTCTCGTTGCGTATCGACTTAAATGAGGAATACCCTGCGCTTCAGGTGGTGCGGCGGGTTAAGCGGGATAAAGCCCTGTATTTTGGCCCCTACGCCTCAGCCGGGGCCCTAAAGCAGACCTTAAAGGAGATTCAACGCATTTTCCCCTTGCGCAGACATGCGTGGACCCAGTGCCGTAGGCGTGAGCGTCCCTGTTTATTTTATCAGATCGGCCAGTGCAGCGCTCCGTGCCATGCTAAGATAGGGCATGCTGAATATCGGGCTCTGGTTCAAGGGCTAATAAAGTTTCTGTCAGGACGCCAGACCGAGGTGGTGGAAGATTTACGCCGGCGTATGGGTGAGGCTTCTGTTGCCATGGCTTTTGAAGAAGCGGCGCGCCTGCGCGACCAGATAGCCGCCATCGAAGAGACTCTGGAGCACCAGAAGGTGGTGAGTGCCGATGGCGCCGATATGGATGTGATTGGGATGGCGCACCTTGAAGCCGAGGTGGAACTGTGCATGTTGTGTGTGCGCGGTGGGCGTCTGGTGAGTCGGCGCACCTTTGCCTTACGTTGGATTCAACCTGAGGATGAATTGCTCCTTGAGTTTTTACAGCGCTACTACAGTCGTGATCCGGTGATCCCGCCGACACTGCTACTCCCCCTCTGGCCGCATAGCCATGAAGTGTTGCAGCAATGGCTCGAAGAATTGCGTGGCGCCAAGGTGAATCTACTGGTCCCTCAACGCGGAGAGCGACGCGAGTTGGTGCAACTGGCGCAGCGCAACGCTGCCGAGCATGCGCGCGTCCGTGGAGATCAGCGCGAGGCTCGCACTGCCGTATTGGAACAGTTACGCAGCTTTTTGCAACTCAGGCGTCTGCCGGAACGGATGGAATGCTACGACATCTCCAATACTCAAGGAGAGCATTCCGTGGCGAGTATGGTGGTTGCTATCAATGGTGAAGCGGATAAAGACGAGTATCGCCATTATCGCATAAAAACAGTGGTTGGGGCGGATGATTATGCCTCGATGCAAGAGGTGTTGCGGCGCCGCCTGATCCGTGGAGTGCGCGAGGGGAATCTGCCCGACATGATTTTGATTGATGGGGGCAAAGGACAGCTCTCTTCCGCACGTCAGGTTGTTGGGGAGCTGGGATTGGAACAGGAACTTGACCTGGTATCCATAGCCGAAAGTCGGGTGAAGCGCAATGTGCGTGGCCATGCGGTGGAGCGCAGCGAGGAGCGGTTTTTCCGTCCGGGGCGCAAAAATCCCATTATCCTGCGCGCCGGGTCTGCACCGTTGTTCATGTTGGAGCGCCTGCGCGATGAGGCTCACCGTTTCGCCTTAACCCATCACCGCCGTCTGCGCCACAAAGCTGGGCTCGAATCGGTTTTGGAGCAGATCGAAGGGATCGGTCCAAAGCGCAGAGTACGTCTGCTGCGTCACTTCGGCAGTGTAGCCAAAATTAAAAAAGCCAGCCTGAACGAGCTCCAGCAACTTGAATGGCTGCCGCAGGTGGCGGCGCAGGCACTGTACGAATATTTCAACGCTGATGAATAAAGAACGGCCACGCATGCAGGTTCAGCCCGTAATCTGCACATGTGCGAGGTGCTGCCGCTAACCGGAGGAATATATGCTCAGAGGGATGGCGATACTGTTAGGGTTACAATTAGTCGGGGAGCTGATTACGTATGTGCTCAAATTACCCCTGCCCGGTAGTGTGGTGGGGATGTTGCTGCTTCTGGCCGGTCTACGCGGCGGAATACTCCGAGTGGATTGGGTAAAAGAGGCGGCGGAGCTGCTGCTGCGGAACCTGTCGCTCCTGTTTGTCCCCGCTGGAGTTGGGGTTATAGTGTACGCTGGTTTGATCGCCCAACACTGGCTCCCGCTGACTGTGGCAGCTACTGTTAGCACCCTGGCGGTACTCGCTACTACCGGCTGGAGCGCGCAATGGCTCGCACGTAAACATAGTTGCAAAAGGGGAAAATAATGTTATCTGCTCTGGTTCAGACCCCCTTGTTTGGCATAACCCTCACGCTGGTGGTGTATGAAGTTGCCTCCTTGATCTATAGACGCTGGTCGCTGGCGCTGCTGAACCCGGTTATTTTAACTGCTGGGTTCATTATTTTCCTCCTGAAGTCTCTGCACATCCCCTACGCAGATTATGCCGCAGGGGGCGATATGCTGCTGTTTCTGCTTGGGCCTGCAGTTGTCGCCTTAGGGCTGCCGCTGTATCAGCGGCGTGCTGAAATTATCTCGCGCTTATTCCCAACCATGTGCGGAGTAACCGTGGGGGCGCTTACCTCTATCCTGTCTGCTACGGCAATATTGATGTTGTTTGGTAGCAGTAAGGCTTTGATCCTATCCATGGCACCGAAGTCGGTGACAACCCCGATAGCCATTGGTATTTCAGCGAAGATAGGGGGGATCGTCCCCTTGACCGCAGCAATTGTGGTGATCACCGGGTGCTTTGGCGGCATGGTTGGCCCCGCTTTTTGCCGCGTGCTGCGCATTCGTGACCCCTTTGCGGTTGGTCTGGCTATGGGAACTGCGGCGCACGGGCTCGGCACCGGTAGAATGCTGGAAATAGATCGCTTTGGCGGCGCGATGGCTGGGCTTGCCATCGGCCTGAATGGAGTTGTAACTGCGGCAATCATGCCGTTTTTTGTTGCCCTGCTGAGTTGATTTGGGCGAACCCTGCTCGGTTGTTTCGCCACCATCTGGCAGGAGCATATTGTTAATAAAATAGGAGAGAATTATGTCGGAAATCCAGCCCGCTCAAGCGCACGGAGCGGTTGATTTGAAGGGCGAAAAAGATTGGCAGGAATTTGATGCCGCAGCGCTGGTAGGTGAGTCGCTGCGTTTTGTTTCAGGCGAACCGGACGGAGACCGATTTCGGGTACGCTACTATAAGGATGCACAGCAGCAACTGCAGGCGCGGATATGGTTTGGGCCCGAAACCCAGGGACCGCCAGAACATGTGCACGGTGGGGCCATGGCGGCGGTGTTTGATGAAGCGCTGGGGCTTGCCGCTTGGGCTGCCGGGTATTCTGTGGTGGTGGGAAATCTGAATGTGAGTTTTCGCAACTTGCTCCCCATTCGACAGGTGGCTACGTTAGAGAGCAGCATCGCTTCTGTGGCTGGACGTAAGGTACTGGTGAAGGGGATACTGTCTTCTGGCGATACGGTATTTGCAGAAGCCGAGTGCTTGTGTATAACGATTCCGGAGAAAAAATTTCAGTAGCCGTGCCTGTTATAAAGTTTAGATAGGCAGTTTAGATAAAAAAAGAGGGTGGCCGCTGGGTCACCCTCTTTTTGTTAAGTACTTACATGGACGCTAGGTGGTCGCGCTACTTCTCGACAGTTACGTCAGCATCCTGAATGATCAGGTCGTATTTATACCCGTAGCCAAAATCTTGATTCTGTTCCAGGGTTCCTTTTATTACTACGGTATCGCCAACCCCGGCTGCAGCAGCGGAAGTGACGGTAAGATCGCTGTTGCCTTCACTGCCATCTTGGAGGTGAATCCAGTTGGTTTTCATGATATTAGGGCTGTATTTAACCACTTTGGCGCGGATACTGATTTCCTGCCCGACCAGGGTTGCGCGCTGTGCAAAAACCTCGGCCAGGGTTTTACCCCCCTCCAACGGCTTCAGGGTAGAAAAGTCTATATCAGCCTCAACAGGAGCGGGTCTGGCGTGCCCCTCGGCGTCCATGTCACAATTCTCATGGTCGTGCATGGCTGGGTTTCCACTCAGCGCCATACCGTCACCGGCGACAGCGACATTGCCGGCAAAATATACCAGGTCAAAATCTCGGTTCAGCGTATTGCTGTGATAATTGGGCATAGGCAAAGACTGCCCCACAATGACCGGATCTCCCACTTTTACTTCAAATTCCGGTGCAGCGACCCACACTTCTTCGGTTCCGGTATCAACCTTGATGTAGGTGTAACCGGCGGTGTTCATGGTTTCTTTCACGCTGCCAGAAATGTTCGCCTGCGCTTGGGTGCTAGCTTGCTGCGATATGTCGGGATGATTTTCCGGCAGAGCCGCGCCTGCTCTTTGAGCCTGTGCGCTGCTTTGTTTGTTATTGTCACACGCGCTGAGAGTAACAAGGAGCGCAAAACTCACAAGAATGCTTAATGACTTCATACGGTGTTCACCCTTTCTCTTACTAGGATTGTGAGGCTGAACATATTTATTCAGCTCCAGGTTGAATTAGGTTGTTTGTCACGCAGAGTTCTGAATACAGGCTCCGCAGGGTAAGTGTCAATAGTTTATTGATTTAGTCATGTATTTTGTATTGCCGCTCCTTAGCGTCGCAGGGTCGCTGCAAGTCTCTTAGGCTGTAGGAGTAAATCTAGGGCATCGCAGATATCCCGGCAGATGATGTCGGCATGCTGCAGAATGATTCCGGCTGCCCCTTCTTGCTGTATTACCCCGATCCCGATGGCTGCCTCTTTGAGCATCAACGCATCATTGTACCCGTTGCCGATAGCAATGCAACTGGCTGCGTTACGGGCAACAAGGTGGTCACGTTTAGCCTCTGCCTGGTTTGCTGCGGGAATAATATGGATATCGCAGCCAAGGGTTTCAAGTGTGGTAGTGGCGTTGCCATAGGTGTCGGCGGTGATAACCTCGATGTGCATGTGTTGCGCCAACTTTTGCAACCGAGCAGAGACACCATCAAGGAGCTTCCCGTCACAGGTCAGGGTGCCGTTGCAGTCGAGTAGTAGGTGTTCACAGTGCAGTTGCCCAACTCCAGGGATGCTTAGCTCGAACATGCGGCGGACTCGCCACTGCCCACTAGCGGCATCACTTTATCGATACTGAAATACACCAGATGACGTTCTTTTTTGTCGACGTGACCGGGGCGCAGCTCGGACACGAGGCGTTCAATGAGGGCTTGATCGGATTCTTCTCCGACCATGCTCAGATGCAGGCGTACCCCCTCGTAGCCTTCGCGCCGCTCCATAAACAGATATGCCGCATGTGGGTTGCTCTGCAGATTTGCATAACTTAGGCGCCCAAGCATGATAAATCCGATGCGCTCCTGCGCAAAAAACCTAGGGCGCGCGTACAGTGCTGAATTAACCTTGCCATCAGCGGCGCAAGTGGACAGGATGCCCGTACCTTCAGCGGTCTCGAAGTATTGCTCTAACTGGTTTGAATCCATTTGAAACTCCTTGTGGGGTCTGATAATTTTAGCCTTCGTTGTTTCGGAGCTCATCTGTCTCAGCTCTGCCACAACACAATATATTACAGGAGAAGCAAGTGAAAACATATGTACTTATACTCGTTATGTTGCTGTGCACATTACGGGTTCAGGCTCAAACATTTACGCAGCAGGTGCAGAAGCCCCTTGAACACAGCATCGAAATGCAGCAGCGTTCTCAGCAGGAGTTAGACGCCTGGGAACTGGAAAAGGCTGAGTTGTTGCGCCAGTATGAAGTATTGCTCCGCCGCCAGGCTGCTGCTGTTGAACATAACATCAGATTGGAGCAACAGCTAGAGGCGCTGGCACAAAAAACTCAGCAGTCAAGACAGGCGGTGCTGCAGGCGCAAGAACTCGAACGGGAGATGGAACCCTTCCTGCGCGAAAGTGTGCAGTTGTTGGACGTGGTGGTACACCAGAGCCTACCCTTCTCTCTGGAGGAGCGGCGCGCACGTTTACAGCAACTGCAGCAAGATTTGTTAACGGGGGAGGTTTCAGTGGCGCAGCAGTTTCGCCATTTGGTGCAGGCGCTAAAGGCGGAATATGATTATGGACACAGTGTTGAAGTGCAGCGTACAAAACTGGAGGTAGAAGGGGAACAAGCGGTTATGACGCAGGTGCGCATCGGTACGCTGGCTCTATTTGCCTTAAGTCTAGATCAACAGCGCAGCGCTTCGTATGATGCGACGACGCAGCGTTGGGCATGGTTGGATGCACGTTGGAGTGATGAACTGCGTCGGGCGGTTGCCATGGGGAAAAAACAGCGGCCGGTGGATCTACTCACCCTTCCCTTTGGACGGTTGGTAGAGCCATGAATATAGCGAGAGAAACACTGTTGATAAAAGGGTACCGCTGGTGCAACGTTTTGGTCGCGGTACTGATCTTCTGTGGATTGGGGCTCGGCGGCACGTCTGCACATGCGCAGGACGCGCGCGTGCGACTTCAGCCGCGACTGCAAACACAGGATGAGCTTGTGGCCGCAGGCGCTGCCCACGCCCACCAAGTTGCGCAACAAGTAGCAGCCTTGCGGCGCGAGCTAGAGCAGGACAAACAGGGGGTTACGGCCCGACTGACCCAGCTACGCGCCACGGTAGCGGAGTTGGAACGCGCCAATGCTCAGTTGGAGGGGCAGGTGGAGCAGCGCCGCACTGCTTTGATGAAACAAAAAGAGATTGAGATAGAGGAGAACCAGCGCCACGTGGAGTTGCTGGGTTCTATCCGCACCAGTGCTGTAGATGTGGCGGGGATGGTGAAGAACAGTCCGGTCACCGCCCTAAGTGTATCGCAAGATTCCGCACTGCAGCAGTTGCTCGTCGCGGACACCTCGGCCTCTATCGCGCAGGTGCGCACTCTGCGCACTCTGATGTTGGAGCAGATTCAGGCTGCATCTGAGGTTCAGCGTCAACGCGTTACTCTCGTTGATCGGAGCGGTAAGCAGGTGGAGGCACAGGTGGTGCTGCTCGGAACCTTTACCGCCCTATATAAAGCGGGTGCCGAGGTCGGGTTTGCCCTGTATTCGCCTCCTAGTCGCCAGCTGATGGCGTTATCGCAGTTGCCTGGCTATACCCTTAAAAAGCAGATAAAAAATTATTTTGCCGGCAGTTCCAGCGCCGCGCCTATTGATATCGGGCATGGCGCATCCTTACGCCAGATGACCTACCAACGCAGCTTGGGTGCCCAGGTCAGGTATGGCGGGATTATCGTCTGGCCTATTCTGGGGATAGCTGTGGTGGCGCTGGTGCTGGTGGGGGAACGCCTCTGGTTTTTATCCCGTCAGCGTTATAACAGTGACTCTATTTTGGCTCAGATGCAGCCGTGTATCGATGCGCACCAGTGGATTGAGTGTGAACAACTGTGTAAGCGCAAGGATGTCCCTTTGACCCGTGTGATTGCTGCAGCAATCCCTTTTGTTACCCGTCCGCGCGAGGAACTGGAGAGTGTGTTGCAGGAGGAAATTCTGGCGGAAATCCCCGCGCAGGAACGCTTTCTCTCAACCCTGGCGGTGCTAGCGGCTATCGCACCTCTGCTGGGATTACTCGGTACTGTTACCGGCATGATCCACACCTTCGAACTCATCACCTTTCACGGGACGGGTGATCCGCGCATGCTCTCTTCTGGGATCTCGGAAGCTCTGGTAACCACCATGTTCGGTCTTGGGGTGGCGATACCGCTGATGCTGGCCCACAGTTTAATCAGCCGTAGGGTGGAGAGCCACATAGCCGAGCTCGAAGAAAAGGCCATCAGTTTTGTCAATCGGGCAACCAAGGCATTGCAGACAGATTCAGGTGCAGCTACGGAGCAGGATAGGGTAGCTGAGGGATTAATTTCGTGAATTATTTGCGATCAGCACTTGAGTATATCCAGACCGGCGGCGTGGTGATGTGGCCCCTGTTGTTGGTGTCTTTGTTACTTTGGGGCAGCATAATTTACCGACTGCTGATTCTCAAACAGCTGTATCGTAACAATATTACCTCTACGGAGGCGTGCCTGTGCGTGCAACAAGGGGTTACCGAAATATCCGCAGCATATCAGGGCATTGCGGCGCTCTTATTGCGCGGATTTTTATCTGTTCGCAGCGGCAACCCCCATCTGGATCGCCACCTGCTCGACGAAGCCGCCATGCAGGTGCGCGCAACGTTAAGACAGGGGCTGGAACTGATAGGAGTTCTGGCGGCGGTGGCACCGCTGTTGGGATTGCTAGGCACCGTGTTAGGGATGATAGGCACCTTTGACTGCATAGCTGTGTTTGGTACCGGCAACGCACGCGCGCTGGCTGGGGGGATCTCCGAGGCTTTGGTCACTACGCAGACCGGCCTGATCATCGCCATTCCGGGGCTATTTATGCGTAACTTCATCCAGCGCCGCGCAGAGGGGTTGGAACGGCGTCTGAACACCTTGACCCAGCAACTAAAACGTCAATTGGATACTTATGCTGCGTTGCCCCATTCAGGAGTCGACTTATGATCAATGTTACGGCGGCCCGGCGTGCTCGGCGCCAGGGTCTGGAACTTAATATAGCTCCCCTGATCGACATGGTTTTTATTCTCCTTATCTTTTTTTTGGTGACCACCAGCTTTGTACGCGAGACCGGAGTTGAGGTTGAGCGCCCCACGGCGCAAAATGCATCGACTCAGGATAGTGCCACCTTGCTGATCGCTATTACCCGTGAGAACCGGATTGTGATTGAAAACCGCACCGTAGAATCTGGCGCGGTGCGGGTACATGTAGAGCGGGCCATGGCGGAAAACCCTGACGGGACGGTGGTTATCGTAGCGGACAGGGGCAGCAGCACTGGCACTGCGGTAGCGGTGCTGGATGCGTGTAAACTAGCGGGGGCGAATAATGTCGCACTCGCAGCTGCTGAAGGTTCGCAGTGATAGGTCTGCGTTCTGTGCAGAGTCCTCTGCTATGGTCCATAGCAGGAACATTGATTTATAACGTGCTGGTGTTTGTGCTTCTAGCGCTGCTGGTACGCGATCCGCAGACGGATGCTGCACTCGGCTCTGCTCCGATCCGCGTCAGCATCGCTCCGGTGCTGTCAGAACTTCAACGCCAGCCCCAGCGGGCGGCGCCAGTTGAAGCTGCTAGCGCGGCGCAGGATAGCTTCAGGCCAGCGATCAGCCCAAAGCAGGTGGCGGGGCAGAATTCAGTAGTTATTCCGGCACTGAGGCCAACATCGGATATGCAAGCCACCATGCAGAATTTTTCCACTCTGCCTGGCTTGCAGATCCCAGAGTTTAGCTCTGCCGACCTTAGGACAGTGCCTGAATCTACAATGGCTTTTGCCCCCCAGGTTTACGCCACTGCCGCATTGGACAGTCCGGTACAATCCCTGACGCAGACCCCGTTTATCTACCCGCTACGGGCAAAACGCAAAGGGATTGAAGGTTGGGTGAATGTGGCCCTGCAGGTGGGGGTGGAGGGCAACGTCGAGGCGGTGGAAGTGCTGGAGGCGAAGCCGGAAGGGGTGTTTGAGGAAAGTGTTACCCGAAGTATCCGTGGGTGGCGTTTTTCGCCGGCTACGGTAATGGGGGAGCGAGTAAAAACGCGTGTAGTAACCACTATCCGTTTTGAACTCGAAGATTGATGGAGTTCTTGCCATGTTGGGTATGATCTTAAAACCTACACGTGTTGTGCGCCCTATTCTGCTCTTGGTTGTAGCCATGCTGTGTTTTGCGCCTGCCGTTGAGTGCGTGCAGCAGCTGCGCCCCAGTGAACAACGCGGCCTTGCCCAGGCGCAACAGCACCTAGCGCGCCAGGAATATGTGCAGGCCGTTGAGAGTTTGGCTCCTTTGCTGCAGCGCCAGCAACATCACCCGCTGGTAGATTTTTACCGTGGGATCATTGCGCTAACCCAGGAACAGTACGACGAGGCGCAGACCTGGTTTGCCCGCAGCGTCACAGCCGACCCCGAATTGCTCTTTGGCTGGATTAATCTGGCCCAGTGCCGTTTTCAGTTGGAGGAATACACTAGTGCTGCGCAGGCTTTCGAGCGCAGCTACACCCTCACAGATCCGCCCGAACCGCGCTGGCGATACAATGCTGCTCTGGCTTGGTATCAAGCTGGAGAACTGCAAAAAGCGGAAACCCTGCTGATATCCCTGTTGCAGGATTTCCCGGCGCAACCTGCTCTGCAGTGGCGGGAGTTGCTGGTGCATACCTATCTACGCGGGGACAACTTGAATCGAAAAAGTGAGGAAAATAACCGTCTGGCCCTTGCCGAGGTGGAGATCCTCGCGCTCCAGAGCGAAGAACCTGCACTACGTAGTTGGCGCGAATATCTGGTGCACCTGTACCTGCAGCAGAATATGCGCGCGCAGGCGCTGGAGTTTGTCACCCATCTGCTTGAGGTTGAGGGGCTGGAACCGCGCTGGTGGAGGGTCGCGGCGCATCTGTATCTAGAAGAACACCGGTACCGCTCTGCGTTGGTGGCGCTGCAAGTGGCGGGATATCTGGCGCCTGGAGATGAGCGTGAGCAGCGCCTGCGCGCCGATTTATGTATGCACCTTGGAATACCCGCTCAGGCTATTGAGTACTACATCCAGATGCAGCAGGAGCAGGGCAACACTGCCGAACTGCTGCTGCATCTGGCGCAGGCGTATGTCCAGCGCTATGAACCGCAGCAGGCGCTGCAATGGTTGGAGCAAATTGACGCGCAGGAGGTCAATATTGCGCAGTTGCGCCTGCGCGCACAGATTTTGTTTATGCTTAAGCACTATGTCAAAGCCGGCGGCGCCTATATGAACCTTGCCGCAATGGAACAAAATTCGACCGCGGCGGGGCGTGCATGGATGCTGGCAGCGTACGCGTTCTGGAATGCCGAGGCATGGACAGAGGCGATCGCTGCGTTGAATTCGGCAGTTAAATACCCAGCCTACGTCAACTCGGCCCAAGCGTTGTTGCGACAGTTGCATGAGACCCGCGACATCCGCGAGACCCCGTAGAGTTGACTTGCTTCGGAGCTAGAAGGCTGGTTTTTTTTGTTGAAATGAATAGTCTAAAGGCGTGTATGCAATACGCATACTGCTATTAAGTCCCATATATTAATTCACTGTTAGGAGGTTTAGTTGTGAGAACAATATGCACTTTAACCGCAGTGGCAGTGGTGTTTTGGATTGCCGGTCTGGCCTGTGCTGCCGAGTCTGAAGCGAGAAGGTTTAACACTGAGGCAGAACTTTCATACGTTAATACCAGTGGAAATAGTGAAGTAACCACCCTGTCAGCCAAGAGTAAAGTGACCTACAAGTTCACTGACAAGATATCGGGGCGGTGGAAGTTTCAGGCTTTAAATGGCAAAAGTGATGGGCAGCGTGATGCCGAAGCGTATTCTACCGAACTGCGCGGGGATTACGCCCCGACCGAGCGCTTTTATAATTATGTTGCAGCCAATTGGCTTACAGATCGCTTCGCTAAGATCGATTACCGCTATACCTATGGCGCTGGTAGTGGTTACAAGTTCCTCACTGGCCCGGCCCATTTTCTCCTTGCGGAAGCAGGCCTCACCTACACGGTGGAAAAACTCATTGATGACTCCAACGATGAATATTTAGGGGGTCGCCTATATACGGAGTACGTGTATCAAATTACCAAGGATACCAAGTTCAGCCAGAGTTTAGAGGCGCTGCTCGATTTTGAAAGAATGCGAAATTATATGCTCAACTCCGAGACCGCCCTTATCACCGCGATCAACAGTATCTTTTCGTTTAAAACCAGCTACATTGTTAAGTACGACAATGAGCCAGCAAGAAATAGTGACAACACTGATACCATTTTGGCGGCGGCGCTGGTGGCTAACTTTTAGTCCGAACAGAGCATCGCGGTAAGGGTCAATTTGGGTTCTTAGATATCGGCCCGACCTCAAGAGGAGGGCGGAAGAGAGGCTAATATGAAGCGATGGTTCAGCATAAGTGGAAAGATGTGGATGACGCTGTTTGTTTTGTTAGGCTGTTGTGCGTGCAGTGTTGTGGGTGAGAAACGGGCGACCCCGATTGCGGTGGACAGTCATATCAGCATGAGTGCACTCGACTGGGCGGGGAGCTACAGCGGAACGCTTCCGTGCGCAGATTGTATTGGAATCGAGACCGTCCTTACTCTCACCCCAGCGCGCACCTACGAATTGCGCCACCGCTACATGGGCGGGAAAACTTCTGCGGGACAAACTGCCGGAGAGGAATTTATCTACACTGGAGTGTTTGCGTGGAGCTCGGACGGTCATAGCGTAGAACTTTTGGGCATAGAGGGAGGTCGCACCCAGTTTCAGGTGGGGGAGCACATACTCTTTGCCTTGGATCAAGCCGGAGCACGGATTGAAGGGGCCCTAGCAGAGAGATATATACTGACTAGAAGTGCCGATATTCGTGCGAAGGATATGATAGTGGCAGTGAGTGTTTTTGCTGGCACCGCCTGGCGCCTCGTAGAATTGGATGGCGAGCCATTTGCGCCACAGGAGTCGGCGGCGTGGCTGGTGTTTGAAACCGACCCTGCGCGCGTGTCTGGGTTTAGTGGGTGTAATCGCTTCTTTGGCGCGTATCAGTTAGGCTCGGACTCGCAGCAACAGGTTGCAGCTACCGCGTTGCCCCTGAGGTTTGACGCGCTGGGTACAACCATGATGGCGTGTCCACCTGCGGCGATGGAATATGAGGCTGAGTTTCTGGCGATGCTGGCGCGGGTTGCTGACGTTTACATAGAGAGCACGATCGAGCCGGAGAAAAAGACCAAACGCCAAAAGTGGTGGGATGGTAGTGTCTTGGTGTTCGTTGATTCTGCCCACCGGGTTATAGCTAGATTCGATGTGGATGCAGAAATGTAGTATGTAGTGGGGATGTAAACGGAGGGCCGAGAAGTGATTCTGCGCACTGTTGTCCCGTGTAGAAAATTCAGCTTACTTAAATTTAAACCTAGGGGCTTAGATGCAATATACCATCCGTCATGACATCCATGCTGGCGGGCGAAAGAAGTCGGATCTGTTTGCCCTGCTGCTGGTACTAGGGCTTGCTCTAGGCGCAGTACTGGCTATGCAAAAATTGGTCTGGGCGCAGGAGCATGTTCCCTATGGGCATGTTCCTATGTTGCCACGGGAATATCATGGCGCGCTTGATGTTAGCGGCTGGTGGATGAGTGAAAAACTCGATGGCGTGCGTGCTTATTGGGATGGGTCGCAGCTGTACAGTAAAAACGGCCGCGCCTTTAATCCTCCGCCAGAATTTGTTGCAGAGTTGCCGCCTTTTGCCCTAGAAGGAGAACTATGGGGCGGGCGTGACACCTTTGCCAGCACGGTATCAACGGTATTACAGCAGCAATCCCATCCAGGTTGGTTGGGGTTGGAGTTTATGGTATTTGATGTTCCCGCTGCCGAAGGCAGTTTTCGCACGCGCTTGGGACGGGCGGCAGAATGGTTCAGCGCCAATCCTACCCCCTATGCAAGGCTGATTGAGCAGCTAGTAGTGGTGGATTCCGCCCATTTATCTCGCCAATTGGATGACGTGGAGAGTCTTGGTGGTGAGGGGTTGATTGTGCGCGACCCTGAAGCGACATACGCTCCGGGGCGTAGCCCCACTATTCTGAAAGTAAAGCACTTTCAGGATGCGGAGGCAACAGTGACAGGCCATGTGCTAGGTCGAGGACGCAATGCTGATAGACTAGGAGCATTGGTGGTGCGCGCATCTGATGGTACTGAGTTCAAAATCGGCAGTGGCTTTACCGACGCTGAGCGTGAGAATCCGCCGGATATCGGCAGCAGTGTGACCTACAAATATCACGGCTTTTATGCGTCAGGTATCCCCCAATTTCCTGTGTATGTGCGCATTCGGGCGGACAACCATCTGTAGCGTGATTGTATCTCATCCGGGATATTTCTAAGGAGCTTATATGTTTGATTATTTGCTGGGGTTAAACCCAGTGATGCAGGCCTTCGTCGCAACCATGTTTACTTGGGCAATGACCGCGATTGGGGCTGCCTTCGTTTTTACTACGCGTGAAATTAATCATAAGCTGCTCGATTCCATGTTGGGGTTTGCCGCTGGAGTGATGATCGCCGCAAGTTTTTGGTCGCTGCTGGCACCGGGAATCGAGATGGCGGAGCAGATGGGGCAGCTTCCTTGGTTTGTTGCAGCGTCTGGGTTTATGTGTGGAGGGATATCCATGCGTATTGTGGATAAGTTCTTGCCGCACCTGCATCCGAGCCTAGCCATGGAAAAAGCTGAAGGGGTTAAAACGTCGTGGCAGCGCAGCACCCTGCTGGTCTTGGCTATAACCATGCATAACATTCCAGAAGGGTTAGCTGTTGGGGTTGCTTTTGGGGCGGTGGCGGCGGGGCTGCCATCGGCGAGTATCGGTGCCGCAGTGGCGCTGGCTATCGGTATCGGTATTCAGAATTTACCAGAGGGGACCGCGGTTTCCATGCCACTGCGCCGCGAAGGCTTAAGTGCAAAAAAATCGTTCTTCTTAGGGCAACTCTCAGGCATTGTGGAACCCATCGCTGGGGTGCTGGGGGCGTGGCTTGTGCTGCATATGCTCGATATCCTCCCCTTTGCCCTGTGTTATGCTGCTGGAGCCATGATTTTTGTGGTTGTAGAAGAACTCATTCCTGAATCTCAGCGCAAACAAGCACATATAGACCAGGTCACCATGTTCACCATGGTTGGTTTTACGGTAATGATGATCCTTGATGTTGCCCTGGGTTGATGGGTTAATCGCACCTGCTTAATCTATCCATGGTGGGTATAAAAACAAACAACGCCCAGAGCGGTCTTGAAGACTGCTCTGGGCGTTGTGCTAGTATCTGTCGTTTGAAACAGCTAGTGCTCAATATAGTGCAAATGTTGCGTAGGGCAGAATTTAACCTGCCTCACCCAACAGGGCGCTGCGCTCTTCCATGCAGAGTTCATAGTGATGATGGGTGGAACGTGCATTGGCGAGATAGACATTCTTCACTGCGGGATCGTCAATTTTCTCGGCCATTGCGCGCAGTTCTTTTTCTAGCTGCGCTTCCTGCTCAATGGCTAGCTCGATGGCTTTACGCTCGTCGAAGTCACCCAGCATGGCCTGCTGAAGCGCCTTCCACCAGCTTGAGGTGGTGTCAGGTTCGCGTGCGATAAAGGCTTCAAAATCGGGGATGTCAACACCCTTATAAAATTCAAAGAACATGTGTGCGTGTTGTTTTTCTTCTAGGGCCAGAATTTCGAAAGCGCGCTTGGCCCTGTCGTCGAACATTTTTTCTGCCGCATATTTATAAAAGTCCATAGCGTCTTTTTCAGTCTGCATGGCATCTTTTATAGCTTCTTGTAAATCAAACTTTTCACTCATGTAAATACCCCTTTCGATATCAATGCTACCTTAAGCTGGCAATAAACTATGTTCCGAGAACAGCAATAAAGTCTAACAAACGGGGTATATTGTATACAATTGTGGGAGTGCATGCAATCGGTACCTGCATTTAAATCCAGTTTTGTCTGAAACTGCGGGAGGTTGGTGGGGTCTGAGGCTGCAGAGGCGCGGATCGACAAGGAATCGGGCCTACCGCAGCGGCACGAATAGGGTTGGTAAGGCAACCTAAAATAAAAGAGCCCTCCAACCGGGAGCGGAAAAGCTCGGCAGCAGAAGGGCTCGATTAGGTGGATACTTAGGGCGCTTAGCGGCAGCGCGCCTCAAGGATTCTTTATTTTAAAAGAGTTACATCCACGCGCCGGTTAAGTTTTCTGCCAGCGTCAGTGTTGTTGTCTGCAACTGGTCTTTCTTCGCCAAAGCCTTCAACTACGAGCCTGTCTGCCTTTATTCCTGCAGCAACAAAATTTGCCTTGACTGCGTCAGCACGGCGCAGTGAAAGTTTTTTGTTATAGGCAGCGGCGCCAACACAGTCTGTGTGCCCAGAGATGTGAACCTTCTGGCTGGGGTATTTCTGGATAAACTTGATTGCTTTAGCCAGTTCTACCTGGTGTGCCTTGGTAATCTCAGCCTTGTCGGTGCCAAACTCAAGAACCATACTCAGTTTAATCTCACACCCATCCACGTCTACTTGTGCTCCTGCGATGGTGTTGGGGCATTTATCTAAGTAATCGGGCACACCATCCTTATCGCTATCGAGTGGGCAGCCTTGCTTGTCAACTGAAACGCCCGCGGGGGTGTTGGGGCATTTATCTAAGTAATCGGGCACACC
>JAQUDG010000001.1 GCA_028685815.1 Desulfuromonas sp.
GGAATGCACCAGTTGCCATGCTCCCCATGCCAGCGCTTTCAAAGGGTTGCTCAAGGATCAACAGAAAGAGGTGTGCGCCGCGTGTCATACCAGCTTGAGCGCCACGCAGGGAAAACAGCACGCCCCCTTTAAAAAAGGGCAGTGTGCCAGTTGCCATGCCGTCCACGGAAGCGAGCATCAGGGCTTGTTGCGGAGCGAGGATTCTAAATTGTGCCTCGGCTGCCATAAAACCAATTCTGCTTGGCAACAACGTCACAATGGGCGCAAGGCGCAGGGGATGAACTGTCTCGAATGTCACCACCCCCATGCCAGCACCAAAAAAGCCCTGCTGCGCCCCCTGCAACACAAGCCCTTTGCCGCTGGCAACTGCTCTGCATGTCACACCGGCTCTAGCGCAGATGGACGCTGCCTCTCCTGTCACTCTCAAGTGTTGCCCCAGTTTCAGCGGGTGCATACCCATCTGCAAGGCAAAGGGGCTTCAAACTGTACCGCATGCCACAGTCCTCATGTCAGCAGCCAGGTTGGGCTCTTGAAAGGGATTGCCGGCAGCGTGTGCCGCGATTGTCATGCCGATAAACTCGAACGGCGCAAGCAGGCGCTTTACGTCCATCCGCAGGCCAACCACTGTAGCGACTGCCACGCCGGGCATGGCTCCGATGAGCCCTATATGTTGCGTGGCGGCATGGCTGGGGCCTGCGAATCCTGCCACGGTGAGCACAGCACCTTTACCCATCCCATCGGCGACGATGTCCTCGATCCGCGCACCGGCACCCCGATGGATTGCATCTCGTGCCACGCGCCGTGCACCGGTACCATGTTTGAACATAATCTGCGCGGTGGACGCGAGCGCGGCCTGTGCCTGCCGTGCCATCCAGGATATTAAAGGTAAGACTATGCGATATACACAGGTCATAATCACCCTGCTAATTTACTGTTGCACCTTTCCGCTGTCGGCCTCCGCTGCCGTGTGGATTAGTCAGTGGCGCGCCCCTGATCCGCAATCCGGCGTGCGTCTTGAATCCGTCCTGGCGATGGTTTTTGATCCACAGCGCGAGCGCATCTATGTAGCAGACGGACTGGCAGGAAAACTGCATGCCTTCGATCTCGACGGGCAGCACCTCTCCGACTTCGACGCCGGTGGCGACCTTGGCACCCCAGTCTCCATCACCCTACAGCGCACCGGACGCTTCTGGTTCGTAGACCGCAAGGCCAATGCGTTGGTGCGGCTAGTCCCCGAAGAGCAGCGCCTAGAACGTTTTCCTTTTTCCCTCACGGGGGCAGAAGCCATGCTGCCAGAGAAGGTGGTGTGGCATCCGGAAGCGGGTTTGATGGTACTCGACCGCCTCAGCGGTAATGTCCTCGCGCTCGATGACAACCTCAACGTGCGCGGACGCTATGGGAGCAATTGCATTGATGTTGTGAGCGCAGCGGGAAAACTCTGGATATTACAGGCTGACGCCAGTGTTGTGCAGGTCGATCCCAGCGACGCAAGCGAAAGCAAAGGGAAGCGCATCGCATTACAGTACGATCTTAAACGACCGTCCGCGCTGGAGCGCAGCCCGCAGGGGCAATTGTTCATAGCCGATCGCGGGTTGTGTCAGGTGCTGGTTTTTTCCCCTGCAGGGCGCCACTTGTACAGCATCGGGGCACGCGGTAACCGGCTCGGGCGTTTCAGTGCCCCGCGTCAGATCCTGTTTCTCGATTCCGCTCAAGGCAGCGGTGCTCTGGCGGTCCTCGACGAGGTTAATCGCTGCGTGGATCTGTTCAGGCGCTAATAGTGCTTGGGCAATATGAAATTTAAGGAGCTTAAGGGAGTGCTTATGCCTGCTTCTGGCACACACATAAACGGAGACCAGCGTGTCGACGCGGCGCTACGGGTGAGCGCAGGCTTTGTGGTTAGCGTGCTCGCCCTCCTTGTGTTTCTGCTCTGTTGGGTTGCCCCGGTGCATGCACGCGTCACTGGTCCATGCTCCAACTGTCACACCATGCACTATAGTCAGAACAATAGTATCCTCTCTGAGTGGGATGAAGGGGGACCGCACCAGGCGTTACTGCGCACCGATTGTGGTGGATGCCATACCGGCACCAATGAGTTTGGCGGCAAGACCCCTTTTGTAATGTCTGATGCCCCCGAATATGGCGAAAGTGGTATCGAGGCTAATGCCACTACCCTGGCGGGAGGGAGTTTCTACTGGGTAAACCAGCCCGCTAACAAAGCTGTTGGCGGAGAAGCAACAGGGCACAATGTCGCCGGTTTGACCACAGCTGACAGTATCCTTCATACGCCCCCCGGCTTTGACGGTGGACGTGCTGCTGCTGATGGCAGTAGACCGGGCGGAGGAACATGGCCGAGCGGGCAGCAAGTTACCTGCGCGGGTGTCTATGGTTGTCACGGCACCCATAGCGAAGCGGCGCAGACCAGTGCCATCCACGGGGCGCATCATGGCGATCTCGGTGGGGCGCGTATTAATCCTGGTAATGCTCCCGCAGCGGGATATCGTTTCCTAGTAGGGATAGAGGGCTATGAAGACCCAAACTGGGAGATCCGCCCGACCGCGGATGCGCATAATCAGTATAAAGGGTTGAATAATCCTGGGGGCAGCAACACCAGCACCATCAGTAGCTTATGTGCGCGCTGCCACGGTGCGTATCACAGTGGTACGGGAAATACGGGAACCTCCTCGCCGTGGTTGCGGCATCCGACTGATTACGATATGGGCAACGCTAGCTCAAGCGAGTACCGCAATTATGGTGGCATGGGCAATAGCTACAATCCGGCCGTGCCGCTGGCGAGTGAAACTGTGACCAGCGTAAAAAATAAAGTGACATTTAGCAACGATACCATTGTCACCTGCCTATCTTGCCACCGCGCCCACGGCAGTAAATACTACAAGGCTATGCGCTGGAATTACGCTGGCAGTGTAAATGGTGGACTGTGTACCGAATGTCATAGCAGTAAGAAGTGATAAGGATTTATATATGTTCAAACATACTGTGCGCGTGTTTATCGGTCATACAATCTGCCTCGGCGTGGCTGCGTTCCTTTCAGGCATCACTTGTGTTCATGCCCTAGAGGTAAACTATACAAATTCAGCCCATGGGAATGCAACCTATGGGGTAAATCGTTCAGATATGCCGGATGCCTATGCCGTCGGCAACTGCGCGCATTGCCATGTGCAACATGGCAGTGTAGATGGGAGCGCTGGAGCAGTGCATGGATTTGCCCTTTTCAGTGCCAATTTAGTAGAAGGTGCGGACATTACATATAAGTCGACGGACAGTGTGTGTTTTCAGTGCCATACTACGTCGAATTCTCGGCAGCAGGGGGGATCGGTGCCTAATCCAGATTATGCCGAAACCTTTGGTGGTTTTTCTGAGAATTCAGATCAAGGAGTTTTAGAGCAGTACAACCCAGACACACAATTAGAAGATTCCTACCATAATCTGGACGAGGTTCGAATCTATGCAGCACAAAACTTTGCTTGGTTTAAAGAGTATACTACCCCATGCGAGGCATGTCACAATCCGCATATAGCACGGCGCAATAAAGCCCATGTTAAGGATCCAACGTATACTGCAATATCTCTACCTTCCGACCACGGAAATTTGTGGGGCGATGACGCCGGCGAGACCATGGCAAGGTATGGCGGCGATTATCAGGCACCGTTTTACTACAATTCCACTACCAGCTATGAACCTGGCGGCCTTCTAAATTCAGATCCAAGTAAAGTTCCCGACTACGTCACCTTTTGTAATGAATGCCACGGTTCAGAAAAAGCGCCAATTTACAGCACTAGGCGAGAGCGCAATTTGGTTATGGTTAACTGGAGCGCCGCTGGTGACAAGCACGGAGCAAGGGGGCGTGATGGGAAAACTTGGTTGCGCGAGCCCTACGCAACAATTGGGGGTAAAAGTAACTATGTGCTCAGCTGCGTCGATTGTCATGAGCCCCACGCTTCGCCCTATCCATTCCTGATGCGACGTTCCATCAATGGGCAGCCGCTAAACCTTAATGAGCCCGGCTTGGGTCCAGATAAGCGGGGGTTTCAGTGTCTGCAATGTCATCAGGATGACAACGCGATGGGTTATGGAGGTGTAAATGACTGGGCTCGTCAACACCATGGCCTAGGAGGTGACAGCCCATATTCCGGACGGAATAATATAGGTCCGTCGGGGAAACCACTGGCCAACTGCGATTGTCATGGCGCGTTTGAAGGTGATATCGGTAGTGGGAAAAATCCCATTCGCTGCGAGATATGTCACTATCACGGCTCGTCTGTGCCTAACCCTGCTGGAGAATGGCCTGCAACGGTGACGCCTAAGAATGGTGAGCAGAAGACTTTTTAAAGAGGAATGATATCTATGCGCCTAATCTATCTCGGTGCTCTGCTCCTTACGTTGGGTTGCCTCGGCTGCAATCAGGCCGGGCTTATCCGCCACAGCGATATCTCCTTCTTCAGTACCGATACGGCCTTGGAGCAGGCAGGGATATATCTGTATTTAAATGGCGCGGAAAGACAGATTGCCCCCCTTGCAGCCGCTATCCGCACGTTGGAAGTGTATGACGCCACGGCGGAGGTGTGGTTGCCGTTGGAACGCTCCCCCGCCGGAGAGAATCACCCTGACGGGCAGCGCTATTTAGCCGGCAGCTTGCTGGCGCCGGGGCTGTATCCACACCTACGCATCACCATGGCCGAAGGCGACACAACCACACCCCAGAATGTGCCCACGGGATTGGCGCGCCTCGAAGCGGGAGAGCGCGTGTGTTTGCAGTTGTGGCTCAATGCGTCATCTGCGGGCGCACGTACGCAGGAAGGTACGCCAACGTCAAACTTGAACGGTTCGTGGCACGTGAATGTAGCGCAACCACCCTACACTGGTGATCTGCTTGCGGTTTTGGGTGGAGGGGGAACCGAAGTGCTGCTCCTGCGCAGCGACAACCTCCACACTCGGGCTGCCATTGGGCTGCAGGAACAGTGGAACGATTGGCATCTGCTCGAAGGTGAGGGAATCTGGGGACTGGCCCCTACCTCCATGACCCTGCGCGAACGGGGAAGTTGGCGCGTGCTGGATCGCCTCGGCTTGCCGTTGGTTGAGCACGCCACCGAATTCGCTCCCGCCATGGCGGCGACAGCGGCCTCTGGCGCCGATCCCACCTTTTTTATTACCGACAGCGGCGGCAACCGCCTAGTAAGCATCGGGCGCCGCAATGGGGCGCAGAATATATATGCTGCGGGTTTTTCTCCCACCCAAATTCTGCTACAGCGCTATGCTTCTGGCAGCGGAACCTTCAGCAATGGAGGAGACGGTGAGCTCATAGTGGTGAGCGCCGCTGATGGCGTGTATCTATTCGACCCGCAGAGTGGCGCCAATCGCCGCCATAGCAGCGCGTATCGCGTCGCGGATATGGCTGGTTCGTTTGAATACGATATCGACAGCGCCAGCAACCGCGTAATTTTGGCGCTGGAACGGATAAATGAGGTGCATAGCTATGCGCTGCCGGAGTTCAGCCTGCAGGCACAGTATCTATGTGCGGCACCGCCACAGCAAGTACTGGTGGTGCGTAACCAGGTGCTGGTCGCAACTGGAAGCGGCACGCGCAACACTCTGATCTGGCTTAACCTGCGGGATATGACCCGAATGGGGCAACTCCCCCTGCCTTTCCCTGTGGCAGACATGCTTTATAGCCCAGTTACCTCCAGTGTTTATGCCCTTTCGCGCGACGGGGTACACCTTTTGCAGATTGATTCAATATCTAGGCGCATTGACCGCCACATAACCTTGCCCACTCCGGGCCGACGCCTACTTCTGCTTGAACAGCGTCGTGCCGAATCTGGTGTTTTTCACCCTTGAACCATTTTACTGAGGAATGACATGCATGCAACGTATGGTAGCAATTTTGATTGTCATCATATTTATAATGAGTGTAATCTTCTGGGTTAACACGCGCACGGCCAGTGGGTCTGATGCTGGCTGTCTGGCTTGTCACGCAGAAGAGGTAGAGATGGCTCAATCTCGACTGTTTGTGCATGCGCCGTATCGTGATGGGGCCTGTGGTGCCTGTCATGTGCAGGAGCGTGATTCGACCAAGAATGAGACCGCATCAGGTACGCCAGCGGCGCCACTGTCAGCATTTGAGCCCTCACAGATACGCGCGCTGGATGTGCACTGGGTGCAGGAATGCTACGAGCCCTCTCGCCATCTGGTTCTTCCAGTCAGCGATGTTGAAGGCCACAGCATGCTGGTGGTAGAGATTTGGGATCAGTGCCGCGAAGAGCACCAGTATGTCATGCCCATCCTCCCCCTTGAGCAACTAACGACCATCCCACCCCAAGGGATAGCCCCTTTGCCCTTGCCAAAGGTAACGCTGCGGCGCGATCCCATCTATCCTGATGCTCTGATGGTAGATTGCAACGCTAGCATCCCGGTGCGGGGAAAAATATACCTGCAGCGCGCCGGCGCTCCGGTACGCGTGGTGGAGACTGGCTCTATTTATCAGACTGAAATAAGGGTGAGTATTTCAAGTCTGGAGCGTAATGCCAGTTACAGTTTGTATCTGGAGACTGTGGACACCAGCGACCGGCAGCAGCGTTCCCCAGTGTATGAATTTGTCCCAGCGCAGCTAGCTATTTCTGCGGAAGTCGCGCGCAGCGAAGGCTGCACCCTCGAGACCGAAATGGCCCTGTATCGTGGCAGCTGCGCAGGTGGACCATGCTACCTCCTTGCCGTTGAAGCGAGTCAGTCCATCACTCTTTCAATCGGAACGCTCAAAAGCGGCGCGTCGGCTCCGGCGCACCAGCGTGGGGGTAAATCGACTGTCTCTAGGCGGCCGGACTACCATCCCGATATTGCAGATCCGCGCTTCACCAATCACTCCGCCTGTCGCACCTGTCATCCCGATTCATTCGGCCCTATGTCGCATCCGGTGGATATAGTCCCCCCCGAAGGGATGAACGTCTCTGAGGAACTGCATTTGCTCCCTGATGGACGCATAAGCTGCATGACCTGCCACGAATTTCATGCCGGGGAAGACCACTATCGCCTCCGCTTTAAGTCCAGACAGAAGCTGTGCAATGCCTGTCACGCACACTATTAAAGTTAAACAACAACCATCGGCGGAGAAAAAAATGTTTTCCACAGACGACAAAAATGAAACGCATCCTGCGTATCGGCGCAAATCACTGAATCTTGGAGTTAAGACGGAATTCCAGCGCTGGCTCATGTGGCGCATCTTCGGGGTGGTGCTGCTTAGCGCACTAGTGGCGGCTTTGGTGCTGTACTTCTATGCGCGGCACGAAACCATCACCACCTTTTACGATGCCCACATCAAGCTGCGCCGCGTCAGTGATCTGCTCCTACCCGTGGTTCTGTCAGGGGTCGGGGTGAGCTTGCTCGGGGGGTTGTTGCTGGCGTTGTTTTTACCCCAGAAGATTGCGGGCCCCCTCTATAATATCGAGCGCACCCTCGAGCGTGTTCGGAGCGGAAGCCTGAAACCGCGGGTTAAGTTACGCCAGCATGACTGCCTCGAAGAGATGGCGAACGAGGTAAACCTCACCCTCGATTTTATGCATGAGCGCATTGTCGCCGCCGCAGAATTGCTTGATGAGATCCATGCGGCCCTGGATATTTCGGATGACGCACGCGTTCGCGAGATGTTGCAGCGTCAGCAGGAGCTGCTGCGCAGCTTACTTGATCCCCCGCTGTGAGTTTTGCCCCATACTGATGTGCCAATTGGGGCACCTGCCCCAGACTCAAAGGGTAGGACGTGATATCCCTACCAGCAGCCCCACCCGAAATGGATGGTTGGACGGGTAAGTTGTTGTAATTAAAGAAATTTTGGTTTTTGTTTAAACAAACATCGTGGATGCGCACGTTTGGCACAGGTTTGGCAAGGTATATCCAAGAGACACAAACTTTTAAGTTGATAAGCCTAAAAGATGTAAATGGAAACGTTGCGTCGGTAATTGCGGAAACTGCCACAACCACGGTAAAAAGTTAGGAACCAAGCCCCGCGAGGGATTGGCGAGTGCATCTGAAGTCGAACGTTCATTCGTTCGCGCCCGTGTGAGAACACCAAAAAAGACCGCGACCCGCGCAAAGAATCTAGGTTGCCACCCAATTTGCGTAGCCACATATATTCACCTGCTCGCTGCCGTGCTGCGTGGAAGTGAATACAAAAACCAACACAAGAAGAGGAAGGAGAATTACCATGAATATCAAATTTTTATTATCCCTACTACTGACTCTGGCGCTTGTCGTCAGCGGCTCTACCGCTTGGGCCAAGGTGCAAGGAGCGTGTTCTGACTGTCACACCATGCATAATTCACAAGATGGTAGCGATGTTGTGGCAGAGCTAGGCCGTTCATTGACCAAAGGTGATTGCGTGGGTTGTCATACCGGCGCTAACGCAGCAGGTGGGAATATCCCGTATATTACCGACACCTCGGAACCTACCTACACTTCGGCAGATGGTACCTCAGGCACCACGTTGGCCGGTGGAAGTTTCTACTGGGTGGCGAACGGTGGAGATGCAAAAGGGCATAACGTCCTTAATATAGCTGCTGGGAAAGATGCCAATATGCCCAACCTGGATCCGCCAGGATGGAATCCGGCAGTCAGCAACAATGTTATTGCTGGTGGCGATGCAACTTGGAGCAATCAGCTTACCTGCGCGGGAACATATGGTTGTCATGGACCGCATGGCGCCGCTGATGACTTTCAGGATATCGCTGGCGCGCACCACGGGGATGATTCCGTTATCGATGGTAGTACAGCGGCAAAAAGTTATCGCTTCTTAAATGGCATCATCGGGTATGAAGCTGCGGATTGGGAGTTAAGTCCTAGCGCGACCAATCGCAATGAGTATCATGGGGTAGCAAGAAAAAGCATAACCACGGGCGGTGGTGAGTCAGATCAGAAAACCATTAGTTACTTCTGTGCTACTTGCCATGGAAACTACCACTCAGGGGATGGCATCTCCAGCGCGGCGCAAGAAGCCAGCATCGGCGAGAACCCCTGGTTACGTCACCCCACAGATTATGATATGGCGGATACCGCAGTTGGCTCTGAATACCGCTCATACAATCAAGACGGAACCTACAGTGTAGAGGCACCGGTTGCCTTTGACCTTGGAGCTAGTGTGACTAAAGCTTCGCATGCGCTTAACTCGGTCGCATTCACTGGTGGCAAGGCTATTGTAACCTGTATCTCATGTCACCGTGCACATGGCTCGCCTCATGATGACCTGCTGCGCTGGGCCTACAGCCCAACCAATGACACTGGCGCAGTTATGTCAGCAGGTAGTGGAGCCGGTAACGTTGGATGTTTTGTGTGCCATACGACCAAAAATTAAGAAAAAACATAAGTTTTAATTCACCCTGTCTGACCTTCCGGGGTGTTGTGTAATCATTATATGTATTGGCCATGGGCGTCAGTTTCGGCTGACGCCCTTTTTTTACCTGTTACGTTAGCGTGACTGAGGATTCATGTGTTGGCATGAACGTTAAGGTATGAGTCAAAAAACTTGGAACTATCGCGGTCATCTTCTTTTAGGGATAGCAGCGCTGTTCTTTATGCTGATGGCGGTCTATGTTCTTGAACGCCGTATTGCCGGGGTGTCTGAGGTTTGGCGCTGCGTCAGTGGGTATGGTCTTGGGCTAGGTCTGGGGCTAAACAGTCTGGCCTTGGTTTTTTTGCTGAATCGTAAGCAAGGAGCCAAGGGGGGTGCTGCCCTCCCTGTGCCCAACTTTTCCTATGAAGAAGTGTTTCACAAAGGAGAGATTCTGATCCATGTGGTTGATCTGGAAGGGCGGATTCTGTATGTAAATCAGGCGTGGAAGGATCTGCTGGGTTATGCTGATACCGACTTGATGCATAAGAATATTTTCAGTGTGATTGATGCTGAATTTCAGGATATCTGCCGCAAGCGCATGCAGGCGCTGGTGCAAAATAAGGAAGATAAGGATCTGTTTCAGATCACTGTACGCGCCAAGAGCGGGGCAAAGGTGACGCTGGAAGGGAACTGCTCCCTTGGCTATGTAAATGGAGTCCCCCAGAGTGTGCGCGGCCTGTTTCGCGATATCAGTGATCGTAAGGCGCGGGAGCAGCATCTGCTCCGCTTGGCGTATTATGATGGCCTCACCGGCTTGCCCAACCGCCATCTCCTGCCGGACCGTTTGCGCCAAGCCATGGCATGCGCTGCGCGTTATGGGCAGTACTGCGCCGTGGTGTTTCTTGATCTCGACGGGTTCAAGCAGGTCAATGACACCCTTGGACACGCACAGGGCGATTTTCTTCTGCGTCAGGTAGGTCAGCGTCTGTCTCAGGCGTTGCGTGAAAATGACACCGTAAGTCGAATCGGCGGGGATGAGTTTGTCGTAGTGATAACCGGCCTGCGCGAGCTCACACATATCACCGGGATTGTGCATAAACTGCAGCGCCGTATCGAGGAACCCTTTGCGCTAGAAGAGATGGAGTTTATTATGCAAGCTAGTTTTGGTGTCGCGGTGTACCCCGATGATGGCACTACGGTGGATGAACTGCTTGCGTGCGCGGATCAAGCCATGTACGCAGCTAAAGAGAACGATAAGGGCGGCTATCGTATGTACGCAGCCCGTTAAGGATCGCCCGCGCCCTTTAAACCACCGCCACGGTCTGTCCCTATGCTTTGCTCCGTACAACTGTAACCCCGGTGCAGCCAAAGCTTGCGCACGCGTGCTAAGGGAGGGTATATGGTACATAGCGGGTACAAGTGGTTGTTCTGTATACGCCTATCCACGTGCTGAAGGTTTTGGGCAAAAGCTAAACCTCTCTGAAACGGCAGGCCATTCTTTCAGGGGTTCGGAGGTGTTTTTACGGTATGAAGCTCAGTATCCAGGTCAAAATGATTTTGACCATTATTGTTGGGGTGTTGGTGTGGGGCTGGTTCCACTATTATATCCAGCAGCGCGAGATTCTGCCGAGCTATCATCGCCAGGAAGAACTTCTTATTCAAGCACAGACCCTGCATGTGCGTGAGCTTTTAAGTTATGAGCTTGAAGCCCTCGACCAGTTTTGTTACGACTGGGCCGCCTGGGACGATTCCTACGCCTTTATCCGCAATCACAACCTTGAGTACATAGAATCCAATCTAGTTTACACCTCTTTTGAGCACAATAATCTGAGCCTTATCTACTATGTCGATACCTCCGGACGTAAGGTCTGGCACAATTTCTATGATTTAAATCGCAGTGAAGCATACGCAGATGATACCTTCTGGTCGCGGCCACAATTGGGCCCAGACGAGCCATTTCTGCAGATTGAGGGGGTGGAAGATTCGCTCTCAGGGCTGGTTGGGCTTAAACAAGGGGTTTTGCTCATAGCAGTACGCCCCATAATACCCAGCTCGGGGGTAGGTGTGATACGCGGGTACCTGATCATGGGGCGTATGCTTGAGGGTGAGGTTACCAAGCGGATTAATCACCATTTGCGCAGCAGGGTTGATTTTATTCCCTGGAGCGAAGTTAAGGCAACCCTCGGAGCGGATGACCTGAAACTGTTGCGCCAAGATAAAGTATTAAATCGCCCTGATCCCGAAGCTAAAAATATTATGCAAGGCTACGTAGCCTTGTTTGATCTGTGGGGGAAGCCGGTTGCGGTAGCACGGATGCATATGGAGCGCACGTTGATGCAGCAGGGGGAAAGGGCTCTGCTACGCAACGTGCAGGGTAATCTTATTGCGGGCAGTATTGTTTTGTTCTTGATGCTGCTGATGCTGCATAGATTTGTGGTGCTGCCGCTACGTCACCTTACTTCTAGTGTGCAGCAAGTTGGCGCCGATAATGCCAAATGGACGGAATTGCCCCGAAACCTCAAAGGGGAAGATGAGATCGGCATGCTGGCGCACGAATTTGAGCGTATGTTGAGCCGGATCAAAACCCAGATCGAATTCAAAGACGAAATAGCGCTCAAACTGGAGCGCAGTAAAGCCAGGACTCGCCTAGTTCTGGATACCACGCCGGATGCTATTTTAAGCGTCGGCGCTGACGGAACCATAACTGCGAGCAACAGAGGTGCAGATCTCATGCTCGGTTATGCGGACGGCTCTCTGGCGGGAGAAAAAATTTACAATGTTCTGGCCTCACCGTTCAGCGAACGCTTGCGCGAACGCCTGCGTACAGATGCTAATTCATGTCGCTGCTTCACTGCTGGTTGCGAAGCGCGCGCACGGCGGCGTGATGGCAGTGAGTTATACGTACATGTGCGTGGTTGTCCTATGGAGGACAATCCTGAGTCCATGTTTTTATGGACCATGCGAGACATCTCGGAGCTGAAAGAGATGCATGAACAAGTGTCCCACCACGAACGTCTTGCAGCTATCGGGCAGATGGGGGCATCGGTGGCGCATGATGTGCGCAACCCTCTGACGGGGATCAGTGGTGGAATTCAATTACTCCTCAAGCAGGGAGGGCTAACCTCGGTACAACACACGGTGCTGGAGGAGATGCTGATACTTGCGGATCGTATCGAGTATACCGTGGCCCAGATGCTGGCGTTTTCGAAGCGCTGGGAGCCCTCCACCCAGAAAATCAATCTAGTTGATTTCCTGCAGCAGATCGGCGAAGAGCTCTCCGGACGCAAGGAGTTCGCCAACGTAACCTTTGCTTTTGGCGGCGAGCGGCGCTTGTATGTAAAGGCCGACCCCGAGTTAATGCGTCAGGTGTTCAACAACTTGTACCAGAATGCGAAGGAGTCTATGGATAATGGCGGTTCCATAGGTTCCGTAGTAACCCGCGCCGAGGGTGTAGCCAAGGTGCTTATAAAAGATAGCGGAACAGGGATGGATCAGGACGTCGTCGGTAGAGTGCTTGAACCTTTTTACAGCACTAAGCGAGAGGGAACCGGTCTTGGTTTGGCCATCTGTCGCAAGATTGTGGAGGCGCACGACGGCACCATGCAACTTGAAAGTATGCCTGGTGTAGGAACTACGGTGACCATTACCCTTCCCTTGGGTAACCAGGAACTGCTGGGACAGCACAATGGGTTAAGGGGGCAGAAAAATGTTGCGCTCAATATTTTAGCCGAGGGTGAGGTCGACCAGCTCCAGTAGATATCTTTGGTTGTGTGGAAAAATAAAACTGCCTGAAGCGCTCGGTGTGAGTGAAGTGCTTCAGGCAGTTTAAATTAACCCCTTGTTAGCTTTGTTGTAGGGCTCAGTTTTTAGCCAAGAGTTGGCGCGCCTGCTTGACCACATTGGCGCTGGTAAAACCAAAATGTTGCATCAGTTCGTCACCGGGGGCGCTGGCGCCGAACCCTTCCATGCCAATTATAGCTCCATCTAGGCCGACATAACGCTCCCAGCCAAAAGTCAATCCGGCCTCGATAGCAAGGCGCTTGCGGCAAGCTCGCGGGAGGACCTTCTCCTTGTAAGCGGCATCCTGGGCTTCAAACAGCTCCCACGAGGGGATAGAGACCACTCGGGTGCCGATGCCATCTTTCTCCAGCTCTTGTCTAGCCTCCATGGCATGCTGCACTTCTGAACCGCTGGCGATGAGGATGAGACTCAAGGGATGCTGTTCTGCGGCAAGAATGTAGGCACCTTTATGCAATAGCTCGGCGCTGTTAGCTTCGGTACGCTCTAGGGTGGGCAAGCCCTGGCGGGTGAGGATCAGTGCGGTGGGGCCAGTGCGCTTTAGTAGGGCGGCCTTCCAAGCTTGAGCGGTCTCATTTGCGTCACACGGACGGATCACCGTGAGGTTAGGTACGCTGCGCAGACTACTGAGTTGTTCAATAGGCTGATGCGTAGGACCATCCTCACCTACCCCAATGGAGTCGTGGGTAAAGATGTATATCGGGGCAATCCCCATCAGGGCGGCCATCCGCATGGGGGGGCGCATATAGTCGGAGAAAATCATGAAGGTGGCACCGAACGGTAACAGCCCCTTGGTGTGGCACAGGCCGTTGAGGATAGACCCCATGGCGTGCTCACGGATGCCGAAGTGGATGTTGCGCCCGGCGTGGCATGGACTGAACGCGTCCGCCCCGTTGAGGTGGGAGTTGTTGGACGGCGCTAGGTCCGCTGAGCCGCCAAGCATCAGCGGCAGGCCCGCAGCTAGCGCATTCAGGGTCGCTCCACTGGCGGAGCGGGTGGCGACACTCTTTCCGGCTTCGAAGCGAGGTATGAGTTTGTCAAGAGCGGCGCTATCGGGCGCGGTAGAGTCGATCCAGTCGGCCAGTTTTGGATTGACCTTGGCTTTGGCGGTACATTTTTGCTGCCACTGTTGTTCTAGTTCAACACCCCGTGTTTTCAGTCCGGCCATGTGGGTGTATACCGCTGCGGGGACAGAGAAATGCTCATCAGGATTGCGCCCCAAGGCTTGCTTGGTCAGCTTCAGCTCTTCGCTTCCCAGCGGCGCGCCGTGAGCGGCAGCCGTCCCCTGTTTGTTCGGAGATCCCTGCCCGATGTTGGTGCGCGTTATGATCAGGGATGGCCGTGGGTCGCATTTGGCGCGTTCGATGGCAGCATCTACTTCAAGAAGATTTTCCCCGGTGACCCGTTCTACGTGCCAGCCGTAGGCGAGATAGCGCGTGGCCACCTCTTCGCTGAAGGCCAACGAGGTATCCCCCTCGATGGAGATTTTATTGTCTAGGTATAGATAAATGAGATTGCCGAGGCGCAGGTGTCCGGCGAGGGATGCGGCTTCAGCTGAAACCCCCTCCATCATATCGCCATCCGAGCACAAGGCGTAGATAGTGTAATTGAACAGCTCAGGGTCTACTTTTTCCGCCAGAAACCTAGCCCCCATGGCCATCCCGGTTCCGACGGCAATCCCTTGCCCTAGAGGCCCAGTGGTGGTTTCAACTCCAGGGGTGTGCCCGAACTCTGGGTGACCTGGAGTTTTGCTCCCAAACTGACGAAATTGCTTGATGTCATCGAGACTAAGATCGTACCCACACAGGTGGAGGGTGCTGTACAGCAGCATGGAGCCATGCCCACAGGAGAGAATGAAGCGGTCGCGGCCGGCCCAGTCCGGATTCGCCGGATTGTAGCGCATATGTCTGGTGTACAGTAGGTACGCCAGCGGCGCGCCTTCCATCGGAGTGCCCGGATGTCCGGAGTTGGCTTGTTCTACCGCATCGGCGGACAGAAGGCGGATGGTGTCGATGGTCAGTGCTGCCTGGTTGAGGTCAATCTCGGGTGCTTGCATGTAAACAGGGCTCCTTGGCTGCTGCAGCCGGTTTTGTCAGGAATTAGATTTCAGGTAAGCGGTAATGCTTTTTGCAATAAGCTTAAAGATACTGGTGAATACTTTTTCATCGCGCTCTAATAGGGTGATCCTGAACCCTTGCTCAGGGGTAGAAAATGAGCTCAGGGGCACGGTGCATATCCCCGTGGACGCAAGCAGATAGTAGACAAAGCGCTTGTCAGGTGAGGTGCCCGGCTCCTGCACTAGTTTTTCGATCATAGTGCGTACTTCTGCATTCTCAATGGGTAGGGTGCCAGTATTGCTGAGCAGATCGCGCTGGAAGGCAATACTCATATAAAACGCGCCATTGGTGCGGTTGACCTTGATCCCGGGGACTTCCTTGAGAATGTTATAAGCAATATTAGAGTGTTTTTCGTACCTTGTGGTGCGTTCATTTAGATATACAGGGTATTGCTCGTGACTCAGGATTAGCGGAATCGCCTTTTGTGGCAGGGTGGTGGAGCACACCTCAACCATCTTGGAGTTTACGATGGACTGTATGTACTGCGCAAACATCGGATCTTTGTTGCGATTATATATTTCGATCCAGCCGCAGCGTGAGCCAGGCCAAGGCAGGTCTTTGCTGATCCCCTTCATGGCGATGGCGGGGATATCCCCGATCAGGTCTGAAATGGGGCGCGTCGATTCTCCGTTATAGATAATATTGTGGTAAATCTCGTCGCAGATAACAAATAGGTCATACTTGCGTGCCAACTCGAGCATTTCCACCAAAATACGCTCTGGGTACACCGCTCCGGTCGGATTATCTGGGTTGATGATCAGTAAGCCACAGATGGCCGGGTTGTATTTGATCGACAGGCGCAGATCGTCAAGATCGGGATACCAGTAGTTGTCTGGGTCTAGACGGTATGACACGGGCGGCTGTCCAGCATGGGCTGCTTCACCGGAAGAGTGGGTGGAGTAGGTGGGAGAGGGGCCGATGACGCGTGCTTCGCGTTTCAGAAATCCGTACACCTTCTGGATGGCGTCGCCCAGACCGTTGAAAAAGACAATATCTTCTGGAGTTATTTGGGCCTTGCCTCGGCTGTTAGTGCGCTCTGCGAGGAACTTACGCGTCTCAAGAACTCCTTTGGTAGCGCAATAGCCATACGAACAGTCCTGCATGGCTAGGTCTGCGACAATCTGCTTCATCCAGTCGGGAATTTTCTCCCCTTTGGCGATGGGATCACCGATGTTCTCCATGTTGGTTTTAATGCCAAGCTCTGAAAGTTTCTCGGCGATATCCACGATAGCGCGAATTTCATAGGTGAGCTTGCCTGCACCGATATGCACGATGTTGTTACGCATGTTGTGTCGTCCTTTGTTCTTCGCGCCGATATGCTGCCGCAGCAGGAAATCAGCAGGGGCTTTGGATGTGGAGGAGTTGAGTGTGAGTTTAAGCGAATAAACCAAATATGTGTGCGCTATTTTTCAGTAAACTTGAACATTTTCGCGCAGCTAACGTGCGTATCATGCGCAGGGGTGGGAAGTCAAATAATTTTAAAATGCTGCGCGCCGTTACCGAGTAAAAAAGCCTATTGAATAGGCCAGAATTGAGTTTTATCAAGTTTTATTGGCCTAAACTGGTGGTTGCCCGTCCGTGAAGGGCCGTATGATAATTGTATACAGTATCCAATGGGACAAGTAGGTACAGACAGCGAATAAGCGAAAAAAAGCACCTTGTTACAGCATGTTATGCGATTAAATGTTTGACCGCGCACTTTTGTTTCTATTATTGATCTTGACAATGTTTTACCGTTTCGATACAAGATGCAGGTCGGCGCTGTGCTCTGTTCCATTGGGGTAGACACGCTGAAACAGGAGTGCTGCTGGCCACGCGGTCTGGTGGCTAGGCAGGAGTTTTTTAGATTCGCACACTGCTTTTGATATGCAGCGTGTGTTCCCATTCAGGGAGGCAAATGTAGGTATGGTCGAACATCATCTAGTCGATTACATGTATGTCTTGGTGTTTCTGACGGTCGGGGTGGTAAGTGCCCTTGGAATGTTACTGATCGCCCGTCTGATCGCGCCAAGGGGAGGGTTCGGAAAGACGCGGGACACGTATGAGTGCGGAATGGACACCTACGATTCAGCGTGGAATGTGCGTTTTGATATTTCATACTATCTGTATGCGCTGATCTTTCTGGCGTTTGACGTTGACGTTCTGTATTTGTTTCCCGTAGCGACAGCTTTTGACAGGGTGTCGGCAGCGCGGGGCATTACTGAGCTGTTCATATTTGTTGGTATTTTGTCTCTGGCGATTGTGTACGCCTGGGTCAAGGGAGTCTTTACGTGGCCGAACAGAAAAAAAGTTTGTTAAGGGTTCACTCCTACGCCAAGGAGTGTCATGAGCGGAGCGAGCAGGGTTACTCTGACGCTGCTCTAGCTGGGGGCCATCAGCCCGGCCTGATCCAGCTGGAACTAGCCGATAAAATCCTCAATGCATGTCGGGCCAACTCACTGTGGCCCATGACGTTCGGCATTGCCTGCTGTGCGATTGAGATGATGGTCTGTGGTATGGCGCGCTTTGACATATCGCGTTTTGGGTCAGAGGTATTCCGTCCCTCACCGCGCCAGTCTGACCTGATGATCGTGGCTGGAACTGTCAATAGAAAGCTGGCACCCGTTCTGCTGACTCTATATGAGCAGATGCCTGCACCGCGCTACGTTATCGCACTGGGTAACTGTGCTGTTTCCGGTGGTCCGTTTGACGTTGAGGCCAATTATGATGTTGTGCTTGGGGTCGATAAGCTTATCCCTGTTGACGTTTATGTCCCTGGATGCCCTCCGAGACCGGAAGCACTCATCGAGGGGATACTTCAATTGCAGGAGAAGATTGCCGGTAAGCGCAACCCGTTCCCGCAGAACAGAATGCCGAAGGGAGCCTGATGCGCTATGAATGTTAAAGCTATGCAGAAAAAATGGCTCGAGCTCGGTGTTGAAGTAGAAGAGACCGAATACGCTAAAACGGGCTATGACTTCAGTCTCACCCTGCCTGCGGAAAAGGTCCACGCGCTCGCCGAGGTGATGCTTGCCGATGGATTCTATTTAGTGTTTGTTACGGCGGTACACGCTCTGCCTGCTATTGAGGTAGTTTATCAGTTCGCTCTCGCCAGTTCGCCCCGTTGCAGAGTGATGGCGCGCACCGCAGTCAGAGCTGATGGTACCGTGCCTACGATTTCAGATATCTATCAGGGTGCCAATTGGCACGAGCGGGAAGCGCGCGACTTTTACGGTGTTGTGTTCGCCGGACACCCCAACCTTGTCCCCTTGATCCTTGCGGAAGAGGATGTAGACCTGAAGCCGCTGCTCAAGGAAGAAAAGAACCTGAAGGATATTTCCGCATTGCGACACCTGCCAGCTGAGGCGGAGCCAAAGGAAGAAAAGGCTCCTGCAGCTGCCAAAAAGGAGCCCGCTGCCACCGATAAAAAGGCAGCTAAACCCCAAGCTTCCAACTAGCCCGGAGCTGAGCTAATTGCTATGAATGTAGATGTGATAGAAGACGAAAGGCAGCATCAATTCGTCCTGAATATGGGACCTCAGCATCCCAGTACTCACGGAGTATTGCGCGTGCTGTTGAAGATGGAAGGGGAGTATGTTCTCGATCCCCAGCCTGTATTAGGTTATGTGCACCGTTGTCACGAAAAAATTGGAGAATATAAGCCGGCTAGAGCGTTTATGCCGAATACGGCCCGCATGGACTACCTTGGTGCGCTGATTTATAACCAGGGTTACGCCATGTTGCTTGAGCGTGCCGCCGGAATAGAGGTGCCGCGACGCGCGGAATATATCCGTGTCATCACCAGCGAGTTGAATAGAATTCAGAGTCATTTGCTCTGGTATGGTGCATATCTGCTCGACTTGGGCGCGTTTACCCCCATTATGTACGCGTTTGATGACCGCGAGCATATCCTTGATACCCTCGAAGACATATGCGGTTCGCGCCTAACCTACTGCTACTGCAGGGTTGGCGGCGTGTGCAAAGACATCGACGATAAATTCATCGAGCGTACCCGAGCATTCATTGAGCGTCTGCGCGGACGTTTGCCCATGTACGAGAAGCTGGTTAATGGCAACATCATTGTGCAGAAGCGTATGAAGTCGGTAGGAAATTATACTCCTGAACTGTGCGCGCGCTATGGGGTGACCGGTCCTTTGCTACGTGCTGCTGGGGTCGAGTATGATCTGCGCAAAGCTGAGCCGTACTCTGTATATTCAGAGTTCGATTTTGAAGTGCCCACCGAGCAGCAAGGTGATGCCTGGGCGGCGTTTAATGTGCGCTACCGCGAGATCGAACAAAGTCTCCGCATTGTAGAACAGGCTTTGGACAAGCTGCCGGAAGGAGAAGTGATGGAGGCCAAGGTGCCGAAAAAGCTGAGGCTTCCCCAGGGTGATTACAACTGTTCAGTTGAAGCCCCGCGCGGCGAATTGTCCTATTATCTGGTATCCGATGGTAGTGACATTCCCTACCGCATCAAGGTCCGTACCCCCTCTTACAGTAATCTCAGTGTCGTACCCGAGGTGTGCAAAGGGATGATGATAGCCGATGTGGTTACAAGTATGGGTGCACTTGACCTCGTTATCCCCGAGATTGACAGGTAGTGAATATGCAGACTCTTAATTCTTACGCCCCGGAAATTATCCGGATTGTCATGGCGGTTGTCGGCGGTGCAGTGGTGGTGTTTGGCAACGCCCTGGTTATGGGCTACATGGAGCGAAAACTGGCGGGCCATTTTCAGCGGCGAACCGGTCCCATGGAAGTAGGCTTTCACGGCCTTCTTCAGTTGGTGATTGACGGCATTAAGCTGATGTCAAAGCAGTTGGTGATTCCAGCCAAAGCAGACAAACCGCTGTTCATGTTGGCACCTATCATTTCATTCGCTCCAGTTTTTCTTCCGCTGCTGGTGATTCCGTTCAGCGACCGCATTCAGGGATTCGATTTGGATGTTGGGTTGTTGTTCGTTCTTGCTATTGCGTCTATCAACGTACTGGCTGTGCTGGTCGCTGGCTGGGCTTCGAACAACAAGTATTCAATGTTTGGGGCGTTTCGTGCAGTAGCGCAGAATGTCGCATATGAAATACCGATGTTGCTTTCGCTGCTGGCCATTGTGTTTATGACCAATACCTTCAGCTTGCGCGGCATTGTCGAAGCGCAGACTGTATGGTTCATTGTGTTGCAACCGGTTGCCTTTATTATCTACCTGATCTGTATGGTTGCCGAGACAAACCGTGCGCCATTCGACTTGGCTGAAGCCGAGAGTGAGCTTACCGCAGGGTTTCATACAGAATACAGTGGCATGAGTTTCAGCCTGTTTATGATGGCTGAATACACCAACATGTTTATTGTTAGCTGTATTGCTACGGTATTCTTCTTGGGTGGGACCTCTGGGATCCCGCTACCATACTTTGAGTATACTGGCATCATCTGGTTCCTGCTTAAAGTTTACCTTTTTATGTTCTTTCTCGTTTGGATCCGCTGGACCTACCCTCGGACCCGTTTCGACCAGTTGATGAACCTGTGCTGGAAATATCTGCTGCCGATATCACTGGTTAATCTCCTTATTACTGTTGTGGTTGTGAAGCTATGAAAGCGTATTTTACAGAACTGTTTACGGGAGCTTGGAGCCTCATAGTTGGCCTTACTGTTACACTTAAGGCCCTGTTTTCCCCGGTGGTTACTGTTCAGTACCCTAGACAGAAGATCGATGTTACCCCGAACTATCGTGGCCACATCGACCTGATCAAGGATCCTGAAACCGGTACCCACAGATGTATAACTTGCGGCATGTGCATGCGCGATTGTCCGTCTGACTGTATTTACCTTGAGGGGGAAAAACAAGAAGGGGTGAAGGGCAAAGTGCTGACGCTGTATACGCTGGACTACACCAAGTGCAGTCACTGCGGCGCCTGTGTTGAAGTATGTCCTACCCAGGCCTTAGACTACTGCGATGATTACGAAGTCGCAGGGTTTGCACGTGAAGACTTTCATTACGATTTGCTCAAGAGAGTGGAGGAACGGGAATGATTCTATATCGGTACATAGCCGAGGCCCTGTTTTACGCCTTCATGATTCTGACATTTATGGGCGCGTTTATGGCAGTGCGCTCTCAGTTGTTGATGCATGCTGTTATCGGTCTTGCGGTATCCCTGCTGGGGATAGCAGGTTTGTATTTTCATCTGGGCAGTACATTCCTGGCCGTTATGCAGGTACTCATTTATGTTGGCGCAGTATGTATCATGATTGCCATGGGGATTATGCTGGGCAATACGCCGAGCCAGTTGGCGGAGAAAAACCTTAAAGGGAGAAACTTGCTGCTGGCAATTGGCTCTTGTGCGGCCGTTTTCTTAGCGCTGTTTGCCACCTTGTCGCGGACTGGTTTTGCTCCTGCTGCAGAGCGCATCGGTGACATGTCTATCCAATTTGTGGGTGAGAACCTGCTGCTGCAGTATTGCCTGGCCTTTGAGCTGATCTCACTTATTCTGCTGACAGCCATCATAGGTTCAATAATTCTTGCACGTGGCGGACGCGATGGAGCAGTAAAATGATTATTAGTGATAATCTAAACACCTACCTGATTATTGCAGCACTTCTGCTGGTAATTGGCCTTTACGGTATGATTCAGCACCGCTCGTTGATTGGGATGCTTATCTCCAGTGAATTTATACTGAATGGGGCTGCCCTGAACTTCATGGCGTTCAATACCTTTACAGCCCCGAATCCGGCGGTCGGTCAGATCTATGCCCTGTTTATAATGGGACTGGCGGCAGCCGAGGCAGCAATAGCTGTGAGTATTATTATTGTTGTCTACAGGCGGTTCCGTAATGAAGATCCAGCCATAATACAGGATATGAAATACTGATTTGTCGTATTGAGGATTTAGGAAACTGTAACGGCTGTTTCAAAACATCAGTTGAAACACACCACCTGAGAAAGCGCTTGCAATGAACACGATAATCACAAGCAAGATAATTATAACAATGCTTATTCCCATGATTACAGGCCTGTTGGTCATGTTCTCTGGGAAAAAGCCGAATTTGCGGGACAGTTGGTCAACCCTGGGTGCGATCCTTACCTTTGCATCGGTGCTGAGCTTTGTACCCACAATATTGAATGGAACGCAGCTCAAGTACACCTTGTTTGAGTTGTATCCCGGCGTCTCGGTCATGCTCAATCTCGATGGGCTTGGGGTGATATTTGCGCTGGTTGCTTCCTTTTTATGGATTCTAGCAAGCCTATACTGTGTCGGGTATATGCGCGGACTCAACGAGCACGCCCAGACGCGGTTTTATGTCTGCTATGCAGTCTCGGTCGGGGCAGCTATGGGTGCGGCGTTCGCCGGCAACCTTTTTACCCTGTACCTGTTCTACGAGATTGTATCCATCTTCACCTATCCGCTGGTCATGCACCATCAGGATGAAGAGGGGTATGCTGGAGCCAAAAAGTACATTGTATACCTCATGTTTACTTCTAAGGCATTCCTCCTCCCGGCGATGGTTATTATCTACGTGCTTGCAGGAACCCTTGATTTCCAGACGGCAAACATTGCCCAAGGTATTTTTCCTGCCGACGCGAGTAGACTTGCGATTGGGGTTGCTTACCTGTTGTGTCTGTTCGGCTTTGCTAAGGCTGGTATCATGCCTCTGCACAACTGGCTGCCAGATGCGATGGTTGCACCTACGCCAGTCAGTGCTTTGCTCCATGCCGTTGTCGTAGTTAAGGTTGGCGTATTTTCTATCTGCCGCGTCATGCTGTCGGTGTTTGGAGTCAATGTCCTTGCTGAAACTGGGCTTGGGCTGTTTACGGCGTACTTCGTTTCCTTTACCATTCTCACCGCTTCCATAATCGCCTTGACTAAAACCAACCTCAAGGCGCGTCTTGCGTATTCTACGGTGAGCCAGTTGTCGTACATTGTGCTTGGTGTCGCGATGTTGACGCCAAACTCAATCACCGGTGGTTTGATCCATATCGCAAACCACGCATTCGCTAAAATCACCTTGTTCTTCGCGGCTGGGTGTATCTTTGTAGCCACTGGGAAAAAAGATATCAAAGAACTGGGAGGGCTAGGCTATCGGATGCCTTGGACCATGCTTGCATTCGGTGTTGCCTCTTTGAGTATGATTGGGATCCCCCCCGTAGGTGGATTCGTCACCAAATGGTACCTGGCGCTAGGTACTATTGATATCCATAATTGGATTCTACTGAGCGTGTTGCTTATAAGTAGTTTGCTAAACGCTGGTTATTTTGTCCCAATTTTTCTGCAAGGATTCTTCGGGAAACCTGTGCCAGAAGATGTTGGGGTCACAGGAAGCTTGGAAAAGCAGCCTCTGATTTTATTTATGGTGGTGCCTCTGGTTATAACAGCAACTATTTCAGTGCTGATTGGTATCTATCCCAATTTGTTCCTCGATCTTATTAATCTTATGGTGAAATCATGATCGCACAGGTGATAACGTATCTGCGCGAGCGCCCGGCTATGCTGAAGTGGCTTTTTATCGCATACCTGGGGTTTGCGTTAGTATTCGATTTTTTTGCAGATCGGAGCGATGCCCATTTCTGGGGAGACCAAATCATAGGCTTCTGGGCGATATTTGGCCTGCTCGGCTGTCTGCTGATGATTGTTTTCTGCAAAGGGCTGTCACACGTATGGCTGGAGAGGGACACGGATCATTATGACAAGTAGTATCTTTATGCACCCGGCGGCGCTTTTTATTGTCGGCGCGTTGCTGCTGCCCTTATTCAGAAAGTTCAACGCGCAGAAGATCTGGCTGGTAGTGGTACCTTTGCTGGCGTTTATTCAGATCAGATACCTGCCCGCCTCATTCGGTACAGTTGAATGGATGGGCTTCGAACTTCAGTTTGGTCGCGTCGATCAGTTGACCATGGTGTTTCTCCATGTATTTACCTTGATGGCACTGATAGGCAGCATTTTTGGCTTACACGTTAAAGAAAGTGGCCAACATGCTGCGGCGTGGTTGTACGTCGCTGGCTCGCTTGGTACAACTTTAGCTGGCGACTATTTGACTGTCTTCGTATTTTGGGAACTGATGGCGTTCGCCTCAGTATTCCTTATCTGGTATCGGAAGCGCACGCGTTCTATAGAGGCCGGTTACCGTTATCTACTGGTCCACGTCGTTGGTGGCCTAATATTGATGGCCGGTATCTTCCTGCGTTATCAGAATGTGCATGATCTGAGTTTCAATCTCATCGCTCCAGACACTGCTACTCTGGGAGACTACCTCATCATGATTGGGTTCATGTTGAATGCCGCTGTCCCCCCAATTCATGCGTGGCTTCCAGATGCCTATCCAGAAGCAACTGTTACTGGCGCAGTATTTATGTGCGCGTTCACCACAAAAACAGCGGTATATGTCCTAGCTCGCGGCTTTGCAGGTTATGAAGTGCTGGCGATACTTGGCGCGATCATGACTCTGTACGGGGTTGGATACGCGGTAATTGAAAATGATGCGCGTCGAATTCTTGCCTATCATATTGTAAGTCAGGTCGGATATATGGTGTGTGGTATTGGTATAGGCACCCATATGGCGCTTAATGGTGCTTGTGCTCACGCCTATGCGCATATTCTCTACAAGGCGTTGCTGTTTATGGGTGTAGGCTGCGTACTTGAAATGACAGGGCGCTCCAAGTTGAGTGAGCTTGGCGGCTTGTATAAGTATATGCCGTTATCGCTCGTATTTACGGTAATCGGTGGCATTGCAATCTCCGGCTTCCCTCTTACCAGTGGTTTTGTAAGTAAATCCATGATCATTACTGCTGCCGGTGCAGATCACCAAACAATTATTATGCTTATGCTGTCCCTTGCTGCGGTGGGAACGTTCCTGTCGGTTGGAATAAAGTTGCCGTACTACATCTGGTTTGGTCCCAACGATCCTGGCATTAAACCCAAAGAAGCTCATTGGAATATGCAGGTAGGGATGTTCATGGCTGCATTCATGTGCATCTTCCTCGGAGTTTATCCGGATTATCTGTACAACATGCTGCCGTATGCGGTCGAGTATAATCCTTACACCAGCTATCACCTTGCAGAAACGTTCCATCTGCTCGGTTTTACCGGCTTGGGCTTTTATGTCATGGTAAAATACCTTAAGCCCCACGATGTATCCAATCTCGATTTAGACTGGTTTTATCGTAAAGGCGCGTTGGTGTTCATGTGGGTTGCTAAGAAGCCTATTAATGCAGCCAACGAGTGGGTAAGTAACGTGTATCAGAATATAGGTCTGCGTTTTACCATGGCCACCGCGCGGGCACTCTCCTGGTTTGATTGGGAGGGAATTGACTGGGCTCTAGATGGTAGCGCCAAAAGTGTGGTTAAAGCCGGTGAACAGGCCCGACAATTACAGACCGGAAAACTGCAACATTATATCGGGGCAGCAGCTGGTCTGGTGTTCGTTGTTCTGATTGTGGTTGTATTGGTGTGATCGTTTTTACGCCATACACTTTAACTCATTTGAGACAGTAGGAAGTCATGGAAAAGTATCTAATACTGAACACGTTGAATTACCCGATCCTCTCAATGCTGTTGATTGTGCCGGTTGTCGGGGCTATTATCGCTATGTTTTTACGCGGCGATACCTTGCAGAAATACTGGAGTCTTGCTGTAACTCTAATTACGGCTCTGATCTCTGTTCCCTTGTGGACCTGTTTCGACAAATCCACAGCCAAGTATCAGTTTGTAGAGTTGCGCCGCTGGTTCCCTGATCTCAACCTCGACTATGTTGTCGGTGTTGATGGGATCAGTATGTTGCTGGTGTTGCTTACTACATTCGTAATGCCGCTGTGCGTACTGTGCTCGTGGAATTACATCAAGATCCGCATTAAAGAATTCATGGTAGTTATGCTTCTTATGGAAGCAGCCATGATCGGGGTCTTTATAAGCATGAACACCGTGCTGTTTTATATTTTCTGGGAAGGTATGTTGGTTCCCATGTACCTCATCATCGCTATCTGGGGTGGGGACCGAAAAGATTATGCTTCAATTAAGTTTTTCCTCTATACCTTCGCAGGCAGTATCTTCCTGCTGGTTTCTATTATTGCTCTGTATATCAATACCGGGACGTTCTTTATCCCTGAATTGATGGCACATACCTACAGTTTCTCGTTCCAAATGTGGGTTTTTATTGCCTGCGCTTTGGGCTTCGCCATCAAAATGCCCATGTTCCCGTTCCATACATGGCTGCCTGCCGCTCACGTACAGGCGCCTACTGCGGGTTCCGTTATACTGGCCAGTATCTTGCTGAAGATGGGTGGCTACGGTTTTCTCCGTTTCTGTCTCCCCATTACACCAGCTGCTACATATTACTGCGTGCCAATCCTGCTGGTTATGTCACTGATCAGCATCATCGTAGGTGGCTACCTAGCGCTGGGACAAACTGATATAAAGAAACTGATAGCTTATTCCTCCGTTGGACATATGGGCTTTGTAACCTTGGGTATCTTCCTCCTCAATACTGGGGGAATCAAAGGGGCAATGCTACAGATGATTAACCACGGGGTAACCACAGGGGCCTTGTTTATCCTGATTGGGCTAATTTACGAGCGCACCCATAGTCGCGAAATTAGCGACAATAGCAAGCTTGGTATGATAATGCCGATTTATGTAACGTTTCTCGGTATCTTCTCTCTTTCATCCTTGGCGTTCCCCGGCACCAACAGTTTCGTAGGCGAGTTTCTGGTCTTGTTTGGCGCCTTTGAAAAGTATCCTTTGGTTGGAGCTCTTGCTATCCCAGGTGCAATTTTGGCAGCGGCTTACATGCTGCGTCTCTTGCAGAAGATGGTATGGGATGACTCCGATGGGCATGCGCATCACGGTGATGACAGTCGTTCCATTGCTGACTGTAATGCACGCGAGTTTGTCCAACTTGCTTTTCTGACCGTGTTTGTGTTCTGGATTGGCTTGCATCCAACGCCGCTGCTTGACGTAATGGATACCAGTGTTGCTCATCTGATCAGTCAGGTGGAAGCTGGCAGTGTTATCCCTGAAGTGGTACGTACGGGTGAGCACCACGCGCTGCTTCACGATGCAGGTGTGTGGATTAAAAGTATCGTAAGTTTCTAATCAAAGAAGCGGATCAATTATGCTAAACACAGTTTTTTTGCCGGAAATGGCGCTGATGTTCATGGTCTTGGTTATGTTCTTCATGACCTTGGGCAATTTGCGCACAGGAGTGATCCAGGGAGTGACCCTGGCTATGTCAGCCGTGGTGCTGGTGGTAGCTTTTGCTAGTTACGGCGCCAACGGCTTGTTGTTCTACGATGCGTATCAGGTTGATATGCTGTCACAGCTGTTTAAGATCATCATCTTAAGCGGTCTGTTTCTGATCTATGCTCTTGGGCGTGGATTGGTCGGAATCGAGCCAAAGCTGCATGCCGAATACAACATGTTTCTCGGAATCAGCGCCTTGGGGCTGGTTTTCCTCAGCAGCTCCGTTGAGCTCTTGGCCATTCTGCTGAGCCTTGAAATCTCATCATATGCTCTATATGTGGTGATTCCGTTTCGCCAGGGACAGGGGCGCATGTCTGCTGAGGCCTGCATCAAGTACATCATGTTTGGTGCAATTGCGACCGGTTTGACCCTGTACGGTATGGGATATATTTTCGGTCTTGCCCATACAACGTACTTGAATGAGCTGGCAGTGGTAATTCCATCGTTGGTTGCAACACAACCACTGGGTGTTATTGCCATGGTTCTGGTGCTGATATGCTTTTTGTACAAGCTGGCGATGTTCCCCATGCATTTCTGGACACCTGATGTGTATCAGGGGGCAGCCAACGAAACCACCAGCATTATTGCAACCCTGCCAAAAGTTGGCGCGGTGTTGCTCCTGCTGCGTCTCGTTGCTGTTGCCGGCGCGGACATCACCCAGTATACCTGGGTACTTGCAACGTTTGCGGTAATGTCCATGACATTTGGTAATCTCACCGCGCTGGTTCAAACTGACCTCAAGCGTTTGCTGGCATATTCCAGTATCGCCCACGCGGGTTATGTCATGCTTGGTATTATGACTGCAGATCTGTTGGGTATGGCAGCAGCAGTATTCTACATCATCGGTTACCTGCTCATGAACCTTGGTTGTTTCTACGTTATTTATAACGTTGCGCCTGAGGGGCAGAACGTTACCTTTGACGACCTTAAAGGGCTGTCTCGCCGCTCACCGCTACTTGCTATGACTTTGCTGGTAGCAGCTTTCGGTATGGCAGGCATCCCCCCGACTATTGGCTTTGTGGGTAAGTTTGTAGTTTTTACCGGAGCTATCAACAAGGGTTTTTATGCCCTGGTTATTATCGGGGTTATCAACGCAGCCATAGCTATGTTCTACTACCTAAAGATGGCACGTGCTGCATACTGTGGCGCTGACGATGAAAAAGATCCTATCCTGATGCCGATTGGTTCAAAAGCGTTGGGTGTGTTCTTTATTCTAGCTATAATCCTTATCGGGGTGTTGCCACAGGAATTTATGGCGGCCGCGAAAGAGGCTGTCGCGCTGCTATTATAATTAGTTGTCGGAACTAAAGAATGCAAAAAGCCCGCAGCGTATAAACGTTGCGGGCTTTTTGCTTTGTTACGTGCTCTACTTTTAAATTACATATATAGCCAGAAGTGTAGCTGTATGCTGCGTGTGCTGGCTATGCAAAACGTCGTTTTAGTCCTGCTGGTCGATAGCCTGCATTCCACACATGGCAGCGCGTAACTCAGCACCAACGTCTTCAATAAAATGACCACGAATAGCATCGTTGATGCACACCAGAGTCCTGTTATCTACGCTGGTGTCATCGCAGTCCAATCCCTTGCCGATGACCTCGGTAGTGACCTCGTGCATGAAATCACGCAGGAGGGGGATGCAGGCATGGGCAAAGAGGTAGCATCCATATTCAGCGGTGTCAGAGATTATGCGGTTCATTTCATAGAGCTTCTTACGCGCAATAGTGTTGGCAATAAGAGGAGTTTCATGGAGGGACTCATAATAGGCAGATTCAGGTTCAATGCCGACTTCGAGCATTGATTCGAAAGCTAGTTCTACTCCTGCTTTAACCATCGCCACCATCAGAATACCTTTATCAAAGTATTCCTGCTCGCTGATTTTCCCGTTGGCCTCGGTCTGTTCAAAAGCGGACTGTCCGGTCTCTTCGCGCCAGCGCAGAAGATCCTTATCATCATTCGCCCAGTCTTGCATCATAGTGGCAGAAAACTTGCCGGTGATGATGTCGTCCATATGTTTCTGGAACAATGAACGCATAATCTCCTTGAGTTCGTCTGCTAACACAAAGGCGCGAATCTTAGCTGGGTTGGAGAGGCGGTCCAGCATGTTGGTGATTCCGCCCTGTTTCAAGGCTTCAGTGATAGTCTCCCAGCCGTATTGGATCAACTTAGCGGCATAACCTGGCTCGATTCCTTCTCCCACCATTTTGTCAAAACACAGGAGTGAGCCTGTCTGCAGCATGCCACACAGGATAGTCTGCTCTCCCATGAGGTCGGATTTAACTTCGGCGATAAAGGAAGATTCTAGAACGCCGGCACGATCTCCGCCTTGAGCAGAGCACAAGCCTTTAGCAATTTCGAGCCCGTCACCCTTGGGATCATTTTCGCGATGCACAGCAATGAGTGTTGGTACGCCAAAACCTCGCGTATACTCGGCACGTACCTCTGATCCAGGGCACTTGGGCGCTACCATGATTACCGTGAGATCAGCGCGAATTTGGACCCCCTCCTCAACAATATTAAAACCGTGGGCGTAGCAGAACACGGCTCCGTTTTTCATCAGAGGAACTACGGTGTTGACCACATCGGTATGTTGCTTGTCGGGGGCCAGGTTCATCACGATGTCTGCTTGAGGCAATAACTCCTCGTAACTGCCAACGCTGAAATTGTTTTCTATTGCATTTTTGTATGACTGGCGCTCCTCAGCGATGGCTTCTTTACGTAAGGTGTAAGCTACGTCAAGACCACTGTCGCGCATGTTGAGTCCTTGGTTTAGTCCTTGCGCGCCACAGCCAACTATGACTATTTTCTTCCCTTTGACATAATCGCATCCGTTATTGAACTCATCAGCCTCCATAAAACGACAGGTGCCAAGCTCTTCGAGCTGACTCCGCAGAGGCAGTGTGTTGAAATAATTTTGACCCATACCTGATACTCCTTTACATGGTTTGCTTAGAAAGGTTTGCATAGAAACACCAACCTGAATGATCGGCGGAAAATGTTAAGCGCCTATGTTATCCCATAACGCATTGGAGGTAAAACGATTATATAGGACTACGCTTGGTCTTAGGGGACGGATTGGGTAGCGAGGCGAAACTAGAATTGAATAATAAAAAACCCGACCACTTTCGTAGTCGGGTTATAGCGTGCTTTTGGTGCCGAAGGCGAGAATCGAACTCGCACGACCGTTTGGTCACCACCCCCTCAAGATGGCGTGTCTACCAATTCCACCACTTCGGCAATGCAGGGCTCTTTATACGTATTTACTCTATCACTGTCAACATAGAAATTAATCGGTTCCGGGGCCAGGGGTCTCTGATGTAGTGGCAGCAGGCATTTGGGGTAATGGTGCTGCTTCCTGTACCTTTATCTGCTCGGGCATAATACTCGCAGCTCCGTCTTGGTCGTGGAAATATGCCAGAGAGAGGCTGGTGAGCATGAAGACTGCAGCCATCAGAGTGGTTGATTTGCTCAGGAATGACTGTCCCCCGCTGGCTCCAAACATGGTCTGGCTCGCTCCACCACCGAATGATGCGCCAGTTTCTGCGCCCTTGCCGGCTTGAAGTAGAACGATGATTACCAATGATATGGAAACCATAACGTGGATTATCAGAAGTACAGTGGTCATGTGATTAGTTTGCTCCGATTGTTAGTGAAAATGCTGTACTGCGTGCTCGTTACGTGTGTTGCGTGCGCGTTTTTTGCGATTAACTAATGTTTCTACAACAACTGACCGGTAAACTTAGCATACTAGCGCTTAGTGCGCTAGCTGTTTTCTGTTTATCTGTGGGTGTCCGCCATGTGCAGTGGACGCGGAAAGTTGGCGATTGCAGCAAAATCAGCGGCGTTGAGGCTGGCTCCGCCGACGAGGGCCCCGTCGATATCGGCTTGCGCCATAAGCTCACTGATGTTGTCTGGCTTAACGCTGCCACCGTATATAATGCGCGTATTTTGCGCTACGGCTGGGGAAAAGACCCCCTGCAGCAAGCCGCGGATATAGGCGTGTACTTCCGCAGCGTCATCACTACTGGCGGTTTTACCTGTACCAATAGCCCATATCGGTTCATAGGCTATAACTACATGCTCCATCTGGGTGTCATTCACGTCCTTTAAGCCATTCCGGACTTGAGCGCCGAGCACCTCAAATAGATCCCCCTGTTCACGTTGCTCTAGGGTCTCTCCTACACACAAAATGGCACTCATGCCCGCACGCAATACCGCATGTATTTTTGCATTTATAAATGCGTCATCTTCACCAAAAAGTTGGCGCCGTTCTGAGTGCCCTAGGATGACGTATGTACATCCAGCGTCGTTGAGTTGCGCGGCGGACACTTCGCCCGTAAATGCCCCTTGCGGCTCAGGGAAACAATTCTGCCCTCCAACCTTAATAGTGCTCTCTTGGCAGATTTCAGCGACGGCAGATATGGCGGTGAAGGATGGGGCTAACACGATGTCAGTATTGTGCACATCTGCGAGTTTGGTACACAGAGTTTTGGCCAGATCTTTGGCCTCATTTATAGTTTTATGCAGTTTCCAGTTTCCGGCGATCAGAGGTTTGCGCATGTTCTCTCCTACTTTATTATTCTTTGTCGGTCAGGGCCGCCACTCCAGGTAGGGTTTTACCTTCTAGCAGTTCTAGCGAGGCTCCTCCACCAGTGGACATATGGGTCATGGCTGTATTGAGGCCGGCTTTGTTTACTGCCGCGACAGAATCACCACCACCGATGATGGTAACCGCGTCAGAATCGGCCATGGCGCGAGCTACCCCCATGGTGCCTTTTGCGAAGTTGTCCATTTCGAACACCCCCATGGGTCCATTCCATACTACGGTAGCTGCCTTCTGGATGGCTTCGGCATAAATTATCAGAGTTTTGGGACCGATATCCATCCCCATGTACGCTGTCGGGATGTTGGCATCGCCTGTTATTTGTACCTGCGCATCGTTGCTAAATTCCGCGGCGACGATGTGGTCGATAGGGAGTTTAATCTCAACTCCTTTTGCTTCTGCCTGCTTTAATAAAGAAGCAGCCAGTTCCACCTGCTCTTTCTCCAGCAGGGACTTACCCACCTCGAAACCCTTAGCATGTAAAAAGGTGTAAGCCATCCCCCCCCCGATGAGGAGCGTATCCACCTTGTCGAGTAGGTTGGTTATGACAGGAATTTTGTCGTGAACCTTGGCCCCGCCGAGGATTGCAACAAAAGGACGCTTTGGGCTCTCTAAGGCTTTGCCCAGATACTCAAGTTCTTCTGCCATTAGGAACCCAGCAGCAGCTGGCTTAAGCAGATGTGCAATCCCCTCGGTTGAGGCGTGAGCACGGTGGGCCGTGCCGAAGGCGTCGTTGACATACACATCAGCGAGGCGCGCAAGCTGTGCATAAAACTCCGGCGCGTTTTTCTCCTCCTTAGGATGAAAGCGCACATTTTCAAGTAGCACGACATCACCGTCGCTCATATTGGCAACCAGTTTTTCCACCTCGGCGCCAACACAGTCCGGTGCCATTGTCACTGGGTGCTCAAGAAGTTTAGCGAGGTGAGGAGCTACAGGTGCCAAGCTGAACTCTGGCTTGCGCGTTCCCTTGGGGCGTCCTAGGTGGGATGCCAGAATTAGTCGCCCTCCCTGCGCCATGATATGGCGAATGGTGGGCAGGGCGGCGACTATACGGGTGTCGTCAGCGACAGTACCGTCGTTATTCAGGGGCACATTGAAGTCAACCCTGCAAAATACGCGTTTACCGCGCAGATCCAAGTCAGTAACGGAACATTTATTGAGCATCGAATCAATTACTCCATATAGAGAAAATAACGACGGCTTTGCCTCGCTGCTATTTTTTAGTCGCTACCAGATTCAGCAGATCGACAATGCGTGCCGAGTAGCCCCATTCGTTGTCGTACCATAGTAGCACTTTGACCATCCGCTCTTGTAGTACCGCGGTGCTCAGGGCATCAAAGATGCCTGAAGCAGGATTGCCGTTGAAATCTACGGATACAAGAGGCTCATCGCAGTATTCAATAATCCCTTTAAGTTCGCCATTGGCTGCTTCCAGCATCAATGCCTTAACTTCTTCAACCGTAGTGTCTCTCTCGGTTTCAATTACAAAGTCAATCAGGGATACGTTAGGGGTTGGAACGCGAATAGCTATCCCAGCGAGACGCCCCTTGAGCTCCGGAACTACCATGGCCACTGCGTTGGTTGCACCGGTTGTGGTCGGAATCATGGAGACTGCGGCAGCGCGGGCGCGGCGCAGGTCTTTATGGGGTAGGTCAAGAATCTTCTGATCGTTGGTGTAAGAGTGGATGGTAGTCATGCTCCCACGCTTGATCCCCAGTTTTTTATGTAGCAGGTATGCTGCGGGAGCAAGGCAGTTGGTTGTGCAGGAAGCGTTGGAGATGACTTGGTGCTTGGCCGGATCGTAATCGGAAAAATTAACTCCCTTTACCACGGTTATATCAGCGTTCTTCCCTGGCGCGCTGAGTACAACACGTTTCGCGCCAGCTTCAAGGTGTTTTGCTGCAGCTTCGCGATTATTAAACATGCCGGTCGACTCAAGGACAACCTCTACACCATCTTGTTTCCAGGGCAATGCTGCCGGATCTCTTTCGCTGTAAATTTTTATGGCGTGGCCATCAACAATAATGCTGGAGCCACTTACTTCCACCTTCCCGGGGTAAATTCCATGAACGGAGTCGTATTTGAACAGGTGGGCCATGGTTTTTGCATCGGTCAGATCATTTATAGCTGTAACTTCAAAATTAGTTGACTGCATGGCAATGCGCAGGACATTTCGACCAATACGCCCAAAACCATTGATAGCTACTTTTACAGACATAGACATACGCTCCTTTAAGAATTAAGAAAGACTACATAAACATGCAGAACCACACCAGAACGTAAGCCGACAGCAGGCCGACAGGCTGGGTTGTTCATCTAGGATGAAAGGATAAACGTCCGCTGGGTAAGCGTCAAGAGGTATGCCACCTTGCCAGCACGAAGTAAGCGCTAAAGGACATCTTTAGGCTCAAGCAGTTCCGGCAGGGGTGGGTCTAGACGGCATGGGTGACCCATTAAGGGCATTGTTTTATGTGTACTACAGTCACAAGATAGTAGCAAGGGCATGCGAGGCTTGCCCAGCTCGGATTGGCAAAGTTTGCCGTATCCTTTCGGTAGAGGCGGCAGTGCAAAAATTGTGGGGCGAGACCGCGCCGGCGTTCTTGCCCTTTTACTGCGCCTGTGTTATGAAAGCGCGAGCGGCAAAGGCTGAGTTTGTCTGCCTGCGCCAGCTGGATGGCTACAGGCTAAGGGTGGCGTCAATCTCATTATAATTGCTCAGATTTACTCCACTCATCTGCATATAAGCTGTATATGAAATTACATAAAAGCAGACAAAAAGCGGCGGGAGAAAGCCGGTGCGTATTTGCCAGATTGCCAGTGGAAGCAAGGGCAATTCCATATATGTAGAGAGTGACAGCAGTAGGGTATTGATCGACGCGGGTCTTTCCGCGCGTGAGCTTACCCGACGTCTGCTAGCGATAGGAGTCGCGGCGCAGGACCTTGACGCCGTTATTATAAGCCACGAACATCGAGATCACTGCAGCGGCGCCGGACCTCTGTGCAGACGCTACAATTTACCTCTATATTGTTTGCCTCAGACCTATGCAGCGCTGCCGTCCATTGGAGCTGTAGACTACTGCGCCTTGGAAACGGCTGGAGTGTTGCGCTTGCGTGATCTGGAGGTGGAGACGTTCCCAGTTACCCACGATGCTGTCGCTCCTGTCGGGTTTATCCTGACGGCGGGGCGCGTTCGAGTGGGGATTGCCACCGATCTTGGTGTGGTTACCCGTCTGGTGCGTGAGCGCCTGCAACGCTGCCAGGTGCTGGTGCTAGAGACCAATCACGATGAGCAGATGTTGCAAGATGGGCCATATCCGTGGTCCTTAAAGCAGCGAATCCGCGGGCGTCATGGTCATCTTTCCAACAACCAGGCTGCCGAATTACTCGGAGATTTGTTATGGCCTGAACTGCAGGCGGTATTTATGGCCCATATTAGTGAAACCAACAACACGGTGGAACTGGCCCGGCAGAGGATAGATCGGGTGTTGAATGGGCAAAATAGCTGTAACCCACAGCTGATTGTTGGACAGGTGGCGGTTGCCAGCGAGAGCTTCGAGTGTCGAACCTGAATTAAGATACACCGCGTTATAAATTATTTTACATGGAAGGTCTGCGTTTGGATTCTGCGCTTACGCAGGCACTTCAGTGGGTATACATCCCCTAAAGGGGAGGACTGAATGAGGAGAAAATATGGCCAACAGGATTGTTGTAGGTCTTAAAGACGGGGTTCGTGACGCGCGCGCAGAACGGGTGCGTCAGGATATCAGCAACCACCTCGGGATTGAATTGCAACAGGTGCGTACGCTTGATGTCTACACTGTAGACGCGCAGCTCAGTGACGCGGAACTGCAAGCGGCAGCTCAAGGGCCATTTTCCGACCCGATAATCCAGGAATATGGCGTAGATAAAGCCCTGGCGCAGGATTTCGATATGCTGATCGAAATCGGTTTCCGCCCTGGAGTTACCGATAATACCGGGCGTACCGCGCGCGAGGCATTGGAGTATCTGCTGGGGCGGAAGTTTGCCGGCGACGAGGCCGTGTATACCTCGGTGCAGTATCTGCTTAGCGGGGATGTGGATAAGCAAAAGGCCGAACAGATCGCCGCTGGAGTTCTTGCCAATGGACTGATTCAGCGCTGGACTATCGTCAGTCGCGCAGAATTTGATCCAAAAACCGGACTGGCACCGCAAGTGGCCAAGGTAATGACCACCGGACAGCCGGGAATCCGCGAAATGGATCTGGGTGTGGACGACGACACGCTGATGCAGATTAGCCGTGATGGGATGCTGGCGCTTAGCTTGGAGGAAATGAAGACCATTCAGGCCTTTATTGCCACCCCGGCAGTGCAGCAGCAACGCAAAACAGTGGGACTGGGGGGGTGCATCACTGACGCTGAACTGGAGGCGTTGGCGCAAACCTGGAGCGAGCATTGTAAACACAAAATATTTGCTGCCCGTATTGATTACGAAGATGAATACGGCCAGAAAGAGAGTATCGATTCACTGTTTAAAAGCTACATCATGGAGACAACCAGCGAAGTTCGCAGACAAAAGGGAGCGGATGATATTTGTCTGTCGGTATTCAAGGATAACGCTGGCGTTGTCCGCTTTACCGATGACTGGAGTATGGTCTACAAGGTTGAGACCCATAACTCCCCTAGTGCGCTTGATCCGTACGGTGGTGCGTTGACTGGCATTGTTGGAGTAAACCGCGACCCTTTCGGTACTGGCCGCGGCGCACGCCTGATCTTCAACACCGATGTATTCTGCTTTGCCTCACCTTTTTATGCCGAACCTTTGCCGCCGCGTCTGCTGCATCCGCGCCGGATCTTTGAAGGTGTGGTCGAAGGTGTAGAGCATGGAGGTAATAAAAGCGGCGTTCCAACCATTAACGGTTCGCTGGTGTTCGACCGCCGCTTTGTCGGAAAACCACTGGTGTACTGTGGCAGTGCTGCCCTTATGCCGGCGCAATTGCATGGGCGCCCAGGGCATGAAAAAAAAGCACTGGTAGGGGATCACATCATCATGGTGGGTGGACGTATCGGTAAGGACGGAATCCACGGGGCCACGTTCTCCTCGGAAGAATTGCACGAGAATTCACCGGTAACCGCGGTACAGATAGGCGACCCCATCACCCAGCGGCGCATGTTTGACTTTCTCCTTATCGCGCGCGATAAGGGCTTGTACACCTCCATCACCGACAACGGTGCCGGCGGTCTGTCGTCCTCCGTAGGAGAGATGGCCGAGGATACTGGCGGTTTTGAAATGCACTTGGATCGGGCACCGCTCAAATATGCCGGACTTCAGCCGTGGGAGATCTTGATCTCCGAGGCACAGGAGCGTATGACTCTGGCCGTCCCCCCTGAACATGTGGAGGAGTTTATTCGCCTAGGGGAGAGCATGAACGTTGAGTCCACTGACCTTGGAGTCTTCACCGACTCGGGTTACTTTCACTGCCTGTACCACGGTCAGACTGCAACCTATCTGCCCATGGATTTCCTGCATAATGCCAATCCGCAGATGAAAATCCCGGCGCGCTGGGAAATCAAGACCCACCGCCAGCCGGCGGAAACGGATCTGCCTAAAGCGCAGGAGGCCCTGCTTAAGTTGCTGGGCTCGCTCAACGTATGCTCCAAAGAAGTTGTAGTGCGGCGTTTCGACCATGAGGTGCAGGGCAACACCGTGCTAAAACCTCTGACCGGAGAAGCCAACGATGGCCCCGCTGATGCAGCTGTAGTGCGTCCGTTGCCCGACTCCTTCGCTGGAATTACCGTGGCGCACGGCATTTGTCCGCGTTACAGTGATATCGATACCTACCATATGACCGCTTGCGCCATTGACGAAGCTCTGCGCAACTACGTGAGTGTCGGCGGCAATGTCGACCATGTTGCGGGGTTGGATAACTTCTGCTGGTGCGACCCAGTTCTGAGTGAGCGCACTCCCGATGGGCCGTTCAAGGCGGCGCAGCTGGTGCGGGCAAACAAGGCACTGTATGATTATTGCGTCGCCTTTGGGGTCCCGCTTATCTCCGGCAAGGATTCGATGAAAAATGACTACCACATCGACGGGAAGAAGATTTCTATCCCGCCTACGCTGTTGTTCTCGGTAATTGGCAAAGTAGACGATGTGCGTCTGTGCACCACAATGGACGTAAAGCGCCCGCAGGATAAAGTCTATCTACTGGGCAGTACCAGTGCGGAGCTCGGAGGTTCTGAACTCTTTAATATTCTCGGGTTTACCGGCAACCATGTTCCACAGGTTGATGCCGATAGCGCCTTGCGGCGCTATCGCACCTTGAATCGGGCTCAGAAGGCTGGGTTGGTGGCCTCATGCCACGACCTGTCAGATGGCGGTCTGGGGGTAGCTCTGGCCGAAAGTGCCTTTGCCGGCGGGTTCGGCATGGATATTAACTTAGGGAATCTGCGTACCCAAGGGGAGCTCTCAGTCCTTGAAATGCTCTACTCCGAATCACAGAGTCGGCTGCTGGTTACAGTGGCGCCCGCCAATGCGGAGGAGTTTGAAAAGCTTTTCAGTGGGCAGGAGATCTGTTGCCTGGGCAAGGTTACCAGTGCTCCCACTTTACGCATCCTCGCCAGCGATGAGACCCTGATTATCGAGGAAAATATCTACGTATTGAAAGAGGCCTGGCAGGCCACATTGAAGGAGCTTTGATTATGTCCGCTGAAGTTAAAGCTATCGTGGTTTCCGGCAACGGCACTAACTGCGAGCGTGAGGTGGCCAATGCCTGTCGTCTGGCTGGGGCCGAACATGTCGATATAGTGCACCTTTCACGCCTGCTCTCCGGCGAAGTAAGCCTGCACGATTACCATTTTCTTAATTTTGCTGGGGGTTTTCTCGACGGGGACGACCTGGGCGGTGCCATAGCTGGGGCGAATCGACTGCGACATGCCAAGATAAAAACCAGCGGGCGCTCCTTGCTCGACGAAATTCTGCTGTTTGTGGAGAATGGTAATCTGGTTATGGGGGTGTGTAACGGTTTTCAGCTCATGGTCAAGATGGGCTTACTCCCGGGGTTCGATCATGATTATCGCACCCAGAGAGCAACCCTGACCTTCAACGATCGCGGTCGGTTTGAAAATCGCTGGGTATACCTGAAGGTTGATCAGAAGTCCCCCTGTGTGTTTACTCGCGGTCTTACTGGCATGTATCTGCCGGTGCGCCATGGGGAAGGGAAGTTTGTGGTTGAAGATCCGCAGGTGCTGGAAAGAATTGAAGCCGAACATCTGTCAGTGCTGAAATATAGCGATGCCGCTTACATCTCCCCGACGATGGAGTTTCCCCTTAATACCAATGGGTCGATGGCTGCCATCGCCGGACTAACCGACCCAAGTGGGCGTGTGTTTGGCCTCATGCCCCATCCAGAAGCGTATTTGCACCGCACCCATCATCCACGCTGGACCCGCGAAGAGTTGCCCGAAGAGGGAATGGGACTGTGGCTGTATAAGAATGCCATCAATTTTATTCGTGAACAGGTGCTTTAGTCGGCGATTAAGAAACATCACACCCTAAGAAGGAAGTAATAAAAACATGTTTGATAAACTGAAGGAAGAATGTGGTGTTTTCGGTATTTATGGGCACCCCGAAGCTGCTAATCTTACCTATCTAGGGTTGTACGCTCTGCAGCATCGTGGGCAGGAAAGCTGTGGCATTGTTGCCTCCGACGGCTCTACGTTGCGCGCCCATCGCAGAAATGGGCTGGTATCTGACGTATTCCGTGATCCGCAGATATTTGAGCGCCTGCCCGGACGCAGCGCGATTGGACACGTGCGCTACGCCACCGCCGGCAGCAGTGATGTGAAAAACTGTCAACCGATTATGGTCGACTATGCCCGCGGCAGCATTGCGGTGGCACACAACGGTAATCTAGTTAATGCGCAGGAATTGCGCAACGATCTTGAGCAGTTGGGGTCTATCTTCTCTAGCACCTCCGATGCGGAAGTGATTATTCACCTGCTGGCCAGAAGCCATGCAGATAGTCTTTCCGAACGCATCACTACAGCCCTTGAGCGTGTGGATGGGGCCTACAGTCTACTCTTCCTCACCGAGACTCGGATAGTGGCGGTGCGCGATCCGCGCGGGTTCCGTCCTCTGGTGCTGGGGAAACTTGAGGGGGGCTATGTAGTCGCCTCTGAAACCTGCGCCCTTGATCTGATCGAGGCGGAATTTATCCGGGAGCTCGAACCAGGGGAGATGGTGATTATCGATGATAAAGGGGTGCATTCCATGTTCCCCTTGGAGAAACGCTCCCCCTGTCCGTGTATTTTTGAGTTTGTCTATTTTGCGCGCCCAGATAGCACTATCTTCGGACGTGAGGTTTATTCTGTGCGCAAGGAATACGGGCGTGAATTGGCGCGCGAGTTTCCTGTAGACGCGGATGTGGTTGTGCCTATCCCTGATTCTGGGGTGCCGGCCTCCATCGGGTATGCAGAAGAATCGGGTATCCCTTTTGAACTCGGTCTCATCCGTAACCACTATGTAGGACGGACCTTCATCGAGCCGCAACAGGCGATCCGCCACTTCGGGGTAAAGATAAAACTCAACCCGGTGCGCGAAGTGATTGAAGGTAAACGCGTGGTGATTGTGGATGACTCCGTTGTACGCGGAACCACGGCACGCAAGATTGTCAAGATGCTGAAGAACGCCGGCGCAAAAGAGGTGCATATGCGGGTATCCAGTCCGCCGACTAGCTACCCGTGTTATTACGGTATCGATACTCCCACGCGGAATGAACTCATCTCCTCGTCCCATAGTATCGAGGAGATAAATCGCTATATCACTTCAGATTCTCTGGGTTATCTTTCGATCGAAGGCTTGCTCAAGGCCACCTATGGTCAGGAAAGTAGAGATCCAGAAAACAAAGATATGTGCAGGTTCTGCACCGCCTGTTTTACGGGTAAATATCCGATAAAATTTCCACACCTGAAGGCAGATAATCAATTGGGTTTGTTCGAGCGCTAGGCTCGGCGACTCATGTGTTTCGGGCAGGGAATAGCTCGAAAATGACGCAAGAACAGGTAAAAGAAGAGCGAGTAACGTCGAGTAGAATATATACACGCAGAGGGGAAAGAAAATGACCGCACAGGAACGTAGTGAACTGATGGATATTATTCGGCTTCTTTCGTACGAAGAGCGTGAAGTCACTCTGGCTTCAGGGCGTAAAAGTAACTTTTACTTCGATGGTAAGCAGACCACCCTGCATCCACGCGGTTCTGTGCTAGTGGGTAAGGCGTTCCTCGACGCTGCACGCTCTTTTGGGTGCAAGGTTGACGGTGTAGGCGGCCTCACCCTTGGGGCCGACCCCATTGCAACGGCGACCTCCCTGATAAGTTCACTTGAGGGTGAGCCCATTCCGGCCTTTATTATTCGTAAAGAACCTAAAGGGCATGGCACCGGCCAGTGGCTCGAAGGGCGCAAAAACCTCGCGCCAGGAGCCAAGGTGGTGATTGTTGAAGACGTCGTGACCACTGGCGGCTCCTCCATGAAGGCGATTGAGCGCGCGCGCGAGGAGGGGCTCAAAGTTATCGGTGTTGTCACCCTGGTTGATCGCGAAGAGGGGGGGAGTGAGTGTTTTACTGCGGCCAGCATTCCATTCAAGGCGATTTTCACCAAGACCCAAGTGGCCGCCTAAAGTTTGACACTTACGCAAGTAGCATGACCTATATTTATCTTACCATCGCTATTGTCGCCGAGGTTGTTGCAACCTCGGCGCTTAAGGCTTCGGAGCAGTTCAGCCGCGCATGTCCCAGCGTAATTGTAGTGCTAGGGTATGGAGTGTCGTTTTACTTCCTTGCGCGTGTCTTGCAGGAACTTCCCGTCGGGATAACCTATGCAGTCTGGTCCGGAGTAGGGATAGTGCTTGTAACCCTGCTATCAATGCTGCTTTATCAGCAGATCCCGGACCTCGCGGCCATTGTCGGTATGGGACTAATCATCACCGGCGTGGCCGTCATCCACCTCTTTTCTTCCAGCGTTAGTAAGTAGATAACACCTCTTGTAACCATCTTTTTCTAGCACCTCCAATACACTCCAGCGCTCATTCCCTCCTCGGTACAACACATATCGAACGAATGCCAAGGTATGGCAGGTTTGGATCTATTCAAAGGCGCGCATCAGGCGCTCAAAGCTGTCGGGGCAGATGTGGCATTGTTTGCCCATAGCGCTGAGCCTTACTTTCGGCTCTTGCCGGCAAAAACACCCGCGAAAGGGTTCTTTTTTTTGAGTAAGGGATGTGTAGGCATGGTCTCATGGAAGAAGCGGACGTCTTCGATGGTATAGAAGGCGTTGGGGTCAAACTCCTTGATGAGGTTGATCACTTTTTCGAGGTTACGCCGTTTGGCGATAGTGAAGACAATCTTTACTGGGCCCGTTTCCCCGCGCGCATCAACAGTAGTGACGCCGAATCCCGCCTGCCACAGGGCGTTGGTTAATCCTGGAGCTTGTTGATGCGGGGTGATGGTGCGGATGATGTGGCTTCCCACCGCGAGGCGCTCTTCAAGCAGTAGCCCCACATAATTGCCCACTGCGAAACCAAGGGCGTAAGCGATGTAAGTAACCCAACTGTTGAGGTGTTGCATTACTTGGGAGATAGCTATCACCCAGATCAGAATTTCGATAAAACCCAGCGGAGCGGCAATATACTTCATCCCTCTGGAGACGAAGGTGATGCGGAGTGTCCCGATAGAGACGTCGAGGATACGCGCAAGAAAAATCAAAAAAGGAATGCCCAGCGTAGACATAAGTCCTGGATCCACGGCAGATGCTGTGATCATGATGCACTCCTGAAAATCGAGGTGGGAATTGGGTTGATAACACCATGGCTCATGGTGTGCGAAACGTAGCAGGCAGATATGTAAGAGTCAAGCTTGGAACGGGTGTCGAGGGGGCTCCACCTATATTACCTGCAATCAAGTGCTTATACTGGTGTACTCGGTTGTGTAGAAATGTTTTGAGCAAATAATTCACCTTATGTTGTTGTCTGTTTGCCACCCTGTTACACTACGATAGTTAGTTTGACATAATTATCTTAAATCCACGGGTGAAGTATGCTTGCAAATTTGTATTCAGGGGCACTAATAGGTATCGATGCGTACCGGGTTGAAGTCGAAGTAGATGTTAGCCAGGGTATGCCGCAATTTGCTACGGTTGGCCTACCGGAAGGCGCTGTCAGAGAGAGCAAGGACAGAGTTAAGTCGGCTATCAAGAACAGCGGTTATCAATTTCCAGTGCGGCGTATCACCGTCAATCTGGCTCCCGCAGATATCCGCAAAGATGCCGCTTCTCTCGACCTGCCGGTGGCAGTGGGGATTCTGCAGGCAACAGGAGTGCTGAAAGAAAATGCCAAGCGTTACCTGTATATGGGGGAATTATCCCTTGATGGCAGGATTAAGCCGGTGCGTGGAGCTCTGGCGGTAGCGTGTGAAGCGCATAAATGGGAGGTAGACGGCATTATTCTACCTCAAGAAAATGCCGCAGAAGGGGCAGTGGTAGATAATCTGCCGGTATATCCAGTACGGGATCTGGCCGAAGTGGTGGGGTTCCTCAATGGGGAGCACCAGATTAAGCCGGAACCGGTACCCTCGATGCTTGCGCCGGAAACTGAAAAAGGGATGGCCGATTTTTCCGAGGTGCGGGGGCAGCAGCATGTCAAACGCGCGCTGGAGGTAGCCGCAGCGGGGGGACATAATATGCTGATGGTGGGACCGCCGGGCAGCGGGAAGACCATGTTAGCGCGCCGCATTCCCACCATTCTTCCCCCTCTTGAGTTCAGCGAGGCCCTGGAAACCACCAAGATCCATTCAGTCAGCGGTTTGCTCGCCCGGCGCGATGCGCTGGTCAAGGTGCGGCCGTTTCGTTCTCCACATCACAGTATCTCCGACGCCGGCATGATAGGTGGTGGCAGTATCCCGCGCCCCGGGGAAACGTCTTTAGCCCATTGCGGGGTCTTGTTTTTAGATGAATTGACCGAGTTCAAGAAGAATGTCCTCGAAATGCTGCGCCAGCCCCTTGAAGATGGAAAAGTGGTGATCAGCCGCGCGAGCATGAGTTTGACCTATCCGGCTTCGTTTATGCTGGTGGCGGCCATGAACCCCTGCCCGTGCGGATACCTGGGGGACAGCCAGCACCAGTGTACCTGCACGGCGGCGAATCTGGAGCGCTATCGGAACCGCTTATCCGGCCCCTTGCTTGATCGCATCGACTTGCACGTTGAGGTGCCCCGTATCCCTTATCAGCAACTTTCCGGCAAAGATACCCAGGAGAGCTCCGCAACGGTGCGTGCACGCGTGGAAGCAGCGCGCCAAATCCAGCAGCAGCGGTTTACCACCCTCAAACTTCACTCCAACAGCCAGATGGAAGCGCGCCACATTCGCAAATTCTGCGCCATAGACAGCGAAGGGGACAAACTCCTCGCGTTGGTAACCGAGCGCCTTGGATTGTCTGCCCGCAGTTATGCGCGTATTCTGAAGGTGGCGCGCACCATTGCCGATCTCGCCGGGGAAGACAATATCCGTCAACCACATCTGGCTGAGGCGGTGCAGTATCGCGCGTTCGACCGGAAGGTTTTTTAACCGGGTTTGTGCAGCAATCCATTCTTTGGATAGAATTTCTTCTGCAACCAGAATGCTACGTTCACCAAGCCGATCAACGCTGGCACCTCGACCAGCGGACCGATAACGGCGGTGAAGGCAACGGCTGAATCGAGGCCAAAGACTGCCACCGCCACGGCAATAGCCAATTCGAAGTTGTTACCTGCGGCGGTAAAGGCAACGGTGGTGGTCTGGCTATAGTCTGCACCCACCTTGACCCCCATCCAGAAACTGACTAAGAACATCACTACGAAGTAGATCAACAGCGGAATGGCGATGCGTACCACATCGAGCGGAATCGACACAATTAATTCACCTTTGAGGCTGAACATCACCAAGATGGTGAACAGCAGCGCCACCAGCGTAACCGGGCTGATTTTGGGGATGAATATCTGCTCATACCAGTCACGCCCCTTTACCCTAAGCAGAACGAAACGGGTGAGCATACCAGCAGCGAAGGGGATGCCAAGGTAGACGGCTACGCTCTTGGCGATCTGGCCAATGGAGACCTGCACCACCGCTCCTTCCAAACCGAACAGCGGTGGCAGTACGGTGACAAAGAACCAGGCATAGAGCGAATAAAAAAGTACCTGAAAAACCGAGTTGAAAGCGACCAGTCCAGCGCAGTAATCGGTATTACCTTTGGCCAGTTCGTTCCAGACAATTACCATGGCGATGCAGCGCGCCAACCCGATCATGATGAGGCCAACCATGTATTCGGGATAATTGTGCAGAAAGACAACGGCGAGGATAAACATCAGCACTGGACCAATAACCCAGTTCTGCAGTAGCGAGATGCCGAGGATTTTTTTGTTGGCAAACACTTCGCCCAATTCCTCGTAACGCACCTTTGCCAGCGGCGGGTACATCATTAGAATCAGGCCGATAGCGATAGGAATATTGGTGGCGCCAACCGAGAAGGCGTTGACAACATTTTTCACTCCTGGGAAAAGCCAGCCGGTGCCAACACCAATAAACATGGCGAGAAAAATCCACAGGGTCAGATAACGATCGAGAAACGAGAGTCTCTTAGTCAGCCTCTGTGCCATTTTGGCCTCCTCCTTTTAGATAGCTGGTTTCTGACTAAAAATCGCTAAACTGGCGGTGGGTTGCAGGTCAGACAGTGACCTTTAGCTCAGACTGCGGTGTAGAGTAGCCAGATGCCACCGAGCATGACCAGCAGACCGCAGATCCGTTTGAGCCAGATTGTCCCCTTGGAACCCTCACTCCAGTTCAGGTAGCGCTGGATTTTTTCGGTAAAGGTGCCGGCAAAGACAATCACCGCACAGTGGCCAAGGCCGTAGGCGAGTAACAGGGAGACGGCGAAGAGCAGATTGTTGTTCGCTTCGGTAAAGGCGACGCCTAGAACCGGGCCCATATACGCAAAGGTACAAGGTCCAAGAGCGATGCCGAACACCAGCCCCAGGATAAGGGCGGCGAACAGCCCCTTGCGCTGCATACCGATCTGCCCTGGCCCTGACCAAGGCATGGGGATGAGCCCCCACAGATGCAGACCGAAGAGAAAAAAGATCCCCGCAACCAACCAGTTACCCCAAGGGCCAAGATCGCCCAGCATCCGCCCAGCCAGCGCGGTGAGCAGGCCAATCAGGGCAATAGAGAGCAAAATGCCGATGGCGAACAAGTTTGAGATGCCAAAAGCCCGCCATATGCTCATGCGCCCTTGACCGTCAATAAACCCGACAATCAGCGGGATGCTCGCCAGATGACAGGGGGAAAGCAGAATGCTGAGAACGCCCCAACCCGCTGCGGCTGCCAACGCGACAGCTGGGGCTGCATAAACCGCCTGACTCAAACTGGTCATCAGCTGCTCAACCATCAATCTTTTCCCTTGAAGGTGTAGCCCAGTTCATTCCACTTGTTGAGAATATCCTCGCGCCCATAAAAACCGGTATGACGGTAAAGTTCAGTGCCATCCGCAGCATAAAATATCTGCGTCGGGATCATCCGCACCCCATACGCAGAGGCCTTGTCTTTGTATTTCCAGACATCCACAAACTCGACTTCCAGCTGTCCGGCATAATCGGCGCGCAGGGCATCGAGGATCGGGGCCATCTTGATGCACGGGATGCACTTGTCGGCACCGACATCAACCAGTTTCGGCAGGTCGGCGGCGAAAAGGTTGCTGCTCAATAACAGCAGAAGCAAAGCGATACTATAGCGGGTCAATAATTTCATCATCTCACCCCAGTAGTTTCTCAAGTTCGGCAGGGTTTGGCACTTTCCCTACAACCAATACCTTGCCATCGACCGCCAAAGCGGGGGTGGACATCACCCCGAATTCCATGATCTGATTAAGTTCTGTGACCTTTTCCATTTCGTAATTGAGCCCAAGGTTATCAGCCGCCTTTTTTGCGTTTGCGGCAAGTTTTTCACATTTGGGGCAACCGGTGCCGAGAATCTGAATTTTCATCATCATGTTTCTCCTCTGGTTAAAAAAATGCTCCATAGATCAAACCACTGATAGTCGCCATTATCACCACCAGCAGCACAAAGACGCTGGTTCTTTTAGTCCCCATGATACTGCGTATCACCAGCATGTTCGGCAGGCTAAGCGCCGGCCCGGCCAACAGCAGCGCCAATGCCGGGCCTTTGCCCATTCCTGCTCCGAGCAAGCCTTGCAGGATAGGCACCTCGGTGAGGGTAGCGAAGTACATGAAAGCGCCGAAAACCGAAGCGAACAGATTGGCAGACACCGAGTTACCCCCGACCAGGGATTCGACCCATTGGGACGGGATCAGTCCCTCATGTCCTGGACGCCCAAGCAAGACCCCAGCGATCAGCACGCCTATCAGCAACAGTGGTAGGATTTGTTTGGCAAAACACCAGCTTTCGCTGAACCAGGCGCCCATTTCACCATCGCGGGTGCTTTTTAAATTGCCCAGAACCGACAGCCCCACAACTCCAAAGGTAAAGGCAAGTTCGGGGTGCTGCGGCAGGATAATAGCGCTCAGCAGTGCAGGGATGGTTGCCAGCAAAATGCGGGGGAAGCCGAGCTGAAACCAGGTGGCGAGCATCAGCCCTAGAGCAAGGGAGAGGCCGCTGGTGATCCACCACTTGGCGGCGTAGAGTGTGTACCATAAACCGGTCGGCTGATCGGGCTTTCCCCAGTTGGCGAAGACCAGGATGCCGACCATGCTCGCAAAGTAGAGTGCCGTCTGCCACAGAGGTCGGCCTTCCTCTTCGTCTCCCATCACCGGAGCAGTGGACGCTTTTGCAGCTTCTTCGTGGCGAAAGAAGAAGTGCATGGCCAGCCCGATGATTATGGCAAACAAAATTGCGCCAACGGCGCGGGCGATCCCCATTTCAAGACCAAGTATGCGCGCGGTAAGTACGATGGCCAGAATGTTGATCGCAGGTCCGGAGTAGAGAAAAGCGCAGGCAGGTCCAAGGCCCGCACCCATGCGGTAGATTCCGGCGAAGAGGGGCAGAATGGTGCAGGAGCACACCGCAAGGATACTGCCTGAGACCGAGGCCACCCCGTAGGCGAGGACCTTGTTTGCCTTGGGCCCCAGGTACTTCATCACCGCAGTCTGGCTGACGAAGACCGCCACCGCTCCGGCAATAAAAAAGGCTGGCACCAGGCAGAGCAGCACATGCTCTTGAGCATACCACTTGACCAGATAGAGTGACTCAATAACGGCACTCTGGACACGCGGGGCTTCCACCGGGAGAAAAAAACATGCGGCAAAGACGGCAATAATCCAGAAAAGTGGCTTCCATTCTGCTTTCCAGTCCATCTTATTTCCTTTTCTATTTGGCCATACAGCCAAGTACATAGGTAAGAAAAAACGCCTACAAAAGACTTCCGGAGTCTTTTCAGCAGGCGCAGGTAGTGGTTGAGGTTTCGCTGTTAATGACCCCCTCGATGCACCCCAGGAAGTTCAGGATGCAGGGGGTGCGCAGTTGGTAGAAAACTTGGTTGCCGCGTTTGTCATCTACGACGATCCCAGCATGTTTAAGCACACGCAGATGTTTCGATACGGTCGAGATATCGAACCCGACCATCTCGGTCAGTTCGCGCACGCAGTACTCCTGATGCGCAAGTTTCTCGACAAAAAACAAGCGCACCGGATGTGCGATAGCTTTAATAATATGAGCGCGTACCGTGTAATGTTTTTCCGCGTAGAGCATATGTTCCCTCCATCTGTTTGGCAATATAGCCAAGCAGATTGTTGCTGTCAATTGCCATTAAACGGTTTTTTCAACATGGCAGCAACGCAGCTGTCTGACAAATGTAGGATAACTCTATAACTTCCAGGTTACTTTGGGTTTTGTAACTAGAGGAAGAATACGTTCAATTTCGAAAAACACCAGAAAGCAGGTCTGGTTAATAAATTTACCTTTGCCGCGCTCTTCCAGACATTCCTTCACCCTTTGGGTGTTGCGTTCTTCGTCAACTTTTTTAAGGTGATGGCGTACCCCTTCATAGCCTTTCCCTTCTTCAATAAATAGATAGGCTGCGCGTGGGTTGCTCTGTAGATTCGCATGGCTGAGGTGATCTAGCATTATAAACCCAATACGTCCATCGGGGAAAAAGCGCGGGCGCGCATATACCGCAGAATTAACCTGCCCATCGCTGTCGCAGGTGGACAGCACGGAAGTGCCAGTCGTGGTTTTGAAATATTCCGGTAGTTGGGCTATATCCATGATTTTAACTCCTAATGGGTTGTGTATCCTTATGGTGCCGCAATATGTGCAGGTAACTATGGCAGGAAGGGGTGGGATAAAACATGATTCAGATCAAAAAACAAAGGGTGGTTTACTCTTTCTTGATAAAAGCTGCTTAGAATGTATAGTGATGAAGTAAATGTGGATACTAATTGAGGGGCCGCCCTTCCGCAATCTGTCACGATCTATCAAGCAAGGGGCGGTGTTGTCCATTCACGGTGGATGGGTTTTATCAGGTTTAACAGCATAAAGGAGGCAAGGTAATGAAGAGGACCTTAGTATTAATGTGGATCGCCTGTATGGGGCTCATTCTGAGTACTACATTGGCGCTGGCCAACAACGGCTGTATTGACTGCCACAGCGAGAATTCGCCGGGACAGGTCATGGATTGGGAAGCTAGCAGGCACTCTCAGGTAGGTATAACCTGCGATGTGTGCCATGGTAACGCCCATCAGAATGCGGAGGACTACAAAAAAGCCATCCTGCCGGACGAGAAGAAATGTGCTCAGTGCCATCGCAAACAATTTAGCGAATTCGAGAAGGGCAAGCACAACCATGGCTGGTCGGTGCTCAATGCCATCCCGGCTACCCACATGGCGCCTGACGAGTTGATCGAAGGTGGACGTGGCTGCGGTGGTTGTCATAATATGGGGATTAAGACCGAAGAACAAAGAGCCGATCAGGTGGCTAAAGGGTATCGCTACCAGAACAATTCCTGTGATGAATGTCATACCCGGCATGCATTTTCTCTGAAAGAAGCGCAGAATCCCCAGGCCTGCCAACAGTGTCATATGGGTTATGACCATCCCCAGTGGGAGATGTGGTCTAGCTCTAAGCATGGGATGCGCTATTTTGTTAAGAAGAGTGGCGATCTGCCGGAGAAAGCCGCTGCACCCACCTGTCAGACCTGCCATCTGCCTGATGGCACCCATGAAAACCACACTGCCTGGGGTTTTCTCGGTGTGCGTCTGCCCCTGCCCGAAGATCCACAGGCGGCTGCGGACCGTGTGACCATCCTTAAGGCCCTTGGTGTTCTTGATCCTGAAACGGGTGAGCCTACACCTATTTTGGATGCGGTTAAGGCATACGACATGGCAAGACTGGATCAGGCTTCTTGGGAAAAACAGCGCAACAAAATGCTCGATACCTGTACCCAGTGCCACTCGCGCCAATACGCCAAAGAGCAACTCGATATGGGTGATGCCATTCTGACCAAGGCCGACCGTCTGATGGCAGATGCAATTGAAACCGTCGCCGCGTTGTACAAAGATGGAATCATTCAGAAGCCCGAAGGCTATCCGCACAACTATCCATTCCTTCTCTCTTTCATGCACACCAACGGGGCAAACTGGGATGAGAACCTTGATGAATTGTCCTATATTGATCAAGTTCTGTTGCGCATGTTCATGAAACACCGGATGCGCGCTTATCAGGCATTCTTCCACGTTAATCCAGACTATGCTTACTGGTATGGCTGGAACATGATGACTGAGGATTTAGGTGAGATTAAATCTTTGGCTAAACAGATGCGTAAGTTGAATAATTAAACAGGGATGAGCATACAAAAGGCGGGTGCTTTTAAGCGCCCGCCTTTTGTTGTCTGTTAGACCCCTGCCGAGAGTCTGGCGGGTTGTGTGAGCTAAATCATTCCTCCCAGTGGATACATTCCGACGGACACTGATCTATGGCTTCGCTCTGAATATCCTCTTCACTGGCTCCGGCGCTGTCATACGCCTCCGCCTTGTTATCGTCGTCAAACTGGAAAACATCCGGCAGATTATCCACGCACAAGCCGCAGCTTATACATTCTTCCTTATCTACATACACTATTCTAGCCATAATCGTTTCTCCTTGCGATGAAGTGAATAAGTACACACCACAAACCCTTTAGCGTTTATATAGGGACAGGTGCTGCGGACAGGCGCCGCTTATTTTGTTTCAACCATAACGTAATTACATCCTTTGGCAACATTTGTAATGTAGTTCCAACGTGCTGCCCATACGTCTTTTTAGCATAAAATAAAATAATGGACAGAAAATTGATTTGTATCAATCCACTTCAACTTTTTTTCTTTTAAATAAGAATACATACTCACAAGGATGCTATCTGATCTTCCGGTCTATCTGGTTGGTGCTTCAGAATGCTTTGGGTTTTGAGAGAAACAGTGGCACAGCAAGTAGGTAATCCTTCCCGTGCTAGGCAAATATTCTATGCACTGAAATGTTCTACCAATTCATCCAATTCGGGGTAACGGCGTTGCTCCAAGCGTGAAAATATCTGCTTGCCATCAACGAATACGGCAAATTCGCTTTTCTGGGTGCCAGCCTCGATTTCGACTTTTGCTCCACCGAGTTGTTTGCTCAAATCTGCGGCGAGACTCGCCGCTCTGGGCTGATGCCCTCAGGATGCGCAGTAAACAATGTTTATTTCCATGAGATACTTTCCTTTTATGTGGTGTAAGTCTGCTTCGGACTGTTTGCTTGAATACCTATATAATGCCCATGTAAAAGATATATATGAGCATATATGCATAATTTGCGCAACCCCAAGCGGAATTGTTATGTGAAGCTTTTCCCAAGCCCTCGTAGCAGACTTTCTTTGCATTTTTGGTATACTGCTGCACATATCACAGCAAATACTAGGCTACCCAAGGTGCAGCTAAACAAAAAACGATACTTTCGCGCAGGAATATTCTTATATTGGAGCACAAGCACTGTGATGATATTCACATCCTAGGGAGGAACTTATGACCATGAAGCTCACGTGCAGGGAATACACGCAGATCATCGACACTGCGCCAGATGCCATACTTTTATCGGACCGCGAAGGGCTTATCCAGCTCTGGAACGAGGGGGCGGAACACATCTTCGGCTACAGCCATGCGGAAGCGATGGGTCAATCCCTCGATATCATTATCCCTCCCCGTTTGCGCGAGCGGCACTGGGAAGGATATTATCGCGCCATTGAAACAGGAGAATTCCGCTACGGCAAATACGAGCTTCTCTCGGTACCGGCCATGTGCAAGGATGGCAGCCAGATTTCCTGTGCCTTTTCCATGATAATACTTCGGGATGAAGATAATAAAATTATCGGCATGGCCTCTATCCTGCGCGACGGCACCAAGGCATGGAACAAAGAAAAGGAGCTCAAGCAGCAAATCGCAGAGTTGAAAAAGGAGCAACCCTAGAGCGCTGATTGGCATGGAGGTGGTTTTATGCAGATTCAAACAAAGCGTGCATATGAAAGCCCTGCGCCGGAGGATGGCTATCGAGTGCTGGTAGATCGCCTGTGGCCGCGTGGTGTGTCCAAGCAGAAGTTGGCTGTGGATGAGTGGAACAAGGAGATAGCTCCGTCGACAGAGCTGCGCAAGTGGTTCAACCACGATCCAGAGAAATGGGGGCAGTTCAGGGAGCGCTATCTTGTGGAGTTAAGAGAAAACCAGTTGGGGAAAGAGCTGCTGAAAGCAGTCAAGCAGAAGCGCCTTACTCTGGTTTATGGCGCGCGCGATACAGAGCATAATCAGGCGCTGGTGTTGAAGGAATATTTGGAGGGATGTCTTTAACTCTAGCATTGTGCCTGTGTACTGCAACTCAAGTCATTTTCTGCGCATTGATGTGGTGCTGTGAGCGTAATGTTGCGGCAGTTTCAACCCTGATCTGTTGAGACTAGGCAGGTTGATTTGTAAGGGAACGTATGCCCAAAAAAAATGAATCAGTTTCAAAGCCGGACGGAAGTAAGCTGCATGCGCTGTGGGAAGTTGTCGCCCTGGATGCGTTTTCAGCTCCGAAAAGCAGCTCGGAGCAAATCGTGCGCAAGTGGGATGCACTCAAGCGCCTGTTTCAGCGTAGTACAACTGTCGGCGAGAGCCCGTTTAAGCCGGAGTCTGAGCTCCAACAGCTGCCGCATGAGTTTGTGGAACACCTGACCGGACCGGTGGATTGGAGTGCTCCATTAAGCGCTTTTGCCGCAACCATTAACGGTTGGAGCGGCACCGCCGGGGAGCCTGCAGTGGTTTTCATGGTTGGGCCACCCTGGAGCGGCCATGCCAAAGTTCTGCATGCTTGGGCGGCCGCACTCAACGTTCCCTGCATTAAACCGCCCACTACGCAAGATATTTTACGCAACAATCTAGATTGGATGGCGCCATCCCCTGAGCGTAGCCAATTTTGGATTATGCCAGAACTTGAGCGTTGTTACCTCCGGCATGCCGAAGGATTGGAGATGGTTCGCTCTTTTTTAGAACAGGCGATGCGCGGAATATACGGGCCAGGGATAATCGGTTGTGACAGCTGGGCTTGGGCTTATCTGCAATACGTATGGCCGGTTCCGTGCTCCAATGTGCTGACCCTGCAAGCTTTTGACGCCAGCCGCTTGACGCGCCTGCTTCGGCAGTTGAGTATCGCTAGGAGCAGTAGCAGGTACTGTTTTAAGAACGCTAGTAACGGCAAGACCGTATTGTGTAGTGATGATGCAAGCACAGAGATAAATGCGACTGTCCACCAGATAGCAGCGCGATGTTGTGGCAACGTCGGCCTTGCCTTGAGTTACTGGCGCGCAGCGTTGCGGTCTGAGCCGGAAGTCCCTGATGAGGAAGAAAGCAAGAAGGGGGCGGATAGTTCAGGCGATGAGCATATCGTATGGCTGGGGCGTTTGCCTACGAGTCCGGTTCTGCCTGACGAGTGCAATGAAGAGATCGCGCTTTTGCTCCATACGCTGTTACTGCACAATGGGCTAGAGGAAGAGTTACTGCATAAGGTGTTGCCCATGCCACATTTGCATATTATGGCGTTGCTGTTGCGTTTGCTGGAGTTGAGAATTGTCGAGCAGGTTGCTGGGCGTTGGCATATCGCCCCACTGGCCTACAGCGGTGTCTGTACCTATCTGCGCGCACGTAATTATTTGCTGGACCACTTTCAGGGGTAGGGATCATGGAAGACGTCAAAATCGCAGACATCTTCAATACGTTGGATGCCTCTGTGCTATTGCACCTGGCTTTTATAGTGGGGATTGCTGTTTTATGTATCATGCTGATCCAGAAGATTCTCCCTTGGCTGGGAGGGCAGCTACATGATCAGCGGCGGCACTATGTCCTGGCGCTCGTTCCCCTGTTGCGGTTGGTAATTGTTGTTGGCGCTTTCCTCCTCAGCTTACCGTTGATTATTGAACCATCGCTGCAAAACATGGTGGCTCTGCTAGGTACGCTGGGGTTGGCGTTGGGATTTGCCCTCAAAGACTATGTCAGTAGTCTAATTGCTGGGATCGTCGCCACCGCTGAGCGCCCGTATCGCAGCGGCGACTGGATCGAAATTGACGGCGTGTACGGTGAAGTTACCCATGTAGGGTTGCGCACTGTGCAGATAATTTCTCCGGATGACACCCTGTATCATATCCCGCATCTGAAGATATGGAATGAGTTGATTAGCAACGCCAATAACGGTACGCCGCGCTTGCAGACGGTAGCCGATTTTTATCTTGATTCCTGTCACGATGGGGCTATTGCACGCCATATTTTGTATGATGTTGCCCTGAGTAGTGCTTATGTCGCACATAGGGAGCCTATCCAAGTGATTCTCGAGGAAAAACCCTGGGGAACCCACTATCAGCTAAAAGCCTATCCTGTTGATCCGCAACAGCAGTTTCGCTTCAGAAGTGATTTGAATATCCGTGGGCGCGCGGTACTGGTGAGCCAAGGCTTCAAGTTTGCCTCGGCTGCATGGGCGACTGCATCGGAATAGAAACATACCCGAGTTCAAAACTGCGGCGTATCAGGCCACGGCACCTTTCCAACGGAGGGATTCGATGGTGACTGCAGGGGTAGAAACAGACGTGGCCGGCGCGAGTTGTTGAGATTCCGCGTTTCCGTTGGAGCTATCGGTAGAGGATGTCGTTGAATTCTGCGTGGTGGATGATTCGGTGGAGCGTGTGCTGCTCTGTTCTGTGCGTAACTCCATCCGAGCCTGAGCTGCTATCTGGGTGGCGCGTGCGGCGACACGCCTGTCTTGGGCGGAGGGCTGCGCCGGTGCCAGCGCTGCGGCCCGAATCTGTTCCATTTTGGCGATGGTTTCTTGCGGGCCAGCGCACTTGCTCAGATCGATACTGACCGCGCCGGCGACTGCATAGCGCTTTCCGTCGGGGCCAGTTGCGTAGTCCAGCGTTGGAGTGCCTGCGTGTTGCCCGCCGACAGCGGCATGGGATGCTTCATGAATGCGCACCTCCTGGTCGCGCAGTTTAAGCTCCTGCACTTTCTGCTGCTCTTGGGGGTCGAGGTTTGCACCAATAGTTGCGGAGGGTGGCGTTTTTTCTTCCGCCACTTCAGCCTCGGAGGCTGGCGTATCGTCCATCGCGCCCTGTTGCCTTTGTTCCACCGCCAGGGCCTGCTTCTCTTGGCTATTTTGCTGTGCCAGTTGGCGCGCCGCAGGGCTGAGTTTAACGGTATCTACACTAGGTAAAAACGTGGATTTGGCTTGCGTTGAGGAGGTGTATTGGTCTTGAGCGACGCTTCCTACAGAGATCAATGCAGAAGTAGAGGCAGCGGCTGCACCACTGCGCTCTCCAGGGCCAGCCCCGCCACTGGCTCCTGCGCTTCCACCCGTGAGGCCTGAATTTATGTAAGCTGTGCTACTCAGCATCTGTATCGCTCCCGGCTTGGTGGAGAGCCTGTTAGCATATTCCACCGCTGTTCCATTGATGGCGCCGCGCCTCTATCTAATCTTCCAGCTAGTCCCTTCTGAATTGTCCAGCAGCATAATTCCGCTTGTTTCGAGCTGATCACGGATGGAGTCGGACAGGGCAAAATCTTTATCTGCGCGCGCCTGTAGACGTTGGGCGATCTTGAGTTCTATCTCCTCAGCGCTGATAGCCATATCCGCCAACGCCGCCATCTTCTGGCGCTCCAGCCATGTTGCAGGGTCAGAGCCGAATATCCCCAGGACCCCGCCGAGTTCGAGCAGAGTCTGGTGCAGACTGTTTACCGCCGCAACCTTGTCAGCCTTCTTGCGGAATTTCTTTTCGCTCATCAGACGGTTCATGGCGCGCGCCCCGTCGAACAAAAAGCCAATGGCTTGCGCGGTGTTGAAGTCATCATCCATCGCGGTGCGGAAGCGCTCTTTGAGTTCCTCTCCCTCGGTAGTAGCTATGCTGGAGTCGATGTCGCACTGGCTTAGTACTTCGGCCGCTGCGTGCAGCCCTTCGTAGAAACGGCTCAAACCACTGCGCGATTCCTTGAGGTTCTGCTCGGAGAAGTCAATAGGAGAGCGATAATGCGCCGAGAGGATGAAGAAGCGCACCACTTCGGGGTCGTACTGCTGCAGGATGTCGCGGATGGTGAAGAAGTTGCCCAGTGATTTGCTCATCTTCTCCTGATTGACATTGACGAAGCCGTTGTGGACCCAGTATTTGACGAAGGGCTTGCCGCTTGCTCCTTCACTCTGGGCGATTTCGTTTTCGTGATGTGGGAAGATGAGATCCTTGCCGCCGCCATGAATGTCGAATGATTCGCCAAGATAGCGGGTCGACATGGCCGAGCATTCTATGTGCCAACCGGGGCGTCCCTCTCCCCAAGGAGAACTCCACGAGGGTTCATCAGGTTTGGCTCCCTTCCACAGGGCAAAATCCATGGGGTCACGCTTTTTTTCTCCAGGGGCGATACGTGCACCAGCCTGCATGTCATCAAGATTGCGCTTGCTCAGTTTTAGATAGTTGTCAAAGCTGCGCACCGCAAAGTACACATCGCCATCCACCGCATAGGCCTTCCCCGCATCGATCAGTTGCTGCACCATATTGATGATCTCATCAATATGTTCGGTGGCCTTGGGTTCGATGGTGGGTTTTTCCAGCCCTAGAGCGGCCATATCCTCATCAAATGCTTGGATAAACTCTTGCGCCAACTCGGTTGAGCTGATACCGCGCTCGTTGGCGCGTTGGATAATTTTGTCGTCTACATCGGTATAGTTGCGCACGTAGGTGACCGCATAGCCACTATATTTCAGGTAGCGGAAGATGATATCGAACACGATATTGGCGCGCGCATGGCCGATATGGCAGTAATCATAAACGGTAACTCCACACACATACATCCCCACCTTGCCGGGCTGGAGCGGAGTAAAAGGTTCTTTGGTGCTAGTCAGGGTATTGTAAAGGCGTAAGCTCATAGCAGTAACATCAGTCCTTGTGTGTGGTTCAGAGTTCGGGGTGAATTTTATTTATTCACCTTTACCCAAGAGTCGCGCAGGGTGACAGTGCGATTAAACACCGGCAGTTCTGCGGTGCTTTGGTGTGCATCAAGGCAGAAATAGCCGCAGCGTTCAAATTGATATGCCTGCGCTGGGGTTGCTTCGCTGATACAAGGTTCGGCTAGACACCCTTCCAAGGTTTCAATGGAGTCTGGGTTGAGATCTTCCAGCCAGTTTTCCGCATGAGCACCTGCTCCCGGAGTTTCTACCTGAAACAGGCGGTCGTACAGATGAACTCTGATTTTTACGGCGTGAGCGGCACTAACCCAATGGATAACCCCTTTGACTTTCCTCCCTTCAGGGGCTGCCCCTAAAGTAGCTGGGTCGTGGGTGCAGCGCAATTCCTTAATGCTGCCATCGTCGTTATACACCACCTCTTCACACTTGATTACATAGCCGTTGCGCAGACGTACCTCGCGTCCGGGTCCGAGGCGGAAAAACTTCGATGGCGGTTCGAGCATAAAGTCATCCTGCTCGATGAACAGCTCGCGCGTGAACTGGATATTGCGCTCCCCCATTTCGGGTTGCTGTGGGTGGTTGGGAGCGGCGAACTCCTCCTGCTTGTCTTCCGGATAATCGGTGATAACTACCTTCAGGGGGCGCAGAACACACATGGCGCGCGGGGCGGTCTCATTGAGTTCATCCCGCACGCAGTCTTCCAGTATGCTCATGTCGATCCAGCTGTCATTCTTGCTGATCCCGATGCGGGCGCAGAATTTGCGCAGTGCCTGCGGCGGGAAGCCGCGTCTGCGCATCCCCGCCAGTGTTGGCATGCGCGGGTCATCCCAGCCACTTACAACGGCGTTGCTTACCAACTCCTGGAGCTTACGCTTGCTCAGCACTGTATAGCCTAGATTCAGGCGCGAATACTCGAACTGTCGAGACTGATGCAATTCAAGTTTTTCGATGAACCAGTCGTACAGGGGGCGATGGTCGGCAAATTCAAGGGTGCACAAAGAATGAGTGATCCCCTCCAGCGCGTCTGACTGCCCATGGGCGAAGTCGTACATGGGGTAGATGCACCATGTATCCCCAGTGCGGTGATGCGGTGTATGCAAGATGCGATACATAACTGGATCGCGCATATTCATATTGGGAGAGCTCATGTCTATTTTGGCACGCAGCACTCTCTCGCCATTGCCAAATTCGCCAGCGCGCATGCGCTGAAACAGCTCCAAGTTCTCTTTCACGCTGCGGTCGCGGTGTGGGCTGTTTTGTCCCGGTTCGGTCAGGGTGCCACGCAGCGCGCGGATCTGTTCGGCACTGAGGTCATCGATATACGCCAGGCCGGCTTCAATCAACTTCAGCGCCATGTGGTAGAGATCGTCAAAGTAGTCGGAGGCGTAGAATTCATGCTTGCCCCAGCTAAAACCTAGCCAAGCCACATCATCGCGGATGGCGTCTGCATAGAGCACCTCTTCCTTCACGGGGTTGGTGTCATCAAAGCGTAGATGACAGCGTCCGCCAAATTCCTGCGCGACATTGAAGTTCAGACAGATCGCCTTGGCATGACCGATGTGTAGAAAGCCGTTGGGCTCAGGTGGGAAGCGGGTAATTACCTGGCCAGCGTTTTTCCCTGCGCCAACGTCAGTAGCAATAATTTGGCGGATAAAGTCCTTGCCGGCGGCTTCTGTGTTCATAGTGCGGATATATCCTTTATTAAGTTAGTCATGGAGTTGATTACAGAGTTGATTGTGTGCGGGTCAACAGCACCACGGCGTGGGCAGATATCCCCTCTAGACGCCCTTCGAACCCCAGTTTTTCAGTGGTGGTGGCTTTTACATTGATGTGTCCACTACTGCACTGGCACAGAGAAGCGATGGTGGAGACCATTTCGGGGAGATGCTCAGTCAGGCGCGGTTTCTGGGCGACGATGGTAGCATCAAGGTTGCCGATTGTATAGTCACTCAGGTGGGCAAGAGAAATTACACGGCGTAAGAGCTCGGTGCTGGCTATATCTTTGAATTCTATGGCGGTATCGGGGAAGTGACGGCCTAGATCGCCAAGCGCGAGGGCGCCGAGGATGGCATCGCACACAGCGTGAAGGAGGGCATCTGCATCGGAGTGCCCTAGCAGACCATGGCTGTGGGGGACGGTAACTCCGCCCAGAATCAGGGCGCGCTCCGGTACCAATTGGTGTACATCGTAACCATGGCCGATACGGATCATTTGTTTCTCTCCCTCTGCTCTAACAGTGCCTGGGCGAGTACGAGGTCTTCGGGGGTGGTGATCTTCAGGTTGGCGTAGCTGCCTTCAAGCATGACCACCGGGTGCCCGAGCCACTCAAGCACCGAGGCGTCATCGGTCGCGTTGAAACCGCCGGCCAGAGCCTGTTCGTGCGCCGCTGCAATGAGGCGGCACCTGAACCCTTGTGGCGTTTGCGCCGCCCATAATCCGCTTCGCTGCAAAGTGGAGTGGATTATGCCGTCCTGTACCACCTTAACGGTGTCTTTGAGCGGAACGCCGACAATGCAGGCGTTGTGTTTACGCACCCCGTCGATTACAGCGGTGATGGTTTCGGCCTCAATTAACGGGCGCACTCCATCATGGATAAGGATGATGTCATCGGCGCTGCACTGGCACGCGCGCACGCCGTTGCGCACAGAATCTTGGCGCTGAGCGCCACCACGAACCAGGGCGCTAACTTTGTCGATGTTGTAGGCGTGGACAATATCCCAGCGGCAGAAGTCTATTTGTTCCTCAGGGGCTACGATAATTATTTCGTCGATCTGTGGATGGGCGGCGAAGGTTCTCAGACAGTGGACCAGAATGGGGATCCCGCGCAGTTTTAGGTACTGCTTATGGGTTGTGCTACCCATGCGTTGCCCTAACCCAGCTGCGGGGATAACCGCAATGACTTTGTGGTCACGTTCGAATTCTGCTGTTATGGCGTTAGGTTTCATGCCCAAACCAAAAATAAAAAGACCAGGCACAACCTGGTCAATTGAATTTTATTGTGTAAATACGCACGGTGCAGTTTTGCATATAACTATGTGCAGCGCTGTTTGTTTTAGGAGGAAAAGGTCATCTCCACGCGCGGACTAACTTTCTCTTCATCCAAGCCTTCTGCAAATGCTATCTCTTTTATTACCAGACGCCTAGCGAGGTCAAGCATCTTTTTCTCACCGTATGAAAGCTCTTTCCCTTCGGCAATAACATACAGCTCGCGCAGCACCTGAGCTACTTCGTAGAGATCACCGGTTTTAATTTTTTCCGTATATTCCCGTTGACGTCTGCTCCATGAGGCCAGCCCCCTAGGTGCGTTCACTTCTGTCTCATTGAAGAGATCATAGATGCGGGTGAGGTTTTTCTTGTCCACCAGATTGCGCATCCCTACGCTTTTGACATTCCCCGTTGGAACCATGATAGTCATGTCGCTGTCACAGATGCGCAGCACGTAGAAATCATGTTTCTCACCAGAAAATTCTTTGGTTTCAATGGCCTCGATAATTCCCACACCCTGAGCTGGATAAACAGCCCTGTCTCCAATGTTGAACCCCATAATTTCCCCACAATTCAGTGTATCGCAGTTTTAACAACTCTTTTGCCAGTTAGAGCGCGCAAATGCAGCACAGGTGCATTCGTAAGAATTGCATCAAAACGGTAATTTACAATAAAATTACATAAAAGTCAATAAAACACTGGAGAGTGGATACACATCTGTGTTAGCGTGCAAAGTTTTTGTTTCCTGTGGCGGTGTTCCCATGAGGTGCGGTTAGGCTTAGCCGAAGCACCTGTGAAGTCCGAAACAGTACATAAAATTTCCAGTCGTGTTCTCAAACAAGGTTGTTTAAGGAGGGCAGTGAAAGCCCGTAAAGGCAGATAGGTTTGCGCACCAAAATTGCTACAGCTGCATGGTTACCGCTTGCTCGCGGCTCAAGGGGATAACCTGTAAAAATTGCGTCTGGGCTCCACAGTTTTCTATTCTGACCATGACGCTGTCTTCGTCTTTGCCCTTGCCGTAGGCGGCTATCAGAGCAGCAGCTAAGGCTAGATCTTCCTGGGTTGGGGTGCCGCAGAGTACTCCGGTTGGGCCGGAAAAATTCTCATTGCGCATGGTAGGCAATTCAGCGCCTGCAAAGCCGATCAGTCGCTCATTGTCGGATTTTTTGCGCCCTAGGCTCAGCATGGCTGTTGTGGATAGGCGAAAAGCGCGCCCATGTTTGAGCACCTCCACATCGCGGGGGGTGCATTCAGGCTGGTCCTTAAATAGATAACGCAGCCGGGCGGAGAAGGAGTTCTCCGTCAGCAGGCATCCCCCGCCAGAGGTAGGATATTTATCTACTCCAAGGTGTTCAGCCAGAGTTGCCTGCCCTTTGCGAGAGCGCCCCTGAATGTCCTCCAAGCGTTCCCGATCCACCAGTCCTTCTTCTTCCATGCGGGTTATGGGGAGACATTTGGCACTTAAGGGCCGCAGGATTTTATCTCCACAGCCCGAAGCCTTATTCACCGATTGCAGGGCGTCACGGTTCTGACTCTTGGGGCGCTGCCCGATCACCTCTCCAGAAAAGAGGAAATCGTAACCTTCTTGCTCCATGATGTGGGCGGCCATGGTAAACATCTGCGCATGGCAGTCGATGCAGGGATTCATGTTGCGTCCGTAGCCATAGCGTGGATTTTTTAGCATCGCTAGGTGGGGAACGCTGATGTCTTGAATCTGCAGGGGCAGGTTGTAGTACGCCGCCATTTCTATGGCTTTTTCAGCATCGAAAAAGGGGGTGACGAAGGTGACACAGTAAACGTCTATCCCCTGTGCGCGCAGCAGCAGCGCCGCTAGTATGCTATCAAGGCCGCCGGAGAAGATGCCCAAGGCTTTTACGTTGGTACTCATTGCGTTTTTGAAACCTTTTTAAGAAAAAGAAGCAGGTGGTTTATATACCACCTGCTTCCTGATTTAGTTTATGTGCTCAGCTGTTTAAAGCTTGAGATAGGAACTTCTTATTTGCGTACGTGACACTTGTTGCATGTGCCTTGAGCCGCAAATGCGTCTGTGCCGTTGTGACAGATGCCGCATTGCTCACCGGCATAAATTTTCGCCATAGTGATAGTAACGCCGCCCTTTTTCATTTTTGGGAAGGTGTTGGGGTTGTGGCAGGTGGCACAGCCTTTATCCGCAGCTTTGTTGTGCAGGGTGCCTTCGAATTCAACGGGCCCGATGGCCGCTTTGTCAAAAGTGAGGCTTCTGCCCGCCGGTACGGCGAATGCGGGGATGGCTGAGATGAGTATGAAGGCGCAGAGTAAAGTCAGGGTAAAGGGTCGCAGCATGGTGGTTCTCCTTGTTCGTTATGTAGATAGAGGTTAAGTCAGGGCTGATTCGCTTTCGGGTTCTTAAGGTAGATCCCGGGCGATCAGCTCTAGGACATGACAGGCTTGTTTGTTCAGACCGGCATGATTGATGCTGTCTTGCAGCTGCATTATACAGCCGGGGCATGCAGATGCAACTAGTTCAGCACTGCTGTTTTTGATTCCATCGGCCTTGCGGGCACCGATGGTGAGACTGGTGTCGTAGTGGTAGACGGAGAAGGTTCCCCCCAGCCCACAGCAGCGATCCGCACCATCCATTTCGACAAATTCCACCCCCGGTAGAGCCTTGAGTAGCGCACGCGGCTGCGCGGTTATCCCCTGAGTACGCAGATGGCAGGGATCATGATAGGTAACTCTGGTTGGGTTCTCAACCCGAGGCAGGGCTTGTAGCTTCTCCACCAGCCCCATCCGCACCAGAAAAACCAGGACATCTTCTGCCTGGTTGCCTAAGGCCGCATATTGATCCCCCATGTCGCGATAGTGTTTACCGATCCCAGCATTACACGAGGCGCACGCGGTTATCACCGTATTCACCTTGCGCTGTGCAAAGGCCCCCACGTTGGTGTCCGCCAGTTGATCCACGGTGGCAGCATCCCCTGCGGCTTGGGCGGGCAAGCCACAGCAGCCTTGGGTCGCGGGAATCCACAGAGGCAGGTCG
>JAQUDG010000050.1 GCA_028685815.1 Desulfuromonas sp.
CCGCAATCAAGCGCGGGATCAGCTCAATACAAGTGAGATCAAAAACGCATTCAGTTATGTTCTGCTGCCCTGCCAATTCAAACCCACTGAAATCACGCGCTAGCACCACAACGTGGTAATCGCGGGCGAGAAAATAACGACTAGTTTCCAGCCCAATCCCTTTATTACCCCCGGTTACCAATACGGTTTTTTGCATGGGTGATGTCTCCCTTCAATTCAGTCGTTCTGCGCAATACAAGGCGTACAAGATTTGTCCAAATCCTCTTTCTGACTCATATCCTGTTCATGCTGTGGCGCGACATGCAGGGTCGAAAAGGTGGCAACGGTAACCATGCCTAGACGCCCCCCCTTGATTTGCTTTACATGCTTCCCCTTTGTCCACATAACTTCTGCGCTGTGTTCCTGTTTTTGAGCAGAATAGTACGCAGCAACAGCAGCGGCAATGTGAATATCCTCTGCATCTGGTTCTCGTCCACCGGTCTTGAGTACCAGATGACAGCCGGGAGTGTTGTGGGCATGAAACCACAAATCATCCTGCTTGAGCAAATGGCGGGAGATGTAGGCGTTGGTTTTGCTGTTGCGCCCCCACACAAGTTGGAATCCCCCTGGAGTGAGCGCGGTGCGCACCAAATCCACCGGATTTATTTTACGCTGCTGCACGCCTGCTTTACCCCTCGAACGCAGGTAACCGTGCTCCAACAGTTCTGCACGCAGAAGTTCTTCATCCCCAGCGCCATCCACACTGCTCAGCTGCTGACGGATCTCTTCAAGCCAGTAGAGTTCCTGTTCGGTCTCCTGCATCCGCCGATGGCAGTGCTCCACTCCTCGGCGTGCCTTACGCGCGCGATTGTAGGCCGCGTCAATATTTTCCTGCACCGTCTTAACAGGATCAAGGGCGATACTTACGTTCTCCGGCGGATCACGATAGTAATCTTGCACCTCAACCTCGTGCATGCCCCGCCGTAGCAGATAGCGATGGGCATCGAGCAACTCAGCGGTATGTCCATATTCTTCATGCTGGGCGCACGCAGCGAGCTCTTTTTCGATATTGCGCCCGCGCTTGCGCATTTTTTTAAGGGCCCTATCAACACCAGATAATAGTTCTGGATTACAGGCAAAAGCTCTCGCTTCGCTACTAGGCTCTTGCAAGTGCCGATTCAAAAATTCGTTTATATCAACACTTGCTTCTATGTTTGCACCTGTATCTGTGGCGGTTGCAACATCGTTGTTTAGCCACATGGTGAATACCTTGCCATGTTTTTCGGGCACCAGCTTTCCATCCTTCCACGCTGCAATAAAGTTAAGCAGAGGTTCTAACGAATGCTGTTGCTCGATTTCGCTACCGATGCGCCGCGCGACGCTTCTGCTCATGGGAATAACGTGCTCCTGCAGCCAAAGCGCCGGATCGGCACCATTTTCATCTAGCGATTGAAGGGCGGTAGCGCCAAGGAAGATAAAGTCTGGAGCTAGAACGGGGCTGCTCGGCAGGGCAAAAAGATCATCGGGTACAGTAGCTGCCGAGCCCGGTACACGACGCATGCTATCCCACAATCCTCTATCCTCAGCATAGAGAAACATGTTGGTATTGCGTCCGAACATATCGAACACCAAACACAGCCTACGTTGGTCTTTTGAGGTGAAAAACAACCCCACCTGGCGGTCATAACCCAGTACGCGGATCTCTTCGAGCCGATGCAGATGAGCACGCAGCAACTGGCTAAAGCGGGGCGGTTGCATAGGATTGCGGAATTTAAACGCACATATCCCCAAAAACACCCGACCCACTTCTGCACTCAGATATAAACGTTGCTCTTGGCGCCCATCCCAAAGGACAATAACGATCAATTCGGCACGGGGTTGGTGAACCTTCTTTACCAATGCGCCCTTGAGTTCGGTATTGAGTTGTGCGACCAGTGCTTCAATGAAAAAATAATCCAGGTTCATATTATATTCACACAGTATATGTTACAGGTTGCACATAATGAAAATCGGCGTAGAATTACGCCGCTTCAAACTAAAAGCACTCCTGCCCAAGACACACGGCTTGCTGCAAAGAGGATATTCAATTTTGAGCAATAGAAAACAGAGAAAACTCCGAAAACGACAGATATTCAATGTTATTGAGGCGATACCGTTCCTTTTCGTGGCAAGCATAGCACGAATCCTGCCACGCACAACAGCCCTGCGCCTGGGGGGAATGCTGGGACGCGTGAGTCGATTTGTCCAGCCCGGACGCAGTAAAACTGCGCTTGAGAACCTGAGACATGCCTACCCAGAACAAACCGAAACCTGGATAAAACTGCAGGTGGTGCGTGTGTTTGAGCATCTGGGAGTCAGTGGCATAGAGATGCTGCGCTTGGACAAATTCACCTCTGAGCAAGACCTTGACACCTATTTTACCTTCGAGGGACTTGAACATTTAGAAGAGATTCAGCGCCAAAACAAAGGGGCGTTCATCCTCTCGGGACACATCGGCTTCTGGGAGGTGGGTACGTTCTTCATGCCCATGCTTGGATTTCCGGTAGATTTTGTCGCTAAAAAGGTGCATAACCCCGTGGTGCATCGATTTTTTGAGCGTCAACGGGAAGCGGCCGGAGGACACTGCATCGAAAGCAAACACGGGGCGCGGAAGATTTTACGCTCTTTAGCGGAAAAAAGGATGGTCTGCTTGTTGCTAGATCAACATCTTTCTAAGGATCAGGCCATTCTGGCCGATTTTTTTGGGCGCCCCGCCTACACAACCCCAATAATCGCCCAAATCGCTCTTAAAACCGGCGTTCCGGTGGTGCCGGTGTTCGTGTACCGAAAACCTGGTTTCACCTACCACGTAGAAATTGGTGCTCCGCAGTACTTTGAAGGCAAAGCTACAGCGGAGAATATTCAGAAACATACCCAGCAGATGACCAGCATAACTGAAGAGGCGATCAGAAAACAGCCAGCGCAGTGGTTCTGGGTCCATCACCGCTGGCGCCGCGTACGGGACAGCCAAACCAATGCCCAGTAATAACGCCGTTTTCCATATTGTCTTGGTTGAACCGGAAATTCCTCCAAATACCGGCAACATCGGGCGCTTATGCACTGCAACCGGTACTCATCTGCATCTGGTCGGCAAACTGGGGTTCTCTCTGGATAACAGTCGTTTAAAGCGCGCAGGGCTGGATTACTGGCCCCATGTGAAGTTGCATCTTTGGGACAATTTCACCCAATTACAGCAGGCATATCCCGGTGCGACTTGGTGGTTGGCGAGTAAAAAAGCGCAAGTAACGTATACCAGCGCCAAATTCAAACGAGGGGATTTTGTTGTGTTCGGCAAGGAAACCGCCGGCCTGCCAGAAGAGCTATTGGCTGCCCACCCACCGCAACAATGTTTACGCATCCCGATACACAACCCAGTCGTGCGCAGTCTCAACCTAGCTAATTCCGTGGGAATTATCCTCTACGAGGCCCTACGTCAGTTCGAGGTTGATGGCATAAGCGCCTGAGAATCTGGTACCAACAAATTATGCGGCATTCAACGGCGCAAGCGTTTTCCTACTAGACGCCAGATTTCAGTCACTTCCTGAAGCCCCATACACAGGCAGGCCAGCACATACACAATCACTCCTACCCCCACAGCGGCACCAAGGCTCAAAATGTTAACGAGACTGAACCCCTGCTCCCACACTCCGTACTGAAGTATCCCCTGCACGACAAAACCCATCAGGATGGTAGCCATTCCGGCACGCAGAAATACTGCCAGGAGCGGTTTCAGGGCAAGAACGGCGCTCAGCTTACTTCTGAGTAGGATAAACAGTGCCATGGCATTGAAACATGAAGCCAGACTTAAAGCTGCAGCAAGACCTATATAACTGAAATACTGCATCAGAAACAGACCGGCTCCTGCATTGATCAGCAGAGTCCAAAAGGAAACCACTACCGGAGTACGGGTATCCTGGCGCGCATGAAACAGCGGGACAATAATTCGACTGATTCCGACAAAGAACAGACCAGGCGCATAGGCAATTAGCGCAGTAGCACTGTTGCTCACATCGGTATAGGTAAATTCACCGCCCATGAACAGTTGGCTGAACAGCGCATGGGAGCACATGGCTAAACCGACAGCCGCCGGCAGGGTGATAATAATAATGAGATTGAGTCCATAGCGCAAAGAATCGAGCAGTTCAGGTTCCTGCCCATCCGCAGCCTGACGACTCATAGTAGGCAGCAGGGCCTGTGCTAACGATGCGATGAAAATTCCCTGCGGGAATTCAAATAAACGCTGACTATAATACAGCCAGGACACGCTCCCCTGTTCCAGAAATGAAGCCAACAGGCGCGTAACCACCACATTGATTTGATAGATGGCTACCCCTACAACCCCCGGCAGCATAAGCAAGGCGATACGCTTAACCGCCGGGTGATCAAGGGTCAGAGTTGGGGCTATTCTGAAGCCGTGGTGCTTAAACACCGGCAAGGAGACGAGCAGTTGGAGCACACCCCCAACTATCACGCCCCAAGCTAGGGCCTCAATAGGCAGCTCCATATGTTTACTTAGAAATACAGCGCTTACAATAATGGAGACATTTAGCAGTACCGGAGAGAACGCCGGCATGAAGTAGTGCCCATATACATTCAATACTCCGGTAACCAGAGCTAAAAGACTGATAAAGAAAATATACGGGAACATCACTCGGGTAAGATCGATGGTGAGTTCTATCTTCCCAGGGACGCTGGCAAAGCCATGCCCGACCAGGGTCACAAGCGTAGGCGCAAACAAGATCCCTAGAGCGGTAAGAACGCCCACAATCATAATAAGCAACGACCAGCACTGTCGGGCTACAATGACCGCTTCGTGGTGTCCTTTAGTGCGCTGCACCCCAGAAAAGACCGGAACAAATGCCGCGGTCAAAGAACCTTCGGCAAAAAAGCGCCGCAACAGATTTGGAATGGTAAAGGCAATAAAGAATGCATCTGTGCCATAACTAGCACCGAACATCGTTGCAATTACCATGTCTCGCACCAGACCGGCACAACGGCTCAACAGCGTTGAAATGCCCAGAACTGCGGTTGCGGCCAACATGTGTACGCGACTCATAGAAATCCCTGTTCATGTTTGGGTTCACGAATAGGATTATTTATTTTTAATCCATTGCGACAATTACTCAACATACTGTTTCGTAAGGAATTTTCAAATAACATGATTAAACTCTTACCTTGACAGCCACGCTGCGCGATGTTATAAAACGATCCCTGTAGCAGTCGATCATTCAAGATTATGTATAGATTAGATACATGTCTAACCCTACATAAAGTCCTGAATGTTTTTATCACAACACCACTTGGAAATACGGAGCACAAACGCATGGCCACACATAAATCAGCTATTAAGCGCAATCGTCAGAGCATTATCCGCACCGCTAGAAATGTACATGTACGCAGTTCCATGCGTACCCTGGTAAAGAATGTGCGTGTCGCTGTTGCCGCTAAAGACAAAGAAGCCGCCGTTGCAGCGCTAGAAAAAGCTATCCCTTATATCGACAAAACTGCAAGTAAGGGTGTTATCCATAAAGCAACTGCTAGCCGTAAAATCGGGCGCCTGACCAAACTGGTCAACACCCTGGATTAACTACAATGAAAAAGGGGCTTCGGCCCCTTTTTTTATGCCTAAGCACTGCCTACCTGAGCTTAATCGCCCCCGCACGCTTTATTCCTCTTAGTTTAGTAATGCCCTTTTACAGCGTCGCCAAAAGCGACCAGACGCATAATACCCTGCTGCATTAAGGAACTCGCCTGTCCCCCGCCGGATTTCAGGTCCATATCCAACTCGACAAACAACTCAAAGATAGCCACAAATGCCGCCGTGTCGAACTTACGCGCCTGCGCAATGGTTTTACCTGCAAAATATGGATTTATCCCCACACGTTTGCAGATCTCAGGCTGCGCTGCTCCACTCTCAAGCAGAGCCTGTACCTTCCAGAGTTGGCGAAAGTGACGCACCAGCATAGCCAAAATCATCAATGGATGCTCTCCATCCTGCTGCAAACGCTCGGTGAGGAGCAAAGCCTTGCTTAGGGCACCACTGCCTACCGCATCGGTAAGATCAAAAATACTATCTAGGCAGGTATCGGACACCACTGCTGCGACATCAGCAACATCGAGGATGGACTCATCCGTGCCACAATAGCTGACCAACTTATCTAGTTCTGCAATAACTTCAGTTAAGTTGGTTCCAACCCGGTGGCAGAATAAGTTCAGGCCATCCGCAGTAAAGCGTTTGCCCCTCTCCGCAGCGCGTCGTTCCACAAAAAAAGGGATTTTGTCTGGATACAAACGTTTGAATTCAACTAATTCGCCGTGTTTTTTAAAAGTGGTAAAGAATTTTTTGCGTTTATCTATTTTTTCAGCACACAACACCAAGCAGGTTGAGTCCAGAGGCTTTTTCACATATTGGAGCAGTTGTTCATACTGGGCGGCATTAAATGCTTGAGCTTGTCTGACTATGACACAGCGGCGAGGAGCAAATACCGGATAGGAATATGCGGCTTCAAGAACTTCGTCTACGGAATCATCCTGCGCAGAAAACTGATCAAGGTTGAAGTCTCGATCCGCGGGCGCAACTGCGGCATTGCACACTTCAGTGAGCGCTTCCTGTAACAAAAAAGCCTCCTCACCATACAAAAAAATCAGGGGAGGAAGCTTTCCAGCTGCGACACTGCGAGACAACTCAGTCGCATTCATGGGTGACTCCGTTTAAAAATTATCCACAATTCTGTTAAAAAACTCACTTGCCAGACGCGAGCTCAGTGTTTTCTGTGCTGCGGTTTCATTGTTGTACTGCAAAGCGCGGTCATTTTGCGCCATAAACTCCTCGTCCCAGGTCACATTGCCTTGCCAAAGGACTTCGCTGCCGTCGGTGCGCTCAAAACGAAATTCAGCGGTCATAACCGCTCTATATTCTCTTATATTGTCTTTCTCATCATAGGCTACAGCGTCAATGTTATACCTGGTTATGGTTCCCGTGATTACCGCATCGGCCTTCTTGCGGTCGCCCACCACTTCAAAGCTCGGACGCCGCGTAAACTGATCCCGCACGTCGGAGGTCAGCATGTTTTCGATAAATGGTTGAGTAGTACGATTACCGAGCACAGCAACGTATATTTTATGTATATCTGCGGGAATGGCATCTCCGCGCCCCGGCAGATGATATCCGCATCCACTTAGGAGCCACGCTCCAATACATATACCGACTACACCGATTATGCCCCCCACATACCGATGCAGAGGCCTTCCCATGCGCCTCGTGGTGTAACTCATGCGACAACCACATTCACAAGTTTACCCGGAACTACGATAACCTTGCGGATGGTTTTATCCGCGCAGAAGCGCTTCACCTGTTCTTCTGCGAGCGCCTGCTCTTCGATCTGCGCATTGGTAGCGCTGGCCGGCACAGTTACACGTGCCCGCACTTTACCGTTTATCTGCACGACAATGAGTTTTTCCTCTTCCTGCATCAACGCAGGCTGGGGCACAGGCCAACCCGCCGTTTCAAGGCTGACGGTGTGACCCATGTTGCTCCACAGCTCTTCGCAAATATGTGGGACAAAGGGTGCGAGGAGCCGAACTGCGGTTTCCAAAGCTTCGCGTATCGCCCCTTGGCAGGAGGAGGTGTCTTTGAGGGCATAAATACTGTTGACCAACTCCATAATCGCGGCGATGGCGGTATTGAAATGGAAGCTGCCCTCGATATCTGCCGTTACCTTAGTAATGGTCTGGTGGGTTTTACGCCGCAGCGCGCGCGCGTCCTTACCCTCATCCCCTTCAACGGGCTGGGTAAAGACCCCTTTATGCTCGTATACAGCGCGCCATACCCGATTTAAAAAACGATAACAGCCCTCTACGCTCTGATCATTCCACTCTAGATCCTTTTCGGGTGGCGCGGCAAACAACGAAAAGAGCCGCGCTGTGTCTGCCCCATAGGTTGAGATAAGGAGGTCCGGATCAACCACGTTTTTCTTGGACTTACTCATCTTTTCCGTACGCCCACGTACAGCTTCAGTACCACACTTAGTGCATTTCCCGGTATCGACCTCTTCAGGATAAAGCCAGCCATGCTCCGCACAGGAGTATGTCTCTTTACACACCATCCCCTGGGTAAGCAGGTTGGTAAATGGTTCATCCACATTCAGCAAACCGAGGTCGCGCATCACCTTAGTAAAAAAACGGGCGTAGAGCAAATGCATTACCGCGTGTTCTACCCCACCAATGTACTGATCTACCGGCAACCAGTAATCGGCAGCAGCAGTGTCCAAGGGACCTCCGGTGTAATCTGGACAAGCGTAACGGGCAAAATACCAGGAGCTTTCCACAAAGGTGTCAAAAGTGTCGGTCTCACGCCGGGCTGGAGCTCCACACGCAGGACAGGTGGTTTGGTGGAATGCCGCATGCTGAGCCAGAGGACTGCCCCCCTCTCCCTTAAATTCAACGTCGGTAGGCAGAACCACCGGAAGGTCTTCCGCTTTAACTGGTACCGGACCGCAGGTATCACAGTAAACAATGGGGATGGGGGTACCCCAATAGCGCTGGCGTGATACACCCCAGTCACGCAGACGATAATTAATACTCTTGATCCCAATACCCTGCTCTGCAAGGTAGTCAGCTATCTGTTCTTTCGCACTCTCGTTGTCTAGTCCGTTGAACTGACCAGAGTTGACCATAATGCCAGGAGCGGTCCAAGCTTCGGTCATCTCTTCCACTTTGAGCTCTTCCCCTTCAGGGCTGACCACCATTACGAGAGGCAGATCGTACTTGCGCGCGAAGTCAAAATCGCGTTGGTCATGGGTGGGAACAGCCATAACTGCCCCGGTACCATAGTCCATCAAGACGAAATTAGCCAAGAATACCGGCATCTTACACCAACTAGCAGGGTTTATGCAGTACGTACCGGTAAAGACACCCTCTTTTTCGAAATCTTCGCTGGTGCGATTTTTCTTGTCCTGCTTCTTCACCTTAGCGATAAAACTCTCCACCTCCGCTTTATGCTCCGGCGTGGTCAGTTTAAGCGCCAGCGGATGTTCTGGAGCCAGGCTCATGAAGGTAGCGCCAAATAGGGTATCCTGGCGCGTGGTAAACACTGGGATACTGTGTGCGTCATCTTCGGTTTTAAAGATTATTTCACAACCAGTGCTGCGTCCGATCCAGTTGCGCTGCATAGCAAGAACCGATTCCGGCCAACCTGGGAGCTTGTACGTATCCTCAAGCAGTTCTTCAGCGTAGTCAGTGATCTTGAAGAACCACTGATCCAATTCTTTATCACTAACCTCGGTGTTACAGCGCCAGCAACGCTCGTCGTCAACCTGCTCATTAGCAAGGACGGTCTGACACGATTCACACCAATTTACGACTGAACTTTTTTTGTAGGCTAAGCCGCGCTCAAACATCTGAAGAAACATGAGCTGCTCCCAGCGATAGTAGTCCGCATCGCAGGTAGCGAATTCGCGCTCCCAGTCGTAGGATAGCCCCATCCTTTTCAGTTGCTTACGCATATTGGCGATGTTTTCTGTGGTCCACTTGGCCGGATGGATGCCGTGCTCAATCGCAGCGTTTTCTGCCGGCATGCCAAACGCATCCCAGCCCATAGGGTGGAGCACATTAAAGCCTTGCAGGCGCTTGAAGCGGGCAACTATATCGCCGATAGAGTAATTGCGTACGTGCCCCATGTGGATGCGCCCGGATGGGTAAGGAAACATCTCCAGCACGTAGTACTTTTCCTTATCCTTGCAGATATCAACCTTGTAATGGGACGTTGTGCCCCAGCGTTGCTGCCATTTCTGCTCGATTTGTGCGGGGTTGTAATTCTCTTCCATCACGCCTCTATTGCCTCCGTGCCATGAGATCTGCGGATCTGGCAGACCTGTTGCAAATTAGATAAAAAAAACCGGCAGCAGCCGGCTTTTATGTCTATGGACACTAGATTTTTTCTCCATCGCCCAGTCAGCGCAGCAATGAACTACGCTGTCTGGCACGTTTCTCACCACGTTGCCTTAGGTCAGTGCTACGGGGAAGAGCGTCAGAGATAGCCTCCGATCACAGACTATTTTTCGCGGTAAGTGATGCGACCGCGGGAAAGATCATAGGGAGAAAGTTCAACGGTTACCCGGTCGCCAGGCAGAATGCGGATATAGAACTTGCGCATCTTTCCAGAAATGTGCGCCAACACGACATGGTCGTTATCCAGTTTCACCTGAAACATGGCGTTGGGCAACGGTTCAATCACGGTGCCTTCAACCTCTATTGCTTCTTCTTTTGCCAAGAGTGCCTCCTGCTTGATATAAAAAATCACCATCAATTTAGTAGTGTAAAGTGATTGCGTATAACATTAAATTGACCTCTATGTCAAGTAGAACCACATGTGCGGCCCCACCCAAAGCATAGAGATCTATACGAAAAACCTACAATAACAGACGTTCGATAATTTCGATAACCTTGGCCGATTTAAACGGTTTAGTCACATACCAGTCGGCTCCGACTTCGTTTCCGCGCGCAAGGTCTTCCTGACTTTTCTTAGCCGTAAGCATAATTACCGGCAATTTTTTCGTTTCCGGATTGGATTTAATGCGCTGACACACCTCAAAGCCATCGATTTCGGGAAGCATTATGTCCAGCAATACCAGATCTACCTTCTCTTTTTCCAAAAGCTCCAGCGCTATTCTGCCGTTGGTCGCCCCTATTACCTCAAATCCTCTGGATGTAAGAAGAATGGTTTCAAGCTTGAGTAAGCTCTCTTCATCTTCAACTACAAGAATTGTTTTTTTCTCACCCGAGTCTCCTTTTAGCGCTGGCGCCACCGACAAATTTCTGCGCCAACTTGCAGCGTAAACTTTAGCACAAAAAAAGCTCCTGCCCAGCACACAACTGCGCAATGCAGCGCGGGCTGAGCCCAAACTGCAAAGTAGCCTGAAAAGCGTCATCTTAACTATAGAGCTATTGTCTGCCCATGGGGGACCCAGAGCAGGCAAGTTGGGGGGGGTGATAAGGGGTCCATACACTCTCTTTAGTGTTCTCTGTCCCTGTAATTAATGCGGATAGGACAACCTACAAATCCGAAAGGTTCTCTGATTTTATTCGCCAGGTAGCGCTGGTAGGAAAAATGCACCCCATCAGACTTGCTCACAAAGATGGTAAACGTAGGTGGTCGCACTGCAGTCTGGGTCATGTAAAACAGCTTGACCCGCTTACCTTGATACATGGCGGGCGGATGCTTCTGCTCGGCAGCTTGCAAGATTTTATTGAGTGTAGAGGTGCTGACCTTAAGATTAAACTGCTGTGCTACCTCTGCCACCGTCTCCATTACCTTGGCTACGCGTTGCCCAGTGAGAGCGGAGATAAACATTATGGGGGCAAAACTCAAAAACTTGAACTTTTCCCGCACATCCTCGGTGAATTTCTTCATGGTATAGTTGTCTTTTTCAACAGCATCCCACTTATTCACCACCAGCACCACCGCACGCCCTTTGTCATAGGCATAGCCGGCAATGGTCATGTCCTGGTCGGTTATCCCCGCTTCTGCATCGATAACCAACATCACTACATGCGCTCTGTCCATCCCCTTCAGGGCGTGAACAATGGAGTATTTTTCCAGCTTTTCGCTTACACGCCCACGCCGTCTGATGCCAGCCGTGTCGATAAGAACGTAGCGCTGCTTATCGTACATAAAGGGAGTATCAATGCTGTCACGTGTGGTGCCAGCGGTGGGGTTCGCCACCATCCTCTCGTAGCCAAGCATGCGGTTGACGATGGATGACTTGCCCACGTTGGGACGCCCTATAACCGCAATACGCACCTCGGTTTCAGTATCTTCTTGTTCGACCTGTTCAGGTAGCAGCTCCTGTAGCACTCTGGTCAGCTCACCGATGCCACCCCCATGTTCAGCAGAAACCGTATAAAACTCGCCAATTCCCAGGGCGTAAAACTCTGTCGCATCCTCTTCTTGCTGTGGCCCATCAACCTTGTTGATCACATACAGCACTGGCTTCTCAACCCGTCGCAGCATCTGCGCCACTTCATGGTCCGACGCCGTCAAGCCTTCTCGTCCATCGAGAAGAAACAAAATAATGTCTGCTTCTTCCATGGCAAGCTGCGACTGCTCGCGCATCTGCGCCAGCATGCGATCAGTGCTAACAGGTTCGAAACCGCCGGTATCAATCAGGGTAAAATGTTTGTCAAACCGGGTTACTTCAGCATAATTTCTATCTCTGGTGACCCCGGGAAAATCTTCGACAATAGCTTTGCGCTGGCCTAAAATACGGTTGAACAGGGTCGATTTGCCCACATTCGGGCGCCCTACTATCGCTACTACAGACATACTCAGTCCTCTTTACCTTTTATATGTTTAAGTCTGCAGGCTTGATTCCAGCAGGTTATATTTATAGAGGTAACATTGAATCTAGTTATAACCTAGCTCTCTTAGCGCCCGATCCGATTCCGTCCAGTTCTTCTTTACCTTGACGAACAACTCAAGGTACACTTTGGCATCGAGGAATCGTTCAATTTCATGCCGCGCATCGGTGCCCAGGGTGCGGATCATGCTACCCCCCTTGCCCACCAGAATACGTTTATGCGCATCGCGCCCGACGTAGATAACCGCTTGAATGGAGATAAGACCATCACGCTCTCGCTCGGTAAAGCTCTCCACCTCGACCGCAACTCCGTAGGGGAGCTCTTGGTGGGTGCGACGCAACACTTTTTCCCGAATCATCTCCGCTACGATAAAGCGTTCGGGCAGATCCGTTACACTGTCTGCGGGATAGAGCATCGGTCCAAGCGGCAACATAGACTCCACTTGATGCAACAGTTCATTCACCCCACCGCCGTCTGCGGCACATATGGGGATTATCCCGGCAAAATCAAAGGCTTCATGATAATGAGCCATCAGTGGCAGGAGCACCGTTTTCTCGATACGATCAATCTTATTAATCAGCAGAACAACCGGAATCTGGTTCTGGGCTAGAATCTGTAGAATAAAATCATCACTTTTACCCGGCGCAGTTGCGTCGGTAACCAGCAGAATAAGGTCGACGCCACTACAGGCCGACAGAGCCTGATCCACCATATATTTATTCAGTTTTCCACGTGCCCTATGAATCCCTGGGGTATCAAGGAACAATGTCTGCGCATTCTCCGTGGTGTGAATACCAAGCACTCGATTTCTGGTAGTTTGGGGCTTGTTGGCGGTTATGGCTATTTTCTGCCCTAAAATTTTATTCAGCAGGGTTGACTTACCGACATTGGGACGTCCCACGATGGAGACAAACCCGCAACGAAATTCTTCCTGCTTTTCCTGTACTGTATCCTCTATCATTTCAACGTACTCTCAATATCATGTTCAGGTTCAAGGTCAATTTGGTTCAGAGCCATTTGTGCTGCCTTCTGCTGTGCGGCTTTCTTGCTTTTACCACTTCCATACCCAATGGTACGCCCAGCATAACACACCTGCACCTGGTAAGAACGCGCGTGGTCGGGGCCACTCTGGTCGCACAGAACATACTCTGGTGTTTCCCCGAAACGAGCCTGGACTTCTTCCTGCAGACGGGTTTTGTAGTCGTGTGATTCTTGCTGGACCCGCTCGCTCGCCTTGTCATCAAGGAGCGCTACGATTATTTTTGTTGCTTGCTTCAAGTCGGAGTCGAGAAACATCGCCCCAAACACCGCCTCCAGCGCGTCCGCAAGGATATTGTCTTTGTCGCGTCCGCCGCTATGCTCTTCCCCGCGCCCCAGGCGTAAATAGCCCCCTAAATTAAGGGTGCGTGCCAGAGTGGCCAGAGCCGCGGCACTGACCAGCTCGGACCTCACCCGCGACAATTCCCCCTCGGGTAACGCTGGAAACATCGAGTACAAATGCCGGGCGACCACCAAATCAAGCACAGCGTCGCCAAGAAACTCTAGCCGCTCATTGGAGGCCGCTGGATCTTTGAGCTTTTCGTTAGCAAAGGATTTATGGATCAGGGCCCTTACCAACAAAGCGCGCGTAGCAAAACGATACCCTAATGCCTGCTCAAAGTTCTCTAGCATGGGGCACAGCTGTATTTTATGCAGAAGTTCATCCATGGTATAAATACTTCTATCTAATCCCAGAATCAAAACTCGCACCATACCGTGACTGGTTAAAACGCACCAGAAAAATTATCGAACACGGTTCGTTAAAGCTACACTGGAGTTCAATACTACCCACTACCTCCAGTGGGTTCCTCCGATAGCTCCCCCACGAATAGCCTCACCTACTTAGTCCACCCGCTGACTCACCCATGCGCCATCCGCCAACCAAAGGGGGATTTTAACCTTGATTCATGCGCTGCGAAACCTGTAAAGTTATAGGCTCGACTATAATTAATTTACTTTGTGCAAAGCAAGCCGCCATGAAATCTATGCGGCCAGCATAAAACTACGTGGATATACCAATGCATAAATTCATCACCATCGAAGGAATCGAAGGCTGTGGCAAAACAACCCAGATCATGCACTTAAATGATCTGCTCCAGAGGTACAACCTCCCAACCATTGCCACCCGTGAGCCAGGCGGATGCGCCATTGCGGACAAAATCCGCTCCATCCTCCTCGACCCCACCTATGTGGAGATGGCTCCTACTACCGAGCTATTGCTTTATGCAGCGGCGCGGGCTCAGCATGTGGAACAGGTGATACGCCCTGCCTTAAATGCCGGCAAAGTAGTTATATGTGATCGCTTTACCGACGCTACCATGGCGTACCAAGGTTACGGCAGAGGGCTGGAACGCACCACCATAGAAAAACTTGCGCAGCTGGCCTGTGGCGAGATTGAACCGGAACTAACCCTATGGCTCGACCTTCCCGCTGAAATCGGCTTAAAGCGCGCATTGGCGCGTAACCACTCTCAGGATCTCGATGCCGAAGCACGCTTCGAACAAGAATCGCTCAGATTCCATGCGCGGGTGCAAAATGGCTATGCTCAGCTGCAGCTCCAGCATCCACAGCGGATAAAGCGCATCGATGCCAGCGGTACACCTGCACAGGTCGCGCAGCGGATTGCCGACGTGACAGAACCCCACATCGCGACATGGAAGCAATAGGCTCCGACTTCATGCTCTCTACAGACCCTTTTACCGCCATCATAGGTCATGAACGCCAGAAAAAACTGCTGCAGCACGCCTTTACCAGCGGTAAACTAGCCCATGCCTACCTGTTCAGTGGTTTTGATGGGATCGGTAAGCGTCTGATGGCACTAGCGCTGGCGCGCCTGGTGTTCTGCGATGCTGGCAACGGTTGCGGCAAGTGCAGCTCTTGTCGCCGTATCGACCACAACAACCACCCAGACTTGCATACCCTTGAACCTGATGGTCAATTTATAAAAATTGAACAAATTCGTGTCTTGCAAAGAGCGCTCGCCTATCGTCCACTAGAGTCAACGCGCCACATTGTGCTCATCGACGCTGCAGAGCGGATGCACCACAGCGCTGCAAATGCGATGCTTAAAACCTTAGAGGAACCGCCCTACGGAACCATTATTATTCTGCTAAGCTCACAGCCGCAGGCCCTGCTCCCCACCGTCAGGTCGAGATGCCAGCATCTGCCATTTTCACGCCTGCGCCAAACCGACATCGATAAAGTACTCCAAAGCCAAGTTGCCGACGAAACCGAGCGCAACATCCTCGCGGCTCTAGCCCAGGGCAGCCTGAACAAGGCCTTTGGCTCGGATCGTGATTTCTATCTAAATACACGCCGCGACGTTTTTACCCGCATAAGTCGCCTGCAACCAGGATCCATTCTCCCTATGCTGGATCTCGCCGCCGAGTTGGGACTAGATCGAGAATATGCCGAAGCAGTTACCGACATTTTGATCAGCTGTTATCGCGACTTGTTCATCATAACTGCGCGCGGCTCCAGCGCCCTCCTGGTTAACACCGATCTAGAGCAGAGCCTGCAGCATTTAGCGCGCAAGCACACGCCAGCCTCAGCCTTGGCCATGCTCGAAAGTATCTTGCGCTGCCGCACCTATCTGCAGCACAACGTAAACCATCTCCTTGCCATGGAGTGGCTTCTGTCCCGCCTTGTTTTTACCGCCCCCACCCAGCAAGGACGACAGAATAAACGGGCGTAGCCCTTAACATAACGTTGCCTGTCGTTGCCGAATACGCTACCATGCAAAAATTCTCTTGCGCACGCCTTCAGCTAGCCAAAGCCACCTATGCTAGCTGAATGCCCCCTTGCGCCGAAGCAGAAAATGCAGCTCCAATCCAACATTTTCTATAAATATTGATTGCAAGTATTAACTCTAAGTATTTTAAATATATGCAAAATAAACAGAATAACAATTCTACTGAGCTTTCTGAACGGCAGCAAGAAACAGAACCTGTCGTCCCAGAAAAACAACCAAAAACTGAAAACCACACAGAAGTGGTCACGGTTAAATTTCGTAATGCCGGCAAGCAATACGATTTTGACACCAATGGCTATGCGCTGAAGTGTCAGGATCAGGTTGTTGTTGAAACCAGCCGCGGGCGCGCCCTTGGCATTATAGTTCGTGCCCCGCGCAGCATTGTCGATATAGGCAAACGCCAGCTGGAACTAAAAAAAGTTTTACGCTTGGCGACTGAGGCTGACATCAACATGACCCGTATCAGTCGCGCCAAGGAAGTTGAAGCGTTCGACTTTTGCGTGGACCGGATAAAGAAGCGCAATCTGCCCATGAGCCTAGTTAAGGCCGACTACATGTTCGATGGGTCAAAGATTCTGTTCCACTTTACCGCCGAAAACCGCATTGATTTTCGTGAACTCGTTAAAGATCTGGCTCACCACTTCCATACCCGCATAGAAATGCGTCAGATAGGGGTGCGCGACGAGGCCAAGCTCCTAGGAGGGCTAGGCATCTGTGGGCGCGAACTGTGCTGCTCCACCTTTATCACCGAGTTTCAACCAGTTTCGGTCAAAATGGCCAAACAGCAAGGTTTAGCACTTAACCCCAATAAAATTTCCGGGCAGTGTGGTCGGCTTTTGTGCTGTTTAGGTTACGAATACGATACCTATTGCAGCATGGCAAAGAAGCTCCCCAAACTCGGGCGCAAGGTTATGTTCGAGGGACAGGAAGCCACAGTCAACGCAGTTAACATTCTAGGTCAGAGCGTGACTCTACGTCTTGAGGGGAAAAACGTTGAGGTCCCGGTTGATCAACTCAACAAAGATCCGAACAGTACTAGACCCGACAGCGCCACAAGGGCCCAAACCGCTACTGCTACTGAGTCTACACCTAGCCCCAAAGAGGATACCAACACCCAAAGTAGCAGCGGGGGCAATCGCGGTGCCAAGCGCAGCGGAACACCCCAGACGCAAGCGCGCGGAAGCGATGCAGAGCCAAGAAAAGATAGTGCCACACGCGAGCCAGCACGTCCGGAAGGTAAAAAAGCAAAACCAGACTCCAGGCGCAAACGTCCAAAACAGGGTCAGACACCTAGACCGACAGACAAAAGCCCTACCCAGACGGAGACGGGAAACAAAGGTAGCTTAAACAGCCCCTCGCGTGGCATTGGCGAAACAGCTGCCAGCCCCAACAGTAACGAACAGGAGCTGAAGAAAAGACCTCCACGTCGCCGCAACAAACGTCGGCCGCAACCAAAGCCGAAAGAATAGCAGGAGCTCGTATGGAAAATTCATTTTATATCTCTACCCCTATATACTATGTCAATGATGTGCCACACATCGGCCACGCCTACACAACCTTGGCGTGCGATGCGCTGGCGCGCTACAAACGCGCGCGCGGTTATGATGTGTTTTTCCTCACTGGCACTGATGAACATGGGCAAAAAGTTGAAAAAGCGGCCCTAGCCAATGGTGAAACTCCGTTGGAGTTGGCTGATCGGGTTATGCCCCGCTTTCAGGCTCTATGGGAAAAACTCAACGTCGATAACACTGATTTTATTCGCACAACCCAGCAGCGCCACCAAAAAGGGGTGCAGAAGATGTTTCTCCAGCTTAAAGAGCAAGGAGATATTT